>NZ_JANJFL010000017.1:0-97728 GCF_024584215.1 Pseudomonas sp. LJDD11
GGTGCGGTGCCACCCACGACCGCGACGTCAACGCCGCAAAGAACATTCTCGCGCTCGGGCATGAGCGTCCAGTTGTGGGAATCCCAGCCCTTTAGGGCCGGGAGGATGTCAATCCTGCACCGTCACCCGGTTGCGGCCGTTTTTCTTCGACTGGTACAGCGCCTGGTCGGCCCATTCGATCAAGGCTTTGTAACCGTTGCTCGGTTTGCTGAGGTCAGCCACGCCCAGGCTGATCGTGCAGCGAATACTCTGGCCTTCGTGTTTCACCTCAAGCGCTTCAACCGCCGTGCGCAAGCGCTCGGCAAAGATACGCGCGCCTTCCTTGTCGGTGTCGGGCAGCAGCACGACGAACTCTTCACCGCCATAACGGCCGGCGATATCGGCACCGCGTACCTGAGCACGGACCACCTCGGCCATCGCCTGCAGCACCTGATCGCCCACCTGATGCCCCCAGCTGTCGTTGACGTGCTTGAAGTGATCGATGTCGAGCATCACCAGCGAGGTCTGTGAGCCGTAGCGACTGTGCCGGGCGTATTCCTGTTTGAGCGCTTCTTCCCAGTGGCCGCGGTTGTTCAGGCCAGTCAGCCGGTCGGTGCTGGAAAGCTTCTGCAACTGGCGGTTGGCGTTGAGCAGCTGATGCCGGTTGGCCGCCACGTCAGTGACGTCATAGATCACCAGGCAGGTGTGGCTGATCTGGTTGTTGGTGCCACGCAACGGAAACAGGCTGGTGTTCTGGTACATGAACTCTTCCTGGCCGGTGATCGGCTGGTAGTTCTTGAAGCGCACCAGGTACGGCCGCTGTTCCCAAATGGTGAATGCAGGCGTGCCCAAGGTGATGACGTTATCGACCTTCTTGCTGAACCAGGCCCGGTTGAGTTCCGGAAACAGCTCGAAGAACGACTTGCCGATGGCCTCGAACGGAATCACTCCGGAGCGGTTTTCCATGAACGTGTTCCAGACCTGCACTTGCAAGTCGCGGTCCAGCACGACAATGCCCACATCAATGTTCTGAGTGACCGCCAGTAGCCAGTGAAGCTCTTTGATATCGATACGCTCGTTCATGGATCAGCTCATCATGTAGGCAAGTTTGTTCGTGAGCCGCTCGACCGAGTCTTCGGTGAACAACATCAACAGATCGAAGTGAATATTGTGCCCTTCAACGCTGTAGCTGACCTCGACGGCCAGGGTCTTCTTCCAGCGTTTCTGGTTGACGTCGATCAGGTCGTCGATGCCGCCCTGCTGACCAAGAATCTGCGGGTGGCCCAGCGAAAACGGCACGTCGATCTGCTCACCGATACCGCTCAGGCAGGCACCGATCACCAGAGTCGAGAGGTCCAGGAGCATTTCCATGTCGGTGTAATCGGTGGAGTCTCGCTGCATCAGCCGGGCGATGTCGGCGACCTCCGAGTCATGCAACAGCAACAAGGCTTCACCGGCAATACCGCCGCCGATGTAACCCTGGCACACGGCGGTCAGCCGCTGACCACGCTGAGCATCGGCCAGGGCCATGTGCAACTCGCCCACCTCAAGCATATTGACGTTGGGCACCGGCAGTTGCACGAACACCCCCAGCACCTTGGCCAGCAACGCCGCGGCACGGCCCATGGCGACGTTGACCGTCTCGCGCATGGCATCCTGAAAGCTGATCCGGCCATCGGCGCCAGCAACGATATGCGGCGCCTTGACGGCAGGCGGGCCCAACAGCGCCAAGCGACTCAGGGTCGCTTGCAGCTCGGTGGGGTCAGCAGGCTTTTTCAGAAATGCCAGGGCGCCCAGCTCCATCACTCGCCGCACCGCTTCGTCCTGGACATCCCCGGACACCACAACGACCTTGGCCGCCAGTTGCTCCGAACGGATCGCTGCCAGGGTCTGATAGCCGTCCATCACCGGCATGGTCAGGTCCAGCAGAACCACCTCGCCCTGCCCCCGGCGTATGGCATCGAGGCCTTCAAGCCCGTTGGTGGCCATGGTCACCGACACATCCCAGTCTTCAGGCAAGGCCCGGAGTAACTGCTTGCGCGCCATGTTCGAGTCATCGCAGATCAGTAGCGCTATCGTGGGCATCGCATGGTTTCTCACTGCAAAGAAAAGTTTCAGACCAATAATGGAACAGCCTTGATGGCCATTGGCAAAGAGCAATTAAAAGCGAGCGTATAACACTCAATGCTGCCTGCGAAACGTTACGGTGGGTGGAATATTCACCTTTGCGCCCGCTTGCCTGCAGCAATGCAATTAGCATGCTCAAGCCCTTGCAGCACGGGCTTGCCAGAAAATACCAAGCCTGTGCGAAGACCATTGCAATACGCCGCAGGACAGCCGACAGCCGCTCAATATTGAACCCGCTAATCATTCTCAACCAGGTCGATGATTAACAGCGCGCGGTTGACGACTAATAGTGCGCAAACACGGCACTCAACGCATCAGCCTGCTGAACTTTCCCACCTTGCGGCGGTCCTGTTTCGCCCTGTACGAAATGATTGAACTTTTAATTCCTCGCGCTCTACGCGTTCTGCCAACCCGTTCGCCATTCTGCCAATATGCAGGCGTCATAGTGCTGACATTAATGACTCCGCTCAGTCGAACAACAGTCGCTAGCCAATGCGTGAGCGCCAGATAATTAATACCCTCAAAACAGCTCAATCAAAAATAGAAAAATGAAAAATATCACATAGTTACGATGATATCAAAACGATAACACCCTCGTTTGAGTTAATCATGACTGCCCGTAACTTCAAAAGTTTCCCGTTCTTTCCTACGCAAAAATCAAATTAATATTTTGCAATTCTTAAATTAAGTGCTAATAATCCCTGCACTTCCGGGATGCAAAGCAGTGCAGTTCTTCATCACATGATGTGACCCCCCTATTGTCGATTCTGTTGACCCCGGTACTACGATAGAACCCGAATCATTAGTTGCCCGCACGCTGTAGCGTACGGGCCGACTGCTGTAAGCGCACGATGACTGCGCGGGAGGCCACCATCGCTAGCAACCAACCCAAAGTCCGTATTCTGTCCATCTTCGGCACTCGCCCCGAGGCCATCAAGATGGCACCGCTGGTCAAGGCGCTGGCCGCCGAGCCCGGTATCAGTTCACGGGTCTGTGTCACTGGCCAGCATCAACACATGCTGCACCAGGTGCTGGAACTGTTTGAGCTCAAAGCCGATTACAGCCTGGAGGTCATGCGCCCCAATCAAGGGCTCAACGGCCTGACCGCCGCACTGTTCGAGGCCATCGACCCGATGCTGGAGATTGCCCAGCCCGACCGGGTGCTGGTCCACGGCGATACCACCACGGCCATGGTCGCCGCGATGGCCGCCTTCCACCGGCGTATTCCGGTAGGCCACGTCGAGGCCGGGCTGCGTACCGGCGATATCCGCCAGCCATGGCCTGAAGAGATGAACCGGCGCAGTATCGACATGACCGCCGACCTGCTGTTCGCCCCCACCGCTGAGGCGCGTCGCCATCTGCTTGGCGAACGCCAGCAGGGCCGTTCGTTCGTCACCGGTAACACGGTCATCGACGCCTTGCAGCAAACGGCCCGGCGCATCGAACGCGACAGCGAACTGCGCCAGCGCCTGGACCACCAGTTCAGCTTTCTGCTGCCCAGCCGCAAGGTGTTGCTGGTGACCGGTCACCGGCGCGAGAACTTCGGCGCAGGTTTTCTCGATATCTGCAAGGCGCTGCGTACCTTGGCACAGCGTCCGGATATCCAGATCGTTTACCCGGTGCACCTGAACCCCAACGTCAAGGGCCCGGTCACCGAGCAGTTGGGCAACCTCGGCAACGTGCACCTGATCGAGCCACTGGATTACCTGTCCTTCGTGCGCCTGATGCAACGCGCCCACGTAGTGCTGACCGACTCCGGCGGCGTTCAGGAAGAGGCGCCGTCGCTGGGCAAACCGGTGCTGGTGATGCGCGACGTCACCGAGCGCCCGGAAGCCGTGGCCGCTGGCACCGTGCGGCTGGTCGGCACCGCGCCGCAGTCGATTGTCGAGGGCGTCAGTGCGCTGTATGACGACGACCTGCTCTGGCGCCGCACAGCCCAGGCCAACAATCCCTATGGCGACGGCAAAGCCTGCACGCGCATCGTCGATGCACTGATGGGCCGACCGGTCGATGACTTCGTTCCCGGCCAGGCCGACTGGCCCCGCGCAGACTGGCTACAAAATACCGCAAGCCTGCCACCGGCGGCGCACTCAGCGTATTCACGGCCGTTCAACTCCTAGTTCGGCGCTTACTTCACCCGCGATTTCCATTCGTTCGAGACCACATTGATGAAGTCCATCCCTGCGGGCGCTCTCAGCGCCCTGGCCTGGGGTGCGAGCCTGTTTGTGCTCGCCCCCAACCTGACCCTGGCCGCCGACAGCCCGCTGACCCAGGCCATTGCCCGGCTCAACAGTGATCTGCGCCAGGACCGCGAGATCCGCCTGGCGGAACTGGGCATCAAGGCGCCCATCATCCTGGGCTCGACCGATGCGCGACGTGAGCTGTACCTGCCGGTACCGGCCGGCGTGCCGCTGCTCGATGCCAGCCTGAAGTTCGATGCCAGTTACCTGAATGGCGAAGGCGGCCGCAACACCCTGTTGTTGTCGCTCGATGGCTACCCGGTGCGCGCCCAAGGCCTGAACGAAGCCCAAGGCGATGCCAGCGTCAGTCTGGGCATCGACAAGGCGCCGCGTGACAGTGGTTCGGTGCGGCTGGGCGTGGCTTGGTCGTCGATCGTTTCCCGGGATCTATGCGAAGACGAACGGGTCATCGGCAACGTGCTGCGCATCGAGCCCGACACCCGCTTGCAGTACAGCTACGACGCCGGTCAATTGCGTGATATCGGCGCGGCCTGGAACGCCTTGCCTGGCAAACCCGGCGTGCTGGTCGCGCCCGGCAGCCTGAGCGCGCAGAGCTACGACGCGGTCTGGCGCCTGGGGGTGGCGCTGGAGCGCATTGGCAAGCAGGCGCAGATTCTGCCGTTGCCCGCCGTGGGCGATCAGCTTGATCTGAGCGCCCTGAATATCCCTGCAGCGCTGCGCAACGTGCCGGCTTTCGCCAGCCTGGCAGGCCAGGGCCGCTATACCCTCAAGACCCCCGCCGAAGTGGGTGCCCTGCTGGTGCTGGGCCAGACCCCGAATGTGCAGGCTGATCTGGCGATTGACGATGCGCAGCTGCTCAAGGCCATCAACCTGGCCCTGGACGCCTTACAGGCCGAAGTCCAGAGCCTGGATGGTCAGGCCGCTGCCGCGCTGACCCAGTGGCGCCAACGGCATATCGGCGCAGGCCTCGGTGCGTTGGGCAAGAACGAAGCGCGCCTGGCGCTGGTCGGTGCCCGGCCGATGCTGCTGATCGCCCCCGACGCCACGGTCAAGGCCATGAGCCTGTTCAACTCGGCGTGGAACAAACTGGCCCGCAATCGTCAGTTGACCATTGCCGAAGCGCAACTGCCATTGAGCGAGGACGGGCGTCTGGCCCTGTCACGTCTGGGCGGCTCACCGGGTGGTCTGCAAGTGCTGGCCAAGAGTGACTGGAGCGCCACTTTCCCGTTGGGCAACGTTGCCTATGACGGCCGCCTGCCGGTCAAGGCGGTGGTCGATCTGGCCAGTTCACCGGGCGCTTCAAGCACCGCGCCGGTGGCCTCGGTGTTTCTCAACGATTACCTGATCGGCGCCGCACAACTGGTCAGCGATGGCCACAAGCAACGCATCGAGGCGCGGATTCCGGCTTATGCGCTGGGCTCGCGTAACGTGCTGCGCGTGTCGTTCCAGCGCCAGCCAGTCAGCAACCGTTGCCTGGAAACCCCGCAGGCGTTTCCAGTCACGGTGCTGCCCACCAGCCATATCGTCCTGAAAGACAGCACGCCGGGCAGCGACTTCGCCGGCATGGCCGCACGCTTTGCCAAAAACAGCCAGATCCTGGTACCGCAAGCCTGGCTGGAGCAACCCGCCAGCAGCCTGCCAACCCTGATCAAGATCGCCGACGCGGCCGGCATCTCGCCACTGCGTGCGCAGCTCAAGGTGCAGGCCGACGGCAAGGCCGCGGTGGCCCCAGACCAGACGTTTCTGGCCTTCGAATTGCCCATCAAGGACAGCGATGCCGCTGTGCAGGTCGACGACCAAGGCCGCTTGCTGATCAACCACAAGCAGCAACGCCTGCTTGACCTGCAACAGCTGGACGGCATGGCCGCCCTGCAAGTGGTCACGTCCGGCGGTCAGCAGGGCCTGGTGTATCGCACCCTGGGCAGCCATGCCCCGCAGTTTGATGAGCCACTGCTGCTGACCCGCGGCAACGCCTCGATACTGGGTTCTGAAGGTGTGCTGTCGACCTTCGACACGCACGACCCCAGCGGCAGTCAGTTGATCGACGCCGACGAGCCACGCGGCCTGGAGGCCTGGCGTCAGCCGTCACTGCTGTGGCTGATCCCCGGTGCCCTGCTGTTGCTCGTCGTCATCCTGCTGGCCGGCCGCCGCGCCCGCCGTCAACGCCAGTAACGGGACCGCTCGATGACCTCGCTCTACTGGCCGTACTGGCTGGCTCATTACTACAGCTACCTGGAAGCCGCGACCCTGGTGGTCGCGGTGATCATCCTCATCTCCAGCCTCGACGACCTGATCGTCGACCTGTGGTACTGGGCGCGGCGGCTGTACCGCAAGTACACCGCCGAGCGCCGCTACCGGCCACTGACCGAGGCGCAGTTGCTGGCCCGTGACCAGCAACCCATGGCCATCATGGTCCCGGCCTGGCTGGAGTACGACGTCATCGCGCCGATGATCGAAAACATGGTCTCGACCCTGGACTACAAGCATTACGTGGTCTTCGTCGGGACTTACATCAATGACCAGCGCACCATTGATGAAGTCGAACGGATGCGCCGCCGTTACAAGCAACTGCATCGTGTCGAGGTGCCGCATGCCGGGCCGACCTGCAAGGCCGACTGCCTGAACTGGGTGATCCAGGCGATCTTCCACTACGAGAAAACCCACGGCATGAGCTTTGCCGGCACCGTGCTGCATGACAGCGAAGACGTGCTGCATCCGCTGGAGCTGCGCCTGTTCAACTACCTGCTGCCGCGCAAGGACATGATCCAGTTGCCGGTGGTATCGCTGGAGCGTAACTGGTACGAGTGGGTGGCAGGCACTTACATGGACGAGTTCGCCGAATGGCACGGCAAGGACCTGGTGGTGCGCGAAAGCATGACCGACACCGTCCCTTCGGCCGGGGTCGGCACTTGTTTCTCACGGCGCGCCCTGGAAGTGCTGGCAGCGGAAAACCAGAACCAGCCGTTCAACACCGACAGCCTGACCGAGGACTACGACGTCGGTGCGCGCCTGGCCAAATACGGCATGAACGCGATCTTTGTGCGCTTCCCGGTGCAGTTCCGGGTGCTGCGCAAGTCGTGGTTTCGCAAGCCGTATGAATCGACCCTGAACATGCCGCTGTGCGTGCGCGAGTTCTTTCCCGATACCTTCCGCACCGCGTTTCGCCAGAAAGCCCGCTGGACCCTGGGCATCGGCCTGCAGGGCTGGGAGCAGATGGGCTGGAGCGGCTCGCTGGCCAACCGTTATCTGTTGTTTCGCGACCGCAAGGGTATCGTCACCTCGTTCGTCAGCATCCTGGCCTACCTCATCCTGATTCAACTGGTGGCGCTGATCGTGCTGCGCTACAGCGGCCTGTGGGATACCAGCTTTCCGACCCTGTTCGATAACAGTGACCTGTTGAGCGTCCTGTTGCTGGCCAACGGCGCGGCACTGCTGTGGCGTATGGCCCACCGTTTCTATTTCACCAGCGTGCTGTACGGCTGGCAGCACGGGCTGTTGTCGATCCCGCGCATGGTGGTAGGCAACTTCGTCAACTTCATGGCCGCCGCCCGCGCCTGGCGCATGTTCCTGATTGGCAAGCTGCTGGGGCGCAAGCTGGTCTGGGACAAGACCATGCACGACTTCCCCTCCACCGACCTGGTGGCCAGCGCGCCGCGCAAGCTGGGCAGCGTGCTGCTGTCGTGGCAGGCGATCAGTGATGAGCGGCTGCAAAGCGCATTGGATGAACAGCACAGCCGTCCCCTGCCGCTGGGCCGAATCCTGCTGAGCCGTGGCTGGCTGGATGACGAAACCCTGGCCGAGGCGATCGCCTTTCAAAATGACCTGCCACGTATCTTCGACCTGCAGACGCAGTGTCAGGATGACCTGCTCGACCATGCGCTCGTCCTGCGCTGGCGTGCCGTGGCGCTGGGCGCAAATGAACACGGCCAGCCACGCATCGCCGTGACCAGCCCGCTGAGCGACGAAGCGCTGCAGCAAATCAGCATCGCGCTGGGCGGTGAGCCGTTGCAGTTGATTGCCCGGGAAAGCGAAATCAACGCCCAACTGCGCCGGATCGGCGCCGCCACACAAGGCCAGCAACCTGCCAAAGGCACGCCGCTGCTCGGCGACTTGCTGATCGAAGCCGGGCTGATCGACCGTCAGGTGTTCGACCGGGCGATGCTCAATTATCAGCCACAACAACACGGAAGAATCGGCGACTACCTGGTGGATCTGGGCGTGTTGCCGCGCGAGACCATCGAACAGGCCGTTGAACGCCAATACCGTTTTGAGCCAATGGAGTCCACGCCATGAAGCGCGCACTGCTGCCGTTAATGGCAAGCCTGGCCCTGCTGCCGGCCAGCGTCATGGCCGAAGTCCTGCCGCTGGCCTTGAGCGGCCCGGCGTATCACCTGGCCAACGAGGCTTACCTGGCCTATGACCGCAAAGATTACGACCAGGCGGTCGCCAAAGCCCGTGAAGCCCTGCGCCAGCGTCCTGATGTGAGCGAGCTGAACGATCTGGTCAAACTGGCGCTACGTGACAAGGATCGCCGCGACCACCCCGAGCGATACCCCGATGCACGGCCAAAACCCGGTTATCTGGCCGGTAATCAGTCGCTGCGCGAATACCGCAACGGCCATTACGATGCCGCCGCCAGGGCTGCACTCAAGGCCATCAGCCAAGCGCCTGAAAACCTCGACTATCGGCTGATGCTGATCGAAGCCCTGCAACGCCAGCAGAAGCTGGAGCAAGCCCACGCAGCCACCACCGAGGCCATCGCAACATTGGGGCCGCAACCGGAGCTGGTGCGCCGCCGACAGGCGATCGAAGAACAGCAGTCGGTAGTGATTGCCGCCAAAGGCTACGAGGCTCTGGCCCAGGGTGACAACGACAAGGCAGTGAGCCTGGCCCGTGATGTGGTGCAGCGCTATCCGCAGAACGTCGCGTACCGGCGCTTGCTGGTCAGTGCCCTGATCGCCCATCAGCAATACGAAGCGGCCCGCGCCGCCGCCAGCGAAGCCTTGGCCCTGCAAGGCAATGACGCCACGCTACTGGCCCAGCGCGGGCAGCTGCGCCAGCGCCTGGGCGACGACGCCGGCGCGCGCCAGGACTACGCCCAGGCATTGGCTGTCGGCAACCTGCCCGACCGTGAACGCGCGGCGCTGTATGCGGCCATGGGCCAACCCGATACAGCGCTTCGCTATCTGCAACAGGCACGGGCCAAGGGCGAGCTACAGGCCGGCGACGAAGTGCAGATTGCCTACTTCCTCAGCCAGGCCGGCGAGCAGGATCAAGCGCTGGCGACGTTTCGCCAGGTGGACCGCAGTACCGGCCTTAAACCGGTCGACCTGCGCAACGCGGCCTACACCGCACAGCGCAGTGGCGATGACGTGCAGGCGATTGCCTACTTCGAGCGGGTGCTCGATTATCAGCGGGCCGGCACGCTGGACATGAGCGAACAGGAGGTATTCGACACCCGTCGCTCGGTCGCCGACCTGTCACGGCAATGGAGCCTGACCAACACCAGCACTTACCGCGGCGCCAGCACCAGCAGCGGTCTGGGCGGCGCACCCGGTGCCAGCAACGACAGCCTGCAAAACAGCACCGAAGTGGCCTGGCGCCCGCTGGGCTACAACAATGCGCGGTTCTTCGAGCTGTACGGCCGGCTGACCGACACACTGTGGAGCAAGGACGACAACGACACCGGTCGCGATGCCTTGCAAGGCGCGCTGGGGATCCGCTTCAAGCCGTTGTCGGCGTACAACGTGATGCTGGCCCTGGAGCGCACCTTCCCGCTGGCCGGCTCGAATGTCGACGGCGACTGGCTGGTGCGCCTGGGCTACGGCTCAAGCATCGGCACCGACCTGCGGGTCGACAAACCCGGCTGGTGGACCTCCCAACTGTATATGGAGGCCGGGCGCTACCTGCAGAACAGGCGCAACTACTTCAACAGCGAATGGCAGATCGGCCGCAGCATTCGTCTGGACCGTATCAGCCGCCGGCTGGTGATTTTCCCGCACATCGTGGCGGCCGCCGACTACGACTCGAAGATGCGCAGCCAGGTCGATGACCTGGGCCGCCAGCGCAGCTCATCCGGCAACGCCGGCGGCGTCGGAGTCGGTGTCGGGGTGCGCTACTGGATGCGTGAAACTCGTAGCAAGGCACCACAGTCCTACATTGACCTGTCGTTGCAATATCGCGAGCGGGTCTTCGGTGACGATCGCGCCGAAGGCGTCTTCGCTCGCTTTACCTACTCGTGGTGACCATGCCCCAGCTACCGCTGCTCCGTCGTCTGTCAACCCGCGCCCGGGTGCTCACCGGCGTGCTGCTGGGCTTGATAGCACTCGGTACCGGATTGCTCTATGCCATCGACAGCGAGCGGCCCGCGCCCGACATCGCCGGCATCGTCTGGCAGCCGGACAACGCGACGGTGGGCATCCAGGGCCAGTGGCACACACTCGGCGCCAAAGAGCTGCTGGTGCAGTGGTCAGTGGTCGACGATCAGGCATTCATACCCGGCACCGGCCTGCCGGGCGTGCCGGTGATGCCCGACTGGGAACGCATCGCCCGCGAACCCTGGGCGCAGGGTGTGATTCTCGGCCTGGCCGGCTATTTCAGCGAAAACCGCTCACGGGACAACATCGAGCACCTCGCAGCGTTGTCAGAACAGCTGGCCAGGGTCCAGACACCGCTAAACGTCACCGGCTGGTATTTCCCCGCGGAAGTCGACCCCAGCTGGACCCGCGCCAAAGAGCTGCCCGCGCTACTGGCCAAACTGCCTCGCCCGCTGTGGATCAGTGTCTATGACGGTGCCAACATCGGCCCTGCCGCCACTGCCGACTGGCTGCAGAGCTGGCTGCCGGCAGATGTCGGGGTGTTCTTCCAGGACGGCGTGGGCGTCTATGCGCGCACCGCGCCGGTGGCCCGCACTTACATGGACGTGCTCAGCCAGCGGCTGGGCAAAGACCGCGTACGGCTGATCGTCGAAGCCTTCCGGCCGCAATGGGGCGGCGGCTTTCGTCCGGCAACGCTGGATGAGCTCAAACCGCAAATGGCAGCGTATGCCGGCTATCCGCTGTACCTGTTCGATGGCCCACACTATGTGACGCCTGAGCTGGTCGAGGGTCTGAACCCATAAACATCTGCCGGGGTGCCGTAAGACAACAACCGGCACGGTTAAATACCTCACTCAAATGAATGCAACTAATAATTCATTTGATGCCAAATAACGCCATCTTATATCCGGGCAGCGGCCTATAAGCCGCCTTTATATTTCATCGCCCGCGGGATTCTCAACACCCATAACCGGCCCACCGTTAGATCATGCCTTTAATGGCTTATGTGCTCAACCCGTCAAATTAATTGACGTCACCTCTTCGCCTGACGGCCCCTGATGAAAGGCTGGCGCGCCCAGATCTATTATTGACGCCAGAAAACACCCCATAAGCCCATTCATTTCGTTAGTTATAAATAACAATTTGGCGCCAGAAAATTATTTCCTGTTTAGTTTAAAAAAACAGTAGCACTTTGTAATTAACCAGTTATAAATTGGCATCACACACCTGTTGTGACTCAACGACCCATGAACTACTTCCGGCTCCTGAGCGTTCTCGTTCTGCAACTGGTACTGGCCTCTATTGGCTTGGCGCAGTCGAGTGTCGATCAAACGCCAGCGCTGACGCAAAAACGCACGCTCGACCAGGACGTGGGCGGTCTGGTCATGGCGCAAACCATGACCCTGGCAGGTCGCGCGTTCTACGACAGTTTCGCCAGTGCCTGGAACGACAAGGACCCCGATGGCCGCTTTAGCGTGTCCATCAGCGAACGGCCCACGGCCCGGCTGGGCAGTCAGGTGTTTGTCGATTACGGCCACCGGCGCCTGGTGCAGATGTTTCTGCCGCCTAACCGCAGCCTTATCCCGGCGTTGGGCGCCAATGCCGCAGAGCAGGTTTATCAGGCAATTCTGGAGTATCAGGTGGCACAGTTTTTTGGCGATCCCGATATCGGTCGCGACGAACTCTAAAGGTAAGGTTATGCACCGTTATGCTTTGTTGCCTATCAGCCTGGGGCTGCTCTTTATTCTGGGCGGTCGCGTGCAGGCCAGCGAACTGGTCTACACACCGGTCAACCCTTCATTCGGTGGCAATCCGTTGAACGGTTCGGTGTTGATGAACCAGGCCACGGCACAGAACAAGTTCAAAGAGTCCAGCGCGTCCACCACCCAAAGTTCGCTGGAGCAGTTCAACAGCATGTTGCAGAGCGCCATTTTAAGCCGGGTCTCTTCGGCAGTGACCTCCAGCATCGTGGGCGCCGATGGCAAACTTTCGCCCGGCGTGGTTGAAACCACCGACTTCAGTATTGCCATTACCAACTTGCAAGGCGGGCTGCTACAGATTGTCACAACCGACAAAAGAACCGGCCAGACCACCCAGTTTCAAGTGAACCAACCGTAATACCGCCGTACTTGCTGTTCCTGCATTCACCGACCTCAAGAACCTGATCCTATTAATAAGGAAGACGTCCATGCGCACTCAAAAATCCCTGCTTTCACTCGCGGTTCTGGTTGCCCTGTCCGGTTCTGCACTGGCTGACAACAGCACCGTCAACGCCATCCAGAACGGCTCAAGTAACGCCATTACTTCGACTCAGATCGGTGCCAACCAGTCCTCGGTCTATGCCGAGCAGAACGGCAGGCGCAACACCGCCGGTATTGAGCAGACCGCCACCAGCAGCAGCGTGAGCGCGGTGCAGGCCGGCAGCAACAACACCGCGACAGCCCAGCAAAACGGCAACAGCAACCAGACCGGCATCAAACAGGTTGGTAATGGCGGTCAGACAGCCGCTGTGAAACAGGGCAGCGCGAACAACACCGCCAGCGTCGAGCAGACCTGGAACACCAACAGCACCGTGCAGATCGACCAGGGCCATACCTACGGCGGCAACAACAACCAGGCGTACGCCACCCAGAACGGTAACAACGGCACCACCAGCAACACCATTCAATGGGCCGGCTCAAACAACCTGGCGTCGAGCAACCAGCAAGTCAACAACGCTGCGCAGTCCACCATTAGCCAGCGCGATGGCAATAACAACAAGGGCTGGGTGACCCAGGTCGGCAACAACGTGGCCACCGCCACCATTGCCCAGTCACGCGGCGACAGCAACGAAGGTTCGATCAACCAGCAGTACGCGATTTACAACAACGCGGCCGGCATCGACCAAAGCTATGGCAGTGCCAACAAAGCGGCCATCGGCCAGAACGGCGGCTGGAACAACACCGCCACCGTGACTCAGGCCAACGGCAACCAGAACCAGGGTTATGTCACCCAGACCGCCGTGGCTGAGAGCAGCGCCGCCGTCAAGCAGACCCAGGGCAGCAACAACACCGCCAACGTCAACCAGTCCTACGGCTGGAAACTGGTCGCCAACGTCGAGCAGAAAGGCAACAACAACCAGGCCAACACCGTGCAGACCGGCGCTTACAACGAAGCCCGCCTGCTGCAGGACGGCTACAACAACGTGGCCAACGTCAACCAGAGCGGCATCGGCCTGGTCGGTCAGAGCAACGTCGTGGCGCTGACCCAGGCCAACAGCAACAACGTGGCCAACGTTACCCAGACCGGCGGCGCCGGCAACACCGCCACTATCACCCAGCGTTAATGGCTGTAGCCCCGCCCCCCACCCCGGGGGGCGTTCTGGGGAGTCACGGGCATGTACATCCCCGCGTTATCATTAATTGGGTGTGCAGCAATGCTGGTCAGCGGTTGTGCTACGTCCCGTCCAGCGGCGACCTTCAACCCCGCGTCGCTGGCTCCCCCTACCCAAATTTCCCGCGATCTGGCCAACCTGCCAGCCCCGGCCGGCCCGATTTCCGTGGCAGTCTATGGCTTGCGCGACCAGACCGGCCAATACAAGCCTTCACCAGACAGCTCGTTTTCCACGGCCGTCACCCAAGGCGCCGCGTCACTGCTGGTGACCGCCCTGCGTGACTCGAAGTGGTTCAAGCCGATGGAGCGTGAAAACCTGCAGGACCTGCTCACCGAGCGCAAGATCATCCGCGCGCTGGAGCAACCTCAGGACCAGGCCCAGGTACAGTTGCCCCCCCTGCGGCCCGCCAACCTGATCGTTGAAGGCGCCATCGTCGGCTACGAAAGCAACGTCCGCACCGGCGGTCTGGGCGTGCGTTACCTGGGCATCGGCCCTTCAGAGCTGTATCGCCAGGATCAGGTCACCGTCAACCTGCGGGCCGTGGACATCCGCACGGGCGAGATTATCCAGAGCATCACCACGACCAAAACGATCTTTTCCATCCAGGTCGATTTCGGCGTTTTCAAATATGTCTCGCTCAAGCACCTGCTGGAAGTCGAGACCGGTATCAGCCGCAACGAACCGGTCCAGCAGTGTGTGCGTGAAGCCATCGAGACCGCGCTGGTGCACATGGTTGCCCAAGGTGTGCGTGACGGCAGCTGGCGTCTGAAAAACCCTGACGACATCAACCAGCCGCTGCTGCAGGCCTATTTGAAGAATTACGACGAACAGACGCTGGCCATGCCTCTTACCGGGTCCGACAAATAATCCTTACGGAGCAGATCATGGCATTTAACATCAACCTGCGCGGCCATCTGGCCGCCGTCCTGCTGATCAGCAGCGGCCTCTGCCAGGCCGCGGATCTGCAAGCTGAAGCCCGCTACGCCGGCATCGTCAACGGTAAAGTGGCAAACATCGAACAGATCGGTTCCTGGAACCAGACCCGGGTCGAGCAAAGCGGTGCCAGCCAGCAACTGACCCAGCGTCAGGACGGCAATCGCAACCAGGCGCAGATCAGCCAGAGCGGCGCGAACAACCAGGCTTACCTGCAGCAGACCGGCAACGCCAACGACATCGTGCTCAGCCAGGCCGGCAGCTACAACCAGGCCAGCCTGCAACAAAACGGTCTGAACAACAGCGCCAACGTCCAACAGAGCGGCGCCTACAATCAGGCGCAGGTCAGCCAGTACGGCAATGGCAACCAGGCCAGCGTGCAACAGAGCGGCTTCGGCGGTACGGCCTCAGTCACCCAGTACGGCAACAATTCCACCGCCAGCATCAAACAATGGTGACCCCGATGATCGACATCTCCCAACTGGTGGTATCGATCGACACCCAGCGCAACGCCGAGGCGGTGCTGATAAGCCCGCTGCTGCAAAGCCCTGCGCCGCTGACCCTGCAATACCGCCTGAGCGTTCGCCAGACCAGCAGCAACGGCACCTCAAGCATCAGCCAGAGCGGCGACCTGCACAGCGGCGTGGCCTCTTCAGTCGTGCAAATCAGCCTGCCTTCAGGCGCGACATGCCAGATCCATCTGCAAGTTCTGCAGGACAATCAGGTGCTCAAACAACTCGAACGCGATTGCGAATAGCCCATATCCGGCTGCGAATCAGTATGCTTGTCGCCAACACCACTGATCGACAGAGGGACCTATGTCGCTGCCACGCTCGCTGCTGCTTCTCACCGCCTTGATCCTGCCTGCACTGCCTGTCCAGGCCAAAGAACCGCAATACAGCGTCACCTATGACCGCTGCATGGACACCTCCGGCGGCGTTACGGTGGAAATGCTCGACTGCAACGCAGCCGAGCTCAAACGCCACGACGCCCGCCTCAACGCCCAGTACAAAGCCGCCCTGGCTGCCCACGGCGAAACCCAGCAAGCGCTGCTGCGCGAGGCCCAGCGCCAGTGGATCAAGTACCGCGATGCCAACTGCAGCTTCTATGCCCAGCTCACCGGCGGCACCATGGACCGCCTCAACAGCAGCAGTTGCGTACTCGAAGCCACCGCGCGGCGGGCTGATGAGCTGGAAGGACTGGCGGGTATGTGAGCGTCATGAACCTGCTCGACCACTACCTGCCCGGCTACCAGTTTCAGGAAATACGCCAGACGAGTGCCACGCCCGAGCAACCGGCCTACGCCGACAGAGCGACGATGGCCTGGAAACCATGGCTGACGGTGCAGTATTCAACAGGATGAAACACATGGCCCAGACCTTTACCGGCGGCTGCCTGTGTGGTGCGATCCGCTTCGAAGCCCACGGCGCCGCTGGCAACCCGCACAACTGCTCATGCCGGTTCTGCCAGCGCCACACCGGCAGCCTGAGCGCACCCTGGGTGGAATACCCCAGCGACCAGATACGCTGGACCGGCCCCGGCGGTGCACCGGCCACCTGGCGCTCCAGCGATTATTCGAGCCGGGCCTTCTGCGCCACCTGCGGCAGCTCACTCGGTGCGATAGACGATGCGCCGACAGTCGCCCTGCTGATCGGCTGCTTCGACGACCCACGTAACCTGGACTTCAAGCCGGAGTATCACTCGTTTGAAGACCGGCTTGTTTGAGCGTACGTACGAATAGCCAAAGGCTTACACGCGCCAGAGAACAATTGCCATTTGCGCACCCCGGCGACAAGCCTATATTCAGATCCAACCACTGGTGAACAGGATGCTCACCAGGATCAAGGACGATCGACCGTGAAGGGATACTGCCGACAGGGAGTTGGAATGGTCTGGGACAAAAAACCCGCTGCGGCGGGTTTTGTTTTTTCTGCGGTATTGCAACGGCTCGTTATACCTCAAAATCCTTATGTACCTTTTTCAGTACGTCTAACGAAAAGGGCAGATTTGCATTCCCAAAGGGTGTTGCTTAAAATCGACCACGACTACGCAGACAGCAGAAAATTTGTCGGCGGAGCTGCGAAGACCTGGCTAGCCAAGGTCATATGAAGGGAAATCCTGGGCGTATGGGTTGTTCTGCTTAAATGCAGGAGACTCGCCTTCGAAGCCGTCCTTCCTCGTAGTCACCTGATTTTCCGGATCTTGGCCTCAGTCGCGTGATACGCAGTGACTGGGGCCAAGTACCTTCTGACCCCATCCTCGCACACCTTCACAACAGCCAGAGCGTAGTAGCTACCTCGGCCTATACTGACCTTTCTGCCCGTATTGAAGAGAATGCCTTGTGCATGCTTTGGCTTATTCAGGCCCACCTGGCTATAGGCACAGTACGCGTTGACCAGGATCTGCAAAGCCTCCTCCGACGTACAGTGATCTTTGGTTTCGCGAGCGTCCAAGGGGTGAGCAATAGCCTGGAGGTCCATGAGAATTCCCCTTTGATTTGGCTCAGGCCAACCCTTTTCCCGGCAAATCCGCTTAATCCGGTCAAACTGTTTGGGGGTCAACAGATAGGTGAATTCGGGGGCATGCTGTACCTGATTCAGGTCGACTCCGGCCTCACGCATATTGATGACTGCATTCATCAGCTCACGAAAGGCATCTGCCAGGCTGTCGTCTCCCAGCTGCACGGCAGTTTTCTTCATCGTCGTATTTCCTTGGCGCTCAACGATCAAATCGTCCACAAAATGCCTTCATTCCCTTTGACCCATTCCAAAGCGGCAAGCTTTTCAACGTGGCACGGCCGCCAATGGTAGCCTCCAGGTACAAATAGCCAAAGGCTTACACGCGCCAGAGAACAATTGCCATTTGCGCACCCCGGCGACAAGCCTATAGTCAGATCCAACCACTGGTGAACAGGATGCTCACCAGGATCAGGGACGATCGACCGTGAAGGGATACTGCCGACAGGGAGTTGGAATGGTCTGGGACAAAAAACCCGCTTCGGCGGGTTTTGTTTTTTCTGCGCTTTCAGTTTTTCAAGCGTTCAGCCGCCTTGGTATAAACCTGGCTACGTTCACGCTTGTCTACTGCCACCACGAACACGACCACTTCATGGTCAATAACCTGGTAGACCAAGCGATATCCGCTGCTGCGTAATTTAATCTTGTAGCAGTCTGCAAACCCCTGCAGTCGGTTGGCGTCAACACGTGGATTGACCAGCACTGCAGCGAGCTTCTTTTTGAGTTGCTGGCGAATGGTATCGCCAAGCTTGTGCCACTCCTTCAACGCCCTCGCATCAAACTCAAGACTAAAGGTCATCCAGTGAAACCTTTACTCGCTGAGGTTCAGCAAGCCGCTCACGCAGTGTTGTCAGTAGCGCTTCATCCTCTTCGGTAACCAAAACCGGCCTGAAAGGTAACTGCCCCCGTTCTGCCACATATTGCAGCGCCTGACGCATCAGTTCGGAGGGGGTAACGCCAAGCCTCTCCAGCTCCCGGTAAGCCCGCAGTTTCAGATCATCGTCGATACGGATGTTGATGGACGCCATGACCAACCCTCGATGTAATGACATTTGTGCATACACTGAACCAGATTTCTGTTTCAAGCAAGCCCCTTTGGCGATGTACGGACCTGTCCAGTCATGGTGCACAGATCCTTTCAGCAATAGCCAAAGGCTTACACGCAGCAGAGAACAATTGCCATTTGCTGCCCCCGGCGACAGGCCTATATTTACATCCAACCACTGGTGAACAGGATGCTCACCAGGATCAAGGACGATCGACCGTGAAAGGATACTGCCGACAGGGAGTTGGAATGGTCTGGGACAAAAAACCCGCTTCGGCGGGTTTTTTATTGTCTGCTGAAAAGACCTAGCGTTTCCCGACCTGGCCCTTGAACCAGGCATACAACCCGGCTGCGCTCTGCCGGTAGCCTTCGGCAGTCAGATGGACCAGGTCCGGGCGGGCCAGGTCGCGGGCTTGCCAGCGCTCGATGGCGCAGTTGCCGCCCATGAACGCCTGCCAGTCCCAGAACAACGCATTGACCTGAGCGGCGACCCGGCGCTGGATCTGGATCACCGGGCGCAGGTTGTTGGCCTGTTTGCTTTCGCAACGCGCCGCACGCTTGTTACGCACCGAGTCCGGGGCGCTGACCACCAACAACACCGTGCCGGGCAAGGCCTTGCGAAGCATCTGCAGCCGCTCGCGCAGGCGCTGCTCGTAGAGCGCCGGCTCCAGGCTGTCGTCGTAGGCTTCGTTGGTGCCATAGGCGAGGATCAGCAAGTCCGGGCGCAATTGTTTGAGGGTGTCGAGCCAGCCGGCCTGCCACTTGTCGACCACATCGAAGGTCGCACCATTGATGCCCAGCGCCGAATACAGCACGCCATTGTTGCGCTGCGACTGCAACAGCCAGCCGCCCACCGCCAGACCATTGCTGCTGGCAAAGTTCAGCTCGACAGGCAGGCGCACATTGCTGATCGGCTGGCTGAAACGCCACTGGCCTTGAGTGACCGGCAATGCCCGGGCCTGGGTCGCGGTGTCTTTAGCCTGCAAAATGGTGCCGCGACTGGTCTGGTAGAGGGTCGACAGCGTATAGCGCTGTTCGCTCGGCTCACGGCTTTGCAGGGTCACGCCGGGACGGCTGGCGATCGGCAGCGACAGGTAGCCGCCCAGCGGAAATTGTGTGCTTTGCTGATTGCGCGCCGACACCAGGTCCCACTGACGTTTGCCGGTGTTGATGATCACCTGCTCGTAACGGGTGCCCGGGACCGGCGTGGCGGCGATAAAACCGATCCCGCCGTCGCCGTAGTCTTGCTGGAACAGCCGGCGCAGCTCGCCGCTGAACAAGTCGGCGGCCGTGTGTGAGTCGCCCAACTGGACGATATTGACCGGCTGACGCTGGGCGTTCTTGAGCTTGAGCGCCAGTTGGCTCAGGTTCGGGTCGACCCGGTTGGCCGGCAGCAAGGGTGTCCAGGCTTTGGTCACGATGCGCGTGGGCGGGCGCGGCGCTTCAGGCTGAACCGCAGCCGCACTCAGGGACAGGCCCGTCAGCAGCAGACAAAGGGCACCTCTAAAAACGACCTGCGTTGCCATCGCAGCGTTTTTAGAAGCACCCCAAAGGGCATGTTTGATCAACTCAACGCTCCGATAAACCAGGTTGGTGGACATCAATCAGGGTGAGCACCTTATTGGCGATCAGCCGCTGGCCCAATGGCGTGAAATGGATACCGTCGTCCCCACGAATCTTGCTCTTCTTGCCCGTCTCGTCGGTCATGTAGAACGAAAAATCATCGGCGCCGTAACCGAATACATCGTTGGCCGACAGGTAGAACTGCTGGTACTGCTGCGCCTCACTGCGATACACCTCGCGCAGGTACTGCATGGCCGTGGACAGTCTGGGGGTGTTCATGTTCGGCGGGCCGACCCAGATGACCCGGGCATTGTATTGCCGGGCCTGTTCGAGAATCGATTGCACACGCTGACGATATAGCGCTTCCCAGGCTTCGCTCTTGAAACGCAGGAATGGCTTGCCACGACTTTCGGGCATGTCCCAGGGATCGTTGGGGCCGAGAAACACCACCAGCAGACGAATGTTGCGGTGCGCCTCCAGGGTTTCATGCACGGTCTGCGGCCAGTTGAAGAAGCCTGGATACGCAAGCCCGGTGCTCTGTTTGCTCAGGTTGATGCTCTTGATGTTGAAGCGCTTGAGCAAGGTATTGGCCAGATGCGGCGCCACGCCTTGCATCAGCGAGTCGCCGACAAAGAACACCTCGTCGCCGGGCTCAAGGATGACCTGCCGGGTATTGATTGAACGGGCAGGCACCGGCGCGACGGTCGATACTGCGGGCGCCGCAACAGGCGTCTGGGGTGCAGCAGGCGGCGGCAGTACAGGAACCTCGACCGGCGCAATATACACCGGTGCCTCGGCAGCACCGGCCATGACCGTCACCGCTGCCACCGTGGCGGGCAGTTGCACCACCGGCTCCGGCGGCACGCCGTCTGTACGCTTGCCAAGCTCGGCGACAAACGCATCGCGCCCCTGGCCCATGGCCCGCGTGATGTCCGCCCCCAGGCGCCACGCCGGGTTATCGCCCAGCCCGGGCAGTTCGCAACTGCGGTGGTACTTCTGCTGACAGTACAGACGCATCGAGTCCTGATTCAGCCAGCAGAGAATGATCATGGTCGTCAGCAGCATCAGCAGGGTCTTCAACGCAACCCGCAGACTGCTCCCAACAGTGGTGGACTCAAAAACTGGCATAAATGAAACCCGGCACGCCCGCAGGCGAGGCAAAGATGACCACGGAAATGAACAGCCCCAGCACCACCGGATACACCACCGCCGGCATCCGCTCGCCCGCCGCCAGCAGCTCACGCACGACACTCACCCAGGCCGGATACAACACCAGCACCGCCAGGCACGCCAACACCTTGAGTCCCGCATCACTGCTAAGGCCGTGCAATGACAGACCGGCCAGACCGTTGAGCAGTTCGCTGGCGTCTTCCAGCGTCGCACTGCGAAAGAAGATCCACGCCAACGCCACGTAATGGAAGGTCAGCAAACGTGCCAACAGACGTCCGCCCGGCCAACTGGCCTGCTCAGGCACCCAGTGCGACCACAATTTGTAGATCGCCAGACCAATACCGTGCAGCGCGCCCCAGACGATGAAATTGACGCTGGCGCCGTGCCAAAGACCGGAGATCAGCATGGCGATCATCATGTACAACATACCCAGCCACAGGCCATGCCGGTTGCCGCCCAGCGGGATATAGATGTAGTCGCGGATAAAGCGCGACAGGCTGATGTGCCAGCGGCCCCAGAACTCCTTGAGGTTATGCGCCAGGTACGGGTCGTTGAAGTTGTCCGGCAAGCGAAAGCCCAGCAACAGCGCGATGCCGGTCACCAGGTTGGTGTAGCCGCTGAAGTTGAAGTAGATCTGCAGCGAGTAACCGTAGACCGCCAGCAGGATCTGCTCCGGCGAACCCGCCGAGGGGGTGTCGAAAATCGGGTCGACCCACTCGTTGGCCAGCCAGGAGCTGAGCAAAAACAGCTTGACCGCCGCCAGACCGATCAAACCCAGCGCGCGCTGCGGCTCAAGCACCTGACGCAGGCCGTCGGGACGAATCTGTGGCAGAAAATGCAAGGCTCGGTTCACCGGGCCGGCAATCAGGCTCGGAAAGAACGCCAGGTACAGGGCCAGATCCGGCAGCCCCGCCGGCTTGAGCTCGCCCCGGTTGATCGACACCAGATAACTGACCGAATGGAACACATAGAACGACAGCCCTACCGGCAGCAGCACCTGAAACACCGGCAACGCCAGGTTCAGACCCAATGACTGCCCGGCCGCCTGCACGGTCGTGGCCAGCAAGTCCTGATACTTGAAGCAGTAGAAACAGCCAAACACCACCGTGAGTATCAGCAGCCGTATGAACCAGCGCCCGGGCCATCGCGCGCTCAGATGCCCCAGGCCATATACCACCGCGGTGTAGCCCAGCAGCACATAGAGAAAGCTCAGGCCAAACGAGGCGAGGATGCCGTAACTGGCCGCCAGCAACAGCAGGTTCTGCAAGCGCGTGCTGGCGCACAGGCCCCAGTAGAGAATGAAAAAAGGCAGGAAACAGAGACCGAATTCGATCGAGAAATAGCTCATGCGCGTAGTCCGTTACGTCCGATTTCAGCGGGCTGGGCGAAGCGGCGCGATTATGTCAGAGCGTAGGGATCTGTAACAGGATGTATGAAGAACGCAGCCTGAAAGATAGAGCGCAGTTGAAGCTGGAGCGCTAACTCATAGGTTGTACAGCCGCTTGAAATGTCGGTTCTTGTACAGAGGGGTAGCTCATATTGGCAAGATAAGAACACGTCTTGAGAGAAGCGATCACCGGCATGTTCACCGGATTTAGATTTATAGCTATCTAGATAGATAGCAATATATCTAGTTAGCTATAAATATAGGTGGCAGGCCTACAGCCCCCGTTATCAGGGCTTCAACGGCACATAAGCCGTCTGCAAGTCTCGTTCGGGTATCTCCCAGAGCACCAGTTTCGGTGGGGTCTGGGTAAAGGCCGGGCTGCTGAAGTAGGCATTGGCCGCGCCGGAAAATTCGCCGCCGTCTTTGGCAAAGTTGCCAATCGGCGCCCCCAGCGCCCGTTGCAGAAAACCCACGAATCCGGAGTTACGCGAGAACGAGGTGCCGATCAGCGCAATGTTGGGCAGTTCAGCATCACCGAACAAATCATCGAGGTTGTCAGCGTCACCCTGCGCCGCTTTCGCCTGTTCACTGATGGTGGTTTCGGCCACGCTTTGCGGCGTGGGCTGTAGCGACAGCGGCAACCAGTCGAGACCGGCCAGGCGGACCAGATCACCGGGGCGCGGCGCGGCAGGTGCTACGCGAGTGTCGAAGTCACGCTGCGGGCTGGCCCTGAAGCCCGACTCTTTTATCTGCCGCGCCAACGCCAGGGCGGCAGCGTTGGCGCCGGTTTCGCTCCAGTGGGTGTCGGTGCGCAGAAACGCTGCCTCACCCAACGGCTGCAAACTCGAGGTCAGGTCCAGGGTGGTGACGCCTGCGCTCTGTAACTGACGGGTCCAATCGCTGATCCGTGACTGTAATTGCTCAGGGCGATACAGCCCGCACAACTGGCTGGAGGCGATGCGGCTCTTGTCCGGGACCACCGCCACCCATAGGTCGATACCCTGCCCCTTCAGCCGCTGCTTGAGTTCGATCACCGCCTGGGCTTTGCGCTGGGCGTTGGCCTCGGCATTGCGCTGGATGCGTCGTTCATCGGTCAGGAACAGCCAGCCAGGGCAGCCTTGGCGGACCCGCGGGCCACTGTCTTGCAACAACAGCCAACTGGCGCCGCGTTCCAGATTGGCCGCTTGCTCAGCCAACAACGTGGCAGACAACTGCTTGGCCAGGGCATGGGTCACCTCACCGTGCAGCAGCGCCTCGCGGTCGACGTTGGCCGGCAACCATTGCAGCTTGCCGCTGGCGATCAGTACTCCACAACTCAGCAGGCCGATGCCCAGAAATGCCGCCAGGGTCACTCCGGCCAAAGGGCTGCTGCGCAAGGCCAGTTCAGTGGGCGCGAGCGGTGCATTGGATGGCTGGCTCATGAACAGGCCCTCAAAACTGGAAGTACAGGAACGGCACGGTTTCACGGCTGGCGATCAACGCGAACGACAGCAGGAAACCCGCCACCGGCCACACCGCCGCGCCGGTGACAAACCAGCGCGCCTGGGCCCAGCGTTGTTCGGTGCGGCGTTGCAGCAACGGTGCCACGATGCACAACAGCCCCAGCACGGCCGCCATGCCATGCGCCGGACGCAGGGTCACAGCCATGGCATCCCCCAGGCCAATGCCGTGCAGGCCAAACTGGCCGGCGTACATGCTCAAGGCCGTATGGAAGTCCGGCGAGCGAAACAGCGTCCAGGCCAGGCATACAAACAACAAGGTCAGCACATGGGCCAACGGTCTGGGGATCGCCGGCAGGCTCGAATGCGCCCAGGCCCGATCGACACACAGCGCGATACCATGCGCCGCCCCCCACAGCAGGTAATTCCAGCTGTCACCGCCATGCCACAGGCCGGCGATGGCCATGGTCAGGAACAGGTTGCGGTAGGTGTTCCAGACCCCATGGCGATTGCCGCCCAGGCCGATGTACAGGTAATCGCGCAGCCAGCTCGACAACGACAGATGCCAGCGCCGCCAGAAATCCTGGATGCTGCGCGCCAGGTACGGCCGGTTGAAGTTCTCCGGAAAGTGAAAGCCCAGCATCAGGCCCAGGCCGATCGCCATCGCGCTGTAACCGGCAAAGTCGAAGAACAGTTGCAGCGAATAGGCCAGGCAACCGATCCAGGCATCGACCAGGCTCGGCTGCGGCAGATGAAAAGCGACATCCACCAGCGGCGACAAGGTGTCGGCCACCAGCACCTTCATGCTCATGCCGATCATGAAACGCCGTGCACCCAGGGAAAAAAGCTGCCAGTTGAATTCACGCTGGTTCAGTTCACGGCGCACCCAGTCATAACGGATGATGGGCCCGGCAATCGAATGGCCGAACATCGAGATGTAGGTGGCGTAGTTGATGAAGCTGCGCTCCACCGGCACCGTGTGACGATGCACATCCACCAGGTAGGAGATCGCCTGCAGGACGATGAACGACAGCCCCGCCGGCAAGGCCACGCGCTGCCATTCGAACGGCATCGCACCGTAAGCGCTCATCAGCTCATTGGCAGTCAGGGCCAGGATGTTGGCGTACTTGTACCAGCACAGCACGGCAGTGTTGAGCACGATCAACCCCACCAGCCAGCGCATGCGCCGGCTCGACCCCTCACGGGCGCGGTCCACGACCAGCCCGCCGCCCCAGGCGATCACCGTCAGGACCATGTGCAGCGCCAGAAACAACGGGCTCAACCAACCGTAGAACAGCCAGCTGCCGATCAGCAGAATCGTGTTGCGCCAGGCCGGCCGCCCCAGCGCGTAGACCAGCATGAACGCCGGCAGGAACAGCAGGAGAAACTCCAGAGAGGCGAAGACCATGACGACAACTGCCTGATTCGATCAGTGGGACAACGTATCCGTAGCCGCCAACAGGCGCGGGCCATTGGTCGATGGCAACAGCAGCACGCTGTAGCGCTCACCCGCCTTCAGCTCACCCAGATCCAAGGGCGCGCCGACATTGGCCTGGCCACAGACCAGTTGCACCGACAACTTGACCGGGTTGATCGAGCGACGCTGCAAGGTGCCATCCGGCACCGCCTTGAACAAATCGGCCGTACGCCCGGCCGGACGCAGGCTGGCCTCGGCGCAACTGGCGTCGAGGCTGAAGAACGCCAGCGAAGCCTTCAGCGCATTGAAGTCATCCGGTGCTTCGCGCACCGCGACCTGACGCAGGCTGCCATCGGCCTTGGCCAGGGCCACCACCGTGGCGAACTCGCCGGGTTCGACCGCCTGCGCCATGGCCAGCCGTTGCGCACCACTGATCAGCGTGCCTTCAACCGCCCCTTTGGCCTGTACCGGAAAAAAGGCCGACGGCTGCTCCGCCTCCAGGCGCAGCGGTTTCTGTCCTTCACGGGCCACGACCTCCAGCGGCGCGGCGCTGGCATTGACGAAGCGGATGAACGCTGAGTCTTCAGCCGGGCCGCTGGGGTACAGGGCAATCTCGGCCGCCTGCGCGACGCCACCCAGCATCGGCCAGAGCAGCAGCGCTGCCAGTGGCCGGATCATGGCCGCAGTTCCTTGACCGCAGGCGCCTGCACCAACGCCTTGCCGATGTTATCGCTCCAGGTCTTGTAGCCAGGACCGGTCAAGTGCTGGCCATCCACCGTGGCCCACTGGCCCGGTTTGGAGAACTGCAGCGAATCGATGTAGCTGCAAGGGGCAACGTTGCTGGCCAGAAACTTCGAAGTCATCTCGACCCGGGCGAAGGTCTTGCCGTACTTGCCGCCCTCGGTGCCCCAGTTCGGGCCGACCCAGACGCAGCGTGTGCCGCTGGCCGCCAGCGCCTTGGTGAACGTGGTGGTCTGCTGCCACAGCCAGGCTTTAGGGAACGCCGGTTTGGTGTAGCTGGCCATGGTGTCGCCCATCACCACCAGCACCAGATCCGGTTTGTCGGCGGCCAGCAACTGGCTGATTGGTACGGTCGCCGCTTTGCTGCCCAACACCACGGTCTTTTCGCTGCCACGGCGCTCGGCACCGCCACAGGTGCCTGGTGTGGCCTGCAGCCAGTCACCGGCGTTGGCGCCGCAGATGCCCAGGGTGTGGACCTTGGCGCCCTGCTGGACCAGGCTGTCGTGCAGGCTGCCGATCAGGTAATCGGGGGTCGCCAGGTGGCTGTCGCCAATCATCAGGATCGTCAGGCCCGCCAGGACCGATGCTGTTGCCATTGCGTACTACTCCTGCTGCTAATTCGAATAAGGGGAACGGTAAGGGCTGACCGGCAAGGCCATCGGCCCGCTGAAGTCTTCGAACATGTAGCGCAGGTACAAACCGCCGCTCCATTGTCGGTAATCACGGGCGTTATCCAGACCGAACTGGCCACCCAGGAAGAAGTTGTCGCCCATCTGGTACTCGGCCGCTGCGGCCAGGTTGTAACCCACCCCGGTCTTGCTCTGCCCGGCGTACTGGGTTGACACGCCAAGCCCGGCGCCGGCCAGGTTTTGCGCCGTCGCTTCAAGACTCGCCTGCAAGGCCTTGTCGTTGGGATAGAAGTCCGCGCCATCCTGCTGGATATGCTGTACACCCAGTGCACCACGCAACGAGTAGCTCAGCCGGCCGGAACGCTGCGACCAACCAATCGGCGCACTGAGGGCATAGAAGCCCTGCGGGCTGAAATAACCACCGTGGCCATAGGTATAGAAGTTCTGGTTCTGGTCAAAACCGATGGCGGTCAGGTTGACCCCGACCGTGAACTGCTTGCTATCGTCGTTGAAGATGTACCAGTAAGCGCCGGCACTGCCCTCGCGGCGTTGGTTGTCAGCGACGTTATGCCCCACCAGTTCATGCACGGCGGCCACACCATAGGTGCCGAAATGGCCATTGTCGTAGCTCAGTTGTACACGCCCGCCATTAGCGGTGACACCGCCCCACTCGACGCCGGTACGCCGGTCCTGAACGCCGGCAAAGGAGGCCAGGCTGTCGGTGACCGGACGCCGCGACAGATTGATGCTGTAACGCCAGTCACCGCCCTCGACAAACGGCCGCTCCAGGCTGATGCCTCCGACCACGGTGCTGTACAAAAAGCCTATCGGGCTGGTGCCCAGATCGCTCTTGAGGCCCAGCGAAGGGCTTTCATAGGCCACGGCCAGCCCCACGCCGCTGTCTTTCTGGCGACCGATCCCGGCCGCCGAAGCACCGCGCAAATCCACGTCCGCGCCCAGTGCTTCCTGAGCGGCTGCGGTCTGTACGGCGGTCAGACCGCTGAGGTTCTGCAAAGGTGACAGGGTCGGCCCGCTGCCAAAACGAAATGCGGCCGTGTCGTCAACCGAACCGGCATTGAGTGACACTGGGGTCACACGCAGCGCCAGCCGGTCATCGCCAAGCGGCATCCGAATTTCCAGGGGGGCCTGGACTTCGGACATCTTGCCCAGCCCGGACTCGCTGTTGTTGCTGCGATAGCTGACGCCTTGAGTCACGCTGGGGCTGCGCTCCTGGCGAATCTGCTCCAGGCTCTGACGCGCTTGCTGCCAAGGGTCAACCGGCACGGGCGCCGCCTTGCGCACGGTTGCCGGTTCACGCGGGGGCGGGGCCGACGCCTGGGCTACAGCGGCATAACCGGCGGCATAGCCCGCCGCGTAGCTATCGGGTGTAGCGTAGCGGGCTGGCGCTTGTGCGGCGGCAAACTGCGGCACCGGTACGGCAACCGGGGCCACTGGCTCAACTGCCGCGGCCTGAACTTCGGCCGGTTCCGGAATCTGATTCAGGTTGCCCTGCTGGGCCAGCCGCGACTGACCGCGCTGGCCAGGCTGACCGACAAAGGGATTGCTGGCGGTCGCCTTGGCAAACGGATTAACTCCCGGTTGGTGCAGCGGCTCCTGCAAGGCCAGGGCGCGGCTGTACAACTCAGCGGCACGTGAGGTCTTGCCCTGGGCGCGCAGCAGCCCGGCGGCGGTCAACAGGATCTGCGGATCGTTGCCCGCCAGGTCCACAGCTTCATCGACGGCCTTCTCGGCCTTGCGCGACTCGCCCAACTGGTTCCAGGCCTGAGCAATGCCGATCTGCAAGCTGGCATCACGCGGGTACTTGGCCAGCAACGGCTGATACAGTGCAACCGCCTTGTGCGGATCGTTGTTGGCCAGGTACATACGCGCCAGGGCAGCACCGGCCAGCGGGTCATTCGGGCGTTGCTCCAGGGCCGGCGCCAGGGTGTCGTAAGCGGCGACCAGATTGCCCTGGTCACGCAACAGATCGGCCTGACGGACCCGGTACAGGAACAGCAGATCGTCATAGCTGCGCCGCTGCGCAGGCGTCAGGTTGCGGTTCTGCAACTCGTTGAGGATCTGGTTGACCTGCACATCATCGCCACTTTTGAGCAACGCACCGGCATAGGCCAGACGCAGCTCCGGGGTTGGTGAGGGGCTGCGTTCCTGAGCCTGACGCAACAGTTGCAAGGCTCGCTCGGGCTGCCCGGCTTCGATCCAGGCATTGGCCAAAGCACTGAGTTGCTCGTCACGGGCACTGGTTTCGGCGCGGCTGAGCAGGTCCACAGCAGCCTGGCGGTTGCCCTTGCGCACCTGTTCGCCGGCCTGGGTAATCAGGCTCTGCACGCGCAAGTCACTGGCCAGGCTCTGCATCGCCGGGGTGCGCTGCGCCGCCGGGATCCGCTCCAGATGACGCTGCGCCGCCGGAAAGTCGCTCATCCGCGCCGCCACCAGTGCCGCCACGTACAACGCTTCAGGATTGGCCGAATCGTTTTTGAGCAGGTCATCGATGACCTGACGGGCTTTGTCCGGCGCATTGTCGAGCAGGTACAGGCGCGCCAGGTCGTTGCGCAGCCAGGCATTCTTCGGCTCGTTGCGCACCGCATCCTGCTGGGCAGCCAGCGCCGAGCGAAGGTCGCCACGCAGTTCGGCGTTGCGCGCCTGGCCAGCGGCCAGGGCCGCGCGTAGCGGCCGTAGATCGCCCAGGCGCTGTTGCTGGGCGGCGCTCAGGCCGTCGATCAGACGCTGGGCCTCTGCGGTCTGGCCACTTTGGGTCAGCACCGTGAGCATCCCCATCAAAGCGTCGGGATTGGCCGCATCCAGCGCCAGCGCCTGGCGATAGCTGGCCTGGGCGTCATCGAACCGCCCCTGCTCAGCCTGCAGGCTGCCCTGCGCTACATGGCCTTCAATCTGCCGGGGCTTGAGGGCAATCGCCTGTTGCAACAGGTTTGCCGCCCGTTGCAGGTCCTTATCGGCCCGCGCCGTGCCGGCCTGGCCCAGCAAGGCCCAGTAACGGTTGGCATCCAGCGCCGTCTGCCAGCGCGCATTGCCGCTGCGCGCCACGGCGCGGCCCAGCAGTTCGTTGGCCTCGTTAAAACGCCCCTGACGCTGACGGACCAGCCCCATACCGCCCAAGGCATCGGCGTCCTGTGCCTGTTCTTTCAAACGCGCCTGAAAGGCCTGTTCGGCGACATCCAGCTGGTTGTCCTGCAGCGCCTTGAAACCACGGGCCAGATGCGGGTTCTGCTGCACCTGAGCGGCCGCAGCGCCCTTGCCCTGCATCTGCTCGCGGAGCTCAGAGTCATCGGGGTTGGCCTTCAAGTAGGCCTCGAACAGCGCGACCTCGGCCGGTCGCGGCGCGCCTAGCCAGACCAGCGCCTGGCGCCAGCTTTCAGTGGCCTCGCCGCCCAGTTCCGGGACTGTCGACAATTGCGCCAGACGCCTGATGCCATCGACACGAGTGGTCTCATTGCGGATCAGCAGCTTGGCCAGCACCAGCTTGACCTTGGCGTTGTCCGGCTCCTGGGCCAGCAGACGCTCCAGGCCTTGGCGCGACTCGTTCCAGCCGGTGCGGGTGTAGCCCAGGTAGCTGTAAAACTCCAGAGCCAGTTCACCCTGGGGCGGTTTGTTGGCAAACAACTGCCGGTACAGACCGACCGCCTTGTCCAGCTCACCGTTCTGCGCTGCCAGACGGGCATTTTCCAGACGCTGGCTGGCATCGCCACTCGTCAGGGCAATGGCCTGTTCCAGTTGCAACGTCAGCGGGTCACCGGGATGAGCACTGCGCATCTGTTCCAGATAACGGGTAGCAGCGGCGGTGCGTTTGGCCTTGAGTTCCAACAGGCCCAGACCGTACTGCGCATCGATCTGCTGCGGGTCGATCAGCAGCAGTTTTTTCCAGACTTCTGTGGCGCGTTGCGGGTCGTTCTGGTTCTGCCAGTAACGGCCCTGTTCCAGCAGCGCCTGGCCGGCCGGAGTCAGCGGCGCGGCATACACGCCGGCATTGAAAAGGGTCGCCAGGACCCCGGAAAGCATTACGGTGCGAGGCGTGCGCATGGCGTCCCCCAAGCGGTCTGCAACAGGCCGTCAGCGTCCATACGGTAACGCTGCTCGATGTGGCCCAAGGCAAACAGGCTCAGTACAAAATGGTAATAAGGTGGCTGGGCGGCCTTGAGCGCTTCAGGTGTCAGGCTCTGGGCCATGCCCTGCCGAAAGCGTAGCGTCTGTGCGTCAACTTGCGCCGTGTTGCCTAACGCCTGGAAGTACGGCAACAGGGCCGCCGAAAACCCAAAACCACCCTGGCCACTGAAGGCACCGCTACGGGTTTGAATTTTTTCCGGTGGCACGCCGCTTTGCACGGTGGCGACGCTCATGCCATTGAGGGCCGCGAGCATCGGCCTGGCCAGCGGATCTTCAGCCGCCGTGATACCGGCCCAGAGGTAGACACGAATCGCGTCGTAACTGCCCAGTTCACCTTTGACCGGGTCGACAATGAACTGCCCTTGATCGGCGCCGCTGGCACGATAACTCACCCAGTCGGCGATGAAGCCCTTGGGCCCCACAGCCTGCATCAGGGTCAGGGTATTGTTGGCGATCTCGGTCCACGGGCCGTTGCCATCCACTACCGCCAGGCGCCGCAGCAGCGGTACTGGCAGGTAACTGGGGTTGAGCTGCCACAGGTCAGGCTGGTTCAGGTCCGGCTTGATGAAACCGCGAAACCCCGGCATCAGCATCTTGCCCAGGCCCGGCAGGGTCTCGATTTCCTGAGCCTTGATATTGGTCAGCAACTGGCGCGCCGCCTCGGTGTAGCGCTGGTCTTGCCATAGCCGCCCGGCCTCGAACAGCGCATAGGCGAACCACAGGTCAGCATCCGAGGCCGAGTTGTCATCCAGCAAGCGCCAGACGCCCTGCTCATCCTTGCCCCAGAACCAGCCAGGCAGCTTATGGGCAATGTCATCGCCCGCCAGGTTGTTCTGCGCCCAGCGCCACATCAGGTCGAAACTCGACCGGTCGTTGGCCACCAGCGCAAAAAACATCGCGTATGACTGACCCTCGGAGGAGCTGTGCTGCTGCGGCGTGCTGGCATCCAGCACGCGGCCGTCAGGCTGCACGAAGTGCTCGCGAAAGGTCTGCCACAACGGCCACAGGCTGCTATCGCAGCGAGGCGCCGCTTGCACCAGAGAGCTGCTCAGCACCAGCAACAGAATGCCGGCCAGCCAGGCCTTGAGCCGACTCACGGGTCGAGCCTGCGGCGTGCCCGGGCACGCAGCGCCAGAAACGCCAGCCCCGCCAGCACCGCGACACTCAGGCCGGTGACCAACAGCGACACCGCCAGGTTACGCGACAGGATCCATTGCACGTAGCGCACAGCGCCCAACTGGCCAATGTAGTACTGCTCGTCAGCCACCAACGCCTGAACCGACTTGCCACGCACCGCCACCAGGCTGCCCTGGATCGCCTGGGTGTAGTCCTCGCCCCCCACCAGCGCACGAGTCACATCAGCCAGATCCTGCGGCCGGCTGCTGGCAATCACCACCACGCTGCGGCCGCCCTTGAGCGGCGACTCAAAGCCGGTCAGGAACGAACTGCCTTGCTCGGCCGAGAACGACATGGCCACCCGCGCCCGGCGCAGGTTGGCCTCCGGATCAGAGCTGAACCAGCTGCGCACCTTGAACGCCAGGTCCGACAGTTCGACCCGGCTCTGGTTACCATTGACCTGCGCCGGCAAACGCTCGGCCCAGGTTTCAAGCAACGGTTGATTGGCACCGGAAGCCAGCACCAGCAGGTCTTTGTCGGCCACCTGGCTGACTTGCGCGGCCTGGGTCACAGTCACTGCGGTGGCCGGGTAACCGGTGGACTCACCAAAGCGGCCAAGGATATCCAGGTAGGCACCCAGCTCTTCGATACCTGCGTTGTCGGGGAGCACCACGGCGCTCTGCGACAGATCGGCCAGGCGTGTGAAGGGGAAGCCGGCATCCTTGAAAACGCCCAGGTTGGGCATGGCCATAAAGTGATCGTAGCCACTCAGGTCGACCGTCGATTCAGGGTCGATGCTGCCGCGCATGTTATCGATGATGATGTCGCCGCACTCACCCTGGCGCATGAACTCATACATGAAACGGAACTGCAGGCGCGATTGCAGGCTCAGCGCTTCGAGCGGCAGGCGGGCTCGGGTATCACGCGGCAATACCTCATCGCGGATCTTGCCCAGCAGGCTGCTGTCGAGCTGCTCGGTCGATGGCAGGTTCTCGGATTTGACCAGCGTGTCGTTGAAGCTGACGATCAGCGACGAGTTGCCTTTGCGCGACTGCGGGGTGTAGCGGTACTTCAAATCCAGCGGCACGCCTTCCTGGCGCCAGTTGAACAAATCCGGCGGCAGCCGCAGCGGTACGCTGATGGTGTTGGGGTTGTAGCCAGAAACGTTGAGGGCTTTGGCCTCGATCAGTTCGCCGAGCTTGACCGGGCGATCAGAGGGGACCCAGTTTGGCGCATCGTAGGGTTTGCGCGGCTGCAGGGTTTCCAGCTGGCTGATGACCACTTGGCTGCCGCTCAGGGCATGGCTGCCGACCACCACTGCGGTCGCCGCGGTTTTCAGTTCTTTGGCGTCCCGGCCGCTGATCAACAGCAGCTTACCGTTAGGGTCGTTGGGGTTGGCCATCAACGCCACGCTGGGGCCGCTGGGCGCCGGTACAGGGCTGTTGCCCAGGGTCCCGGCGCTGGTGGCCACACGCAGCACCACCGCGTTGCCGCTGGCAGGCAGTTCGTTCAGGCTGACCGGAAAACTCGCCCCGCGATAACTGGCTTGGGCACCGAACCAGGACGACAACGCGCCAGCGGCTTCGAGGGTGGCATTATCGGTCCCCGAAGCAAACACAAACGGCAAAGTCACCGGGTGCATGTCGCGGCGATCGAAGAACGGCAGCGGCAGGATCGACAGATCGTCAGGCAGATTCAGTGGCTGGGTCTGCAACTCCAGCGTCGATGCAGGACTGACCCGCGCCCACAGGCTGCTGTGCATCGGGTCTTCACAGCTCATGGTGTAATGCCCGACAAATTGTAAGCTCAGGCGGTTGAATTCGGTGATCAGGTGCGCCGGGATCTCGATCAGCTGCTTCTGCGGTTTGCCGGCCCCCTCCTTGACCAGCGGCAAACTGGCGGCGACCTCGTCGTTGACCATCACGTTGAGCTGCGACATGTCGGCCAGCAATGCCGGTGAATAGGAATACTCCAGGGTCAGCCGCGCGCCGGTAACCACCTGATCGGCACGCACGTTGAAGTTGACCGTATCGGCCGACTCGATGCCCTTCAGGATCATCGGATAATTACGCCCCAACTGCTTGAGGCTCACGCGATACCCCTCGCCTTGCATCAGCGGCGCCACAGGACCGGCCACGTCGGCCAAGGCTTGCGTGCTGCCACCGAGCAACAGCAAGGACGACATGAACGCCGTCAGGTAGCGAGAAGCAGGCCCTGCGTAGCGGCTTTGCATTGGCTTGGACATCATGATTTTTCCGTAAGAGTGGCGGGCGCCGTATTCAGTGCGCGTCGGGCCCGCCAGGCATGGCGGGTGGCCGTGAACAGTTCGCGAACACCGCGCAGGCTGACGCTGCAGACCTCGCGCAGGGCCTTGAGTGGGGTATCGATCAGGCCATGGCCCCAAGTGGCGGCCCAGGTGTCGGCCCGCGAAAAGGTCAGGCGCACCAGGTCACTCTGCTGGCGCAGGGTCAACTGATTGAACTGCACACCGATCAGCGAATCGCGGCAGAACACCACCGTGGCGGGAAACTGGCTGAGCTGGTCTTTGCGGAACAGGCCGATCTGCACGATCTCACCGCGCGTCAGGCTCTGCCCTTCGGGCAAGCGCAAGCCCAGGCCGTTCTGCGAGAAGTCCAGGGTCGTGGCATCCAGGCTGCTGCCATCGGCGCGCTGCAAACGCATCGGCAGGCTGGCCGCGACGCGCGGCTCGTTACGCACCTGGCGGGTCTCACTGGCCACCGCCACAGCGGCGCCTGCAATAATGATGTTGTAGAGCGTCCAGGCCAGGTTGATCAGGATCGTGACCGTGGCGCCCTCCTCGTTACTGCCCTGGATCAGCATCACGATGCCGCACAGCAGGCCGGCCAGGTTCAGGCCCAGCAACACAATGTAGGGGCGGGCCAGTTTCCATTCGAAGAACTTCTCGTCGATGATCCCGCCCTTGTCGGTCACGTTAAAGCCGCCGAACTTGGGGTTGATCAGGGCCATGAGCACCGGGCCCATGATGTACCAGGCCAGCACCGTCTCGTAGACCTCGTTCCAGAACGAGTGACGAAAGCGCCCCTGCATGGTCGAGTTGGTAATGCTGGCATGCAGGATATGCGGCAATACATACACGGTGATCATCAAGGCCGAAGCCTGGAAAATCCGCGCATCGAAAAACAGAAAGGCCAGCGGCGCGGTGAGAAACGCCAGGCGCGGCAAGCCATAGAAAAAGTGCAGCATGGCATTGAGGTAACAGAACCGCTGGCCCATTTTCAGCCCCTTGCCCAGCAAGGGGTTATCGGTGCGGAAGATCTGCGCCATGCCTCGCGCCCAGCGAATTCGCTGGCTGATGTGCCGCGACAAACTTTCAGTAGCCAGGCCTGCCGCCTGCGGGATTGCCAGGTAAGCGGTGTTGTAACCGGCCCGACTGAGTTTGAGCGCCGTATGGGCATCCTCAGTCACGGTCTCGACCGCCACTCCGCCGATTTGCTCCAGAGGCTTGCGACGGATGATTGCACAAGAGCCACAGAAGAACGCCGCGTTCCACAGGTCGTTACCGTCCTGGACCAGGCCATAGAACAGCTCGCCTTCGTTAGGCACCGCGCGGAAAGTGTTGAGGTTCTTTTCGAACGGGTCCGGAGAAAAGAAGAAGTGCGGGGTCTGCAGCATTGCCAGCTTCGGGTCCTTGAGGAACCAGCCCATGCACAGTTGCAGGAAAGAACGGGTCGGCACGTGGTCGGCATCAAAAATCGCGACGTATTCGCCGTCGGTGACCTTCAGCGCTTCATTGAGGTTACCGGCCTTGGCATGCCGATTGTTGTCACGGGTGATGTAATTGACCCCGACCTGGGCACAGAACTGCCGGAAGTCCTCGCGGCGACCGTCATCGAGTACATGCACGCGCAGCTTGTCCCGAGGCCAGTCGATGGCCTGCGCAGCAAAGATGGTGAGCTTTACGATCGACAGCGCTTCGTTGTAAGTGGGGATGAACAAGTCCACCACCGGCCAGCTATCCGGATGGCCCTTCATCAGCACCGGCTCGCGTTGCAGCGGCCAGCAGGTTTGCAGGTAGCCGCACAGCAGCACAATCAGCGCATACAGCTCGGCCAGCACCAGACCGTAGCCAAACAGCATGTCGACCCAGTTCTCAAAGCCCAGCGTCGAGGTCACCCGCCAATACACGTAGCGCAGTGACATGACCAGCGACAGGACAATCATCGCCAGAATCGCCAGACGACCGCCAATACGGCGCAACAGCAACGCGGCGATAAAACACATGATCCCGAAACTGGCCTGAGCCTGCAGATCGAAGGGCGCCGAGACCACAAACACAAACAGCGCCGCCCCCACCAAGGCGCCTGCGACTTTCAGGATCAGACGCACCCGTGCCGACAGCGCATCAAGACGCTCCGGCAACCCCGTCAGGCCACGGCAGATTCGTGCCCGCAATCCAGGCACTTCGGTTTGCGCTTCGCTCATGAAAGGCTGGACTCTGCACGGGCCTGTTCCATGAGCCGAGTGGTCAGTTGCTGCCCCAGCGCGTGCAGGTCCTGGACACCTTGGGTCGGCGTTTCGGCCAGCAGCGGATATGTACCATAGGCGAGCGCTTCAGCCAGACTGTAATCGAGCCGTACCCAGCCCAGCAGTTGCTCACCGAGACGACGCAGCAGCACCTGGTGCATGTCACAACTGAACGCCCGCGTGGCATCGAACTGGTTGATCACGTAATGACAGGCCGGTGGCCGAGGCTTGCTGGCAAGAGGTGCCAGCCACTGCTCCATGACATTCAGGGTCTGGTAACAGGCGGCGTCGGTGTTCACCACGGCCAGTACCTGATCGGCAACATCCAGTGCCTGCTCCAGATAGCGCGACGGCCCCGTGGCCACATCCAGCACCAGCACGTCATGCTCGCCCAGTTGCATACGCTCGATCTGCCGGGCCAGCCAATGCCGGTCCTCATCCATTGCCTGTTTGAGCGAGCGGCGCTGCTCAGCGCTATGCGAACCGTAAGGCAGCACCCAGGTGTTGGCAGTGCCCGGCAGCAACAGGCTGTTCCAGTCCTCGTCACGCAAACGGCCATTGACCAGACCGCCCTGTTCAGTACCGCCCAACAAGTGATGACGCAAAGCATCCTGCGGATCGAGTTCAACGACCAGTGTCCGGCCACCAGGCAACTGCAACAGGCTGGCCAATGCGGCGCTCAAAGTCGTCTTGCCTACCCCGCCCTTGGCCGAGACGACAGCAATTACCCGCGCCTTGATTTCAGGAACGGGTCTTGTGTGCTGCGGCTGCGTGTAAACCTCATTGCCGATACCGGCATTCGCTTCACGGGCACGGGCAGCTTCGGCCAGCAGCGAGCTGAGCGATGCTGATATCACCGCAGGCGATGCAGAGGGCGGCTCAAGCGACGCCGTCGGCAGCGACGGGCTTTGCGCGGACGCAGGCGAAGACGCCTCGCTGACCGCACGCAAAGGTCGCAAGGGCGTCACTGTGGTTTCCGGATAATCGAAGTGGCTGTCCATGTCCAGATATCCGTCTGTACTTGCTCCAATTCCCTGGAACAATCTGGCGATATCGTCGGCGCGACTCATGCACTTCGTCCTATCAGAAGGCCCAGGGAATGACCCTGTGAGAAAGCATTAAACAGTAATGTGTAATATCAGTATGACAGTGTCAATATATTGTTACTGGCGTCTTTGATACAGCTTGTCGGAAAAAGATTCATTCATTTAACGCCATGTTTTTGACGACAAAAAACAAGTCAAAGTCCTGTTTAAATCTCTAACCCATACGCCGTTGGAAAACGTCAGGTTAATCACGGCAACGCCACGCCTTGGGGCCACAAAAGCCACACATTGCCCTTCTGCTTCATGTCCCCCGCCAGATGCCCGGCGGCCTCACCGGTGCCCCAGAACAGGTCCGCACGCACTTCACCGGCAATCGCACCGCCAGTGTCCTGAGCAGCAACAGGGCGTATCAGCGCTGTCCCGTCGGGGCGCGTGGTCGACAGCCACAGCAGGCTGCCCAACGGAATCACTTTACGGTCGATAGCCACGCTGTAGCCGGCGGTCAAAGGCACGTTCAACGAACCACGCGGCCCTTCATTGCTGTCCGGGTTACGGGTGAAGAACACATAGCTCGGGTTGCTGGCCAGCAACTCGGGAACTCGTTGCGGGTTGGCCTTGGCCCAGGCAGCAATGCTGCCCATGGTCACGTCTTCTTTCTGCAACTGGCCCTGCTCGACCAGCCAGCGGCCGATGGCGCGATACGGGTGGCCATTCTGATCGGCATAGGCCAGACGTGCTTGAGTACCATCAGGCAGACGAACCCGGCCCGAACCCTGGATCTGCAGGAACTGCAAATCCATGGGGTCGGTGAGCCAGGCAATCACCGGCGCATCCAGGCCATTGGCATTGATCGTCGCGGCATCGTCATAAGGCTTGAGTACCCGGCCCTCGACCCGGCCACGCAGGCGCTTGCCCTTGAGTTCGGGGTACAGGCTGTCGAGATTGACCACCACCAGATCATCAGGAATGCCATACACCGGCACCTGGGCCTGTTCGGTACGGGTCAGGCTGCCTGGGTAGACCGGCTCGTAATAACCGGTGATCAGACCATCGGCACTGCCGCCATCGGCACGCAGGCTATAAACCTGCAACGTCGCCTGCAGAAAGGTCCGGATCTCGGCCGCAGACGGCGCCGCGGCCAGACTGGCCGCCGATGCACAAGGCGCCCCCCACACCGGGTCAGCCTTGAGTCGGGTACAGGCGCTGCGCCAGGCGGCAAAACCAGCCTGCAGATCGGCATCGGTCACCGCCGGCAGCTCATCCCAGCCGGCCTGACGGTAAGTCGTGTGCGGCGGTTCAACAGGCTTTTGTGGTTGAGCAGGCTTGTCGGTGTTGTCACACGCGGCCAGCAAAACAGCCAGGGCAACCACCAGCGCCTGACGCCAGGACGCAGAAAAGACAGACATTCAGAACGGTCCTACAACAAAAAGCGCTCATTGTGTCTGAATAGGGCTGGTTAGCACAGGTTAAAGACTTCAGGCCGATGAATGAATCAACACCCGGTCTCCAAAAGGGAACGATAAGTCCCTGTTTGGGACTTATCGACTGATTCAGATGTACTGCTTATCCTGATCAGGATCGATCGGCTCCCCTTTAAACACTTCCGGCCCGTCCATGCTCAGCAGCACCTTGCCGTTACTCCAGGTCAGCCAAGGGGTCGCCTCGCTGCCCGGCTCTGCCGTCACGCCTGAAGGACTGAGAACGATCTGCTGATCATCAATCTCGATCAGGCCAATAACATAGGTGTAACTGTCTGGATAGGTCGAGACGATGGTCTTGCGGCCGAAGAAGCCCTTCTGTACTTTCTGCTCAAGCTCGAACTCGTAGGCGCACTCCACCACTTGATCACCGTACTCCATACGCATTCTGGGCTTGAGCGAGCCCACCGACACATCACCGTTGTCCACCGCCGAATAGACACTGCACACCAAAGCCACTTTGCCACCCAGCTTGCGCGAGATCTGCGGATTGATTTCGACGCTTTCAGTGCCCGGCGCCGAAGCACTGGCGCTGACCACATCGCCGGTATGGAACACGAACGGGTCCAGATCGAAGGCGCCGCGCCTGGCCGGTGCGTGGATGAGCGACATCTGACCGTCAGGACGCAGAATACCGACGCGCAAGTCCAGATCATCGTTGTCGTTGCCATCGCCGTTATCGATCCAGGTCGCGCTGACCTTGATCGAGCGTGGCGCCCCCGGCCCCTTGTCCAGCGACACCTTATGCGTAACACCCGGCTTGTCCAGCGTGATCAGCGACTTGGCGATATTCACCGGCTGCGGCGCCGGGGCTTCAAGCGCCGGGGCTGGCTCTTCGACGTCCACGCCATATAACCCGCACAACCCGGCCAGCCCGCTGGCAAAACCCTGCCATACCGAACGCGCCTTGGCCTGGCCATTACGCACATACAGCTCAGCGACGATAATCCCGGTTTCGTCACTGAACGCCGCCGGCGCCAGCACCAGTGACTGCCCGCCGGCACTGATCTGCGCCTGCAAATCAGCTACCTGAGCGAATCCGGCGCTGCTGCCGTCCTGGGTCAGGGTAATCGCGATCCTCGAAATACCTGCGGGCAAACGACTGAGATCAAAGCGGATCCGGTGACTGACCACCCCGCCCTCACTGGACGGCGCCACGAAACTGGCCGCACCGCTGGCATGCTCCGGCGCATTGAAAAACACCATGCCGCTGTCGTCGACGACCTTGCCGCTGTCCGTGACCAGAAAGGCCGTCAGGTTGACGTCCAGTTGCGCGTCGGCGCGGTGGCTGACCGTGACCTGGCCCTGAGTATGTTCAAGGCTGGTGTTCTCGCCGGGTTTGAGGCTCTGGCTCATGCGAAGGTGTCCTGCTCCATGGTCGAAGGAACACACAGTGCCTTTGCCGGGTGGGATGGGTCAATTGGGTAGGCTCGACTGCGGTATGCGTCCTCTTCTCTTGCAGGAAGGTTCCGAATTTCAGCCGGAGTGGCTGCCCCGGCTGGTTGTGCTTATAACCTGCTGGTATGGCGGACTTTTGCTACATAAAGAGAACTGTATGCGCATCAAAATTCAGCAATGGGGCAATAGCGCAGCCATTCGTCTTCCCTCTTTAATGACGCAATGCGATACGAACGCACCTGACGCCGTCTAGAGGGTGCGAGGTATGAGATAGACATGGGTACTGCCCCCTGCTTTTTTCAATACTTCAGGCCTTGCAGTCATTGCCCTAATAATCCCAAACGGTGATTCTTCGCGTTATGCCAGCAGACGGAACAGATCTGCTTCCTCAAGTGCCGTCCCTCTGACCCGGGTACAGCCCCATGCTATGCTCTGGCAATTTTTACAGGAACCGGAGCCCCCTTGAAACCGGGCAGGCCCGGGGAGTGAGCATGCAGATCAGAGCGTTCCGGCTACACAATTTCGGCCGATTCGAATCCCTCGAAGCCTCGTTCATGGCCAACGAAACCGACCCCGCCAAAGTCATTGTGCTGGTCGGTAACAACGGAGCAGGCAAAACCTCCATCCTCAAGGCCCTGGCGACCTCCCTCAGTTGGTTTGTCAGCCGGCTGCGCACAGAAAAAGGCAGTGGCAGCCCAATTCCCGATCATGCGATTCTCGAAGGAGCCTCCTCGGCCGCGATAGATATCGAAATCAGTGATGCCACGACAAAGCATGATTCTTTCCGTTGGACGCTAGCCCGAACGAAACCGGGTATGAAAGGCCAGCACACTGCGGCGCTGATGGATGTTTCATTACTGGCCGACCACTATCGTTCGCTACTTACACAGGCCAGCAACAACAGCCTTCCACTGTTGGCGTATTACCCGGTAGAGCGCTCGGTGCTCGACGTCCCGTTGAAAGTCAAAAAGAGAAATGCCTTCTCGCAACTGGAAGGCTATGAAGACTTCATGAGTCCTTCAGTGAGCTTCACCCGGTTCTTTGAATGGTTCCGAGATCGCGAGGATCATGAAAATGAGCACGGTTTTAAGGTACAACAGGCCGAGTTCGAGAAACTGAATCAGCTTGTCGACAAGCTGGATGTTGCTGACATCGAAAAAATAGAGCCGTTTGACTTCAAATCGCTTAATCAGGAGTTGGCAAAAGTACAATTACTGATGCACAGGTTTCAGAACCTTTCGGCGCACCTCCCCAGAGACCCGCAACTGACCGCCGTGCGTACAGCGATCAAACAATTCATGCCCGGCTTCTCCAACCTGCGTGTGCAGCGCAAGCCCCAGCTACAACTGATGGTCGATAAAGACGGTCTGGAATTGAATATTCTCCAGCTTTCACAAGGCGAAAAAACGCTGATGGCACTGGTCGGTGATATCGCCCGGCGTCTGGCGATGATGAACCCGGCCCTTGACGACCCTCTGCAAGGCTCGGGCATCGTGCTGATTGATGAAGTAGACATGCACCTGCACCCGACCTGGCAGCGTGAAATCATCCGTAACCTGACGCGCACCTTCCCCAACTGCCAGTTCATTCTGACCACTCACTCTCCTCTGGTAATCAGTGATTATCCGGACATAAAAGTGTTCACCCTGAGCGATGGTCAACTGGACGAGGTCCCGTCGCAGTTCGGCCAGGATGCCAATTCTGTTCTGCTGGATGTCATGGACACGTACATCCGCAACCCAGGTATTGGAGCACTGCTGAATGACGCGCTGGATGCCATTCAGGCAGGCCACCTGGATGACGCCAGACACATTATCGAGCAACTTGACTCAGAGTTACCGGCCTCAAACCTCGAACTGGCCAAGGTCAGGCTGTTGCTTCGTAAACAGGAGTTGCGCCTTGAGAAAAATCAATAAAGGCGCAGAGCCGCAAGCGCTCACACATTTCAAAAGGAACGGCCGGAGTAAAAACTACAACGACCTCTCACATACAGAACGTTCGGCGATCAGAGAAGCCTGCGCATCCGAGCAGCTCTATCTGTGTGCCTACTGCTGTACAGAGATTTCGGGGACCTCGTCGGACACCATGAATGAACACCTCCAGTGCCGCGACCACCATCCTCAGCTGGGCCTGTCATTCAACAATATCGTGGCGAGCTGCAAGACTTCAGGGCAATGCGATGCCGCCAAAGGAAACCAAACCATCAAGCTCTCCCCGCTAATGAGCGAGTGTGAACACGAGCTGCGTTTTCTTCTCAGCGGTCGGGTCGAGGGGCTTTCTCCCAGAGCAATCGATGCGATCAGGGTGCTGAACCTTGGCGATCATGAACGCAATAACAAGAAGCTGGTGGAAAAACGTCGGGTGCTTGCGCAAGCCACGTTACAGACTGAAGACCTTGGCCCCTCTTCCTCTATTGAGGATGACGAACTATTGCAACTGTTGATTGATGACCTCAGCCAGCCCACTCAGGGCCGGCTACAGCCTTATGCGCCAGTAATGGTCAATATCCTCAAGAACTGGCTGAGTACAGGTATGCCCTGAGCCCCCTACAACTGACTGGCAAAGCGCCCCACCGCATTGACCACCTGCTGCGCCCCATCCTGAATCTCGACAATCACCGACCCTGCCTCATTGGCCAGCGCCAGTCCTTGTTCGGCCTGGCCGCGACTGTTGGCCATGCCGCGCACGGCTTCGTCGGTCAGCGACTGGTTCTGCTGCACCACGCTGACAATCTCTTCGGTGGCCGCGCTGGTGCGCCCGGCCAGTTGCCGGACCTCGTCGGCGACCACGGCAAAGCCCCTGCCCTGCTCGCCGGCACGGGCCGCCTCGATGGCGGCGTTGAGGGCCAACAGGTTGGTTTGCTGGGCAATCCCGCCGATGGTCTGCACGATGGAGCTGATCAGCAACGACTGCTTGCCCAGCGCCTCGATACCGGCAGAGGCCGACTGCATTTCTTCCGAGATCCGCCGCATGGTGTGCACGGTGTTCTGCACCACTTCGGCGCCGCGCCGGGCAGTGACGTCGGTGCGCTGGGAAATATCGAACGCGATACTCGCCGCCTGGCTGACATCCTCTTCGCGGGCGACCTGATCCGTGATCACGGTGGCGAACTTGACCACCTTGTACAGCTTGCCCTGAGCATCGTGCACCGGGTTATAGGTCGCCTCCAGCCATACCGGGCGGCCATGGCTGTCGATGCGCTTGAAACGGCTGGCCACGAACTCACCCCGGTTAAGGGTCGACCAGAACTCCCGGTAAGCATTGGACGCCACTTCGGCGGGCTCACAGAACATGCTGTGATGCTTGCCGCGGATCTGCGCCATGTTGTAGCCCATGCCACGCAAAAACTGCTCATTGGCCTTGAGCACATGGCCGCTCAGGTCGAACTCGATCACTGCCGTAGAGCGCAATAGCGCCTGGATGAACGCCGCGTTTTCGGCGGCGGTGTCCACCGACTCGGTAATGTCCGAACCCAGGCAATGAATGCCTGTCAATTGACCGCGAGCGTCCTGCAGCGGCTGCCATACGGCCCGGATCCAGGCCAGGCTGCCATCGGCTCGCAGAAAGCGGTAAGTGTCGGTCACCGGCTCGCCCTTCTGCACCGACGCCACCAGATTGCGGTAACAGTCGAGCTGTTTGACATAGGCCGGGATGTACTGATCCAGTGGTTTGCCCACCACCTGCTCGGCGCGATAACCCAACATACGCAGGAAATTGTCATTGGCCTCAATAACATTGTATTGGGCATCAAGGATGATATGCACCAGACATGCATCAATGCCTTTTTGCAATTGCTGGAACATCGACAATTCGGAATGCAGCGCCTGGACTTCCGTTTTCAAGCGGGTATTGAACATAGCGACACCGATCGTTGGAGTGGACCCTCTGCTATTGGCAAGCGTAGACGGGGTTTATTCAACTCATGCATCCGGACATAAAAAAACCCCGAAAACGGGGTTTGAAAGCGGCCATAAAATGTCCTGTCACTGATCGCTATCAGCCTGACAGTTGAGCAAGTCCTCATCATCGATCACGAAGGCCTGCGAGGTACTGATCTGCTGCCTTTGAATCACACACTCATCTTCATCCTCATCCACCAGGCGCACATCCCAAAGGCCTGCTTCCACGTTGCTGACGCTAAGGGTCATGCCGGCTTTGAGTACTTGCTTGCCCAAGTGATCATCGCCCCAGTCGCCTTGACTGGAGGGCGCGAAATAGATTTCGTGGATATCCCAGGATGACTGGTTCTGAATCTGGATCGTTGCCGCAGCAGCAGGCGCGGTTGGCATGAACACCAACGAAAGACCAACGATGGCAAAGGCTTTCTTCATAGGGTTCTCGATAACAGGCTCAATGACAGAGGCGGCCACAATGCTAAGACCGCTCTGCCGCGTCAACACCCTGCCCGCTTAAACCAGCCAGACATCATCATTGAGGATGGTGCGCATGCCGGTCAAAACCAATGCCCCGTTGTCGAACGCTGCGCCTGAGGGGTTAGTAAAGTCCATGTAGAAGGTTTCGTTGGACTCCAGTTTGTTATCGCCCACGATCTCGACCGCCACCACGGCTTTGGTTTCATTCGGGTAGAACACCAGGGTGCCCTTGTTGGCCAGGTAATCCTCACCGGCTTTGGCAGTGCCATCACGGGTAGTGAAGTTCAGGCTGATCAGCTTGTTGGGGTCTTTTCTTGGCGTGGTGAGCTCGACCATGAAATAGGCATTGGTGAACGTACCGGCCTGCCCCTCAACCACCTTCTGCTTGACTTCGGACATCTTGGTCGGCGCATCGGTGTAGCTGGCACGAATGGCCTGGTCGATGAACTGTTGCTGGGCGCTGACCCGCTGCCAGGCGGCAAACTCACCAAAGCTGCTGTTAAGGCTGTTGTCGATGTCAGGGCGTACATTGCCCAGGCTCAGGGTGCTGATGTAGCTGGCAATGCCGGCCACCTTGTTGCCAATGAAAGCAGGTCCGCCACTGTCACCGCTGCTGAGCATGCCTTCATTCTGGCCAAGCCCAGTGTGCTTGAGATTGAGAAAGCGCCCCAAAGCATCCTGATTGCTGCTGCCATTATCGAAATCGGCGATCAATTGGGTGCCGGCCTTGGGTGAGAAAGGCAGATAGCCGCCGGCCTTGGCTTTGAGTGCAGCCGCATCGGCATCAAAAGTATTCATTGCCTTCTGGCGAATCGGCGCCGACGAGTAGCTGCTGGACATCCCGGCGGCGCCGGTACCTGGCTTGCCGTAACCGATGATGGTCATGGCCTGGCCGATCTCGTCGGTATTGCGGTAGATGTCATAACGCTCGGCGCTCACCGGGGCGTGGCCGTTGAGCCAGACAATGGCCATATCGTTGTTCAGGTTGGCAGCGTCATAACCCGGCAAGATCGTGACCTTGCTTGAGCTCATGCTCTTGGTGCCAGCCGAGGTCTCGAAGGTCACGGTACTTTGCGAATTGCCCGGCTTGAACAGATGCGCCGCCGTGAGAATCGCCTGGCCGCCGTAGAGCAGCACGCCGGTTCCGTAAACACCTCCTGTGGAAACCTTTACAACGCCATCATATCCCTGGCCTGGCGCTGCCTTGTTGCGAGAATCCGTGTAGGAGGTGACCGTCGAGACCATGAATCAATACCCGGTGCTGGTTGTGATGGCCGCGATTGTGTCGATTTGCCATTACGCAAGGGAGTGCTGGTCGTCGGATTGGCGTCACGGTGCCATCATCTCTTTAGTTATCCGCCAAACGGTATAACGCTAAAGAGCTAACGCTAAAGTTAAGGTGCCGTTCTCCACTGGCCTGGAAAATGCCTTTAAGCCCCAGTCGTGTTAGGCTCCGCGCCCTGATCAAGTTGCATATATGCACACGCTGGCATCGGCTGAAGACTTGTTAAAAGTCTGCCGTCGAATGAACCAGCCATCATTGAATCGAGATAAATCACAGAATGAAGATTGGCTTGAGTTGTACGGTCTGGGCAGGCGGCGAACGCGCTGGTCACCTGGATGGCATCGGCACTTACTCCCGTGCATTGTGGAATGGCCTGGGCGAGATCACCCAACAGACAGGCGACAGCCTCAGCCCTTATGCCTTCGGTCGTGACTTGCCAAACATGGCGTGTGGCACACCGAAGCAACTTGCCGAACGCTTCCCGGTACACGCCCTGCTCAGCGGTATTCTCAAGCTGCCCCTGGCCAACTCTCGCGCCATCGCCCAGGACATTGACCTGTTCCATGCCACTGACCACCACATCCCGCGTATTGCCGGGGTGCCCACGGTGGCCACCATCATGGATGTGATCCCCATGCTGCACCCCGAGTGGATCAAGAACGACCTGCGCAGCCTCAAGAGCTGGCTGTTCAAAACAGCGATTCTCAAGGCCGACCACATCATCACCATCTCCGAATACAGCAAACAGGACATGGTCGAGCACCTGAAAATCGCCCCGGAGCGCATCAGCGTCACCCCGCTTGGGGTCGAACCGGTTTATTTCGAGCAGATCGCAGAGCAGCACAAAGAAGCCGTACTGAATAAGCACGGCCTCAAGCCCGGCTTCTTCCTGTTCGTCGGCACCCTGCAGCCACGCAAAAACCTGCCGCGCATCCTGCAAGCGTTCAAACAGCTGCCGCAGGCGCTGCGCAAGGAACACCCGCTGGTGATTGTGGGTCGTGACGGCTGGAATAACGAAGAGCTGCTGCCGCAACTGGCACAGCTGGAACAACAAGGTGAAGGCCGCTGGCTCAGCTACCTGCCACAAACCGAAGTCATGGCCCTGCTACAGAGTGCCAGCGCGCTGGTGTTCCCCTCACTGTATGAAGGTTTTGGCCTGCCGGTGATCGAAGCCTTTGCCGCGCAGTGCCCGGTGATTGCCTCCAACAGTACTTCGGTGCCTGAAGTGGCGGGCGATGCAGCCTGGGCTGTCGACCCTTACAGCGTGGAGAGTATCAGCGCTGCCATGCAGGACCTGCTGAACCAGCCACAGGCCCGTGAAGAAAAGGTCCAGCGCGGTCTGCAACGCGCACGCCAGTACACCTGGCAAGAATGCGCGCGTCAGACCCTGGCGGTTTATCACAAGGTACGGGGCTAACGCACCGCAACCCCTGGGGGCTTGTCTTTCAGACAAGCCCCCCCGGCCTCAAACCAATCCCAAGTTGACAATGGCTCCAGCATTGTTTGGACTTTGCCCGACCAGAACGATCGCAACCTGTTCGATACCTGATCCGGTGTCAGCATCCCACACCACAAGCGTGTCCTCAGAGTTACCGTTTTGCGAAGCCACAAACTCGCCGTCGGCGTATATACCCTTGACGAACGCATAGCCGCCATTGCTGACCGTGGTGATGCTGCCCTGTTGCAACGCTTGAGAATCATTGTTGCTCAACTGGAAGCTGCTCAGATTAATATGGTCCCGATTAGAGTCAGCTAAACTGCCATAAAACGCCGAGTAGGTATCAAAACTACCGTCTGCCGCCGTGAAGGCCCCCTGAGAGAAACTGAATGTGTCAGCCTGTGCGGCAGACGTGTACGCGACAGTGATCTTGCCATCGGAAATGTTGCCATTGAGCGCATCATTGCCTGCTGTAGCCTGCAGTGCCAGAGCACTGGCATATTTCAGTCCATATTCTGGCAAGTTGCTGACATCGGTAACGGCTCCTGACACCGAGAAGTTATTGATGAACTCATTGCTATTTTCAGCAATTGACAAGACAAAACCTTCTAAAGCCGTGACCACGCCACCGGCCACAAAATCAACGACCTTGACGCCCACGACATTCTGGCCTTGCAAACTTTGCGGGACCACCAGGTTGCTGAGGGTGTCTGAAAGGATGATACCCGTATAACCAGGCGCATTAAAAATCGGACTGTTATTGGTTTGCGCGGTGGTGATGTTTGCAATGCTGTCTGCGACTACAAACCCTTGGGCGCCGATCACAAGACTCGTGCCAGTGCTCACAGGCACATCAAGATTGGCCACTGAATCAGCAATAATATAGTCATGCGAGCTCGTCAGCGCTGACGCGCCCAGATTTGTCAGGGTATCGCGCAGGACAATGCCACTATTGGGAAATGACAGATTAACGGTGCTTTGAAGCTCATTGTAGTCTGCGATACCGATCGGGCCTGCCGGCACAACGGTAATATGCTCAGCCCCGGCAAGAACAGTAGCGTCATTGATTTTACTGGCGAGCAGGTTCTTGGCAGTGTCGCTCAGGCTGTAAGTCCACTCTGTGTCATTCGGGTCATAAATCATCTTGGCCAGGTCGCTGCGCTGCTGAACCGTCAGGGTTCCTGCCGCCTCATTGACGAGTGTCAGACTGTTGGTATTGCGCGTCTCACCTTGGGTCAATTGCAGAAGATTCAGCGCCGTGTCTTCGACGTCGGCGTACCAGGCCTGAGTGGTGACCAACGTCTTGAGCACATTAAACTGCTTGGCGGTAAGCACAACACCCAGCACGTTACCGTTCAGATCAAGGTCAGTGAGCGTGACGGTGCCGGTACCAGGGGTAAACGTGGCTTTTATCAGCGCCGTGGCAGTGGACGATAGGGTCTCGAACGAAACCGTACCGGTAATCTTGATGCCCAGTGCATTCAGGTCAGCCAACGTCACCGGACCGGAAACTTCAAGATTCACAGGACCTTTTACATAAGTGGTATTGGTCTTCAGCGCGGTTGCCGTGTCCAGGATCTTGGTCGCCAGCACCGGCCCTGAAATCTGATCGTCGAAAGCACTTAGTTGGGCAATATTCAACGTCTCCGTCACCCGGGCATTGAGGGTACTCAAGCCTGTCACATCAGTAGAAGCCAGGTTATAGAACGCAAGCAGATCGGCCTGAGATCCATAAACATTTGCCAACTTATTGAGGTCTACCTTGATGCCATAAGTATTGGCGATATGCGAGGCGGCCTGAACCGACAGGTCTTCACCTTTCAGAAACGGAATGACCAGCGTTCCGGTACCGTTGATTTCAATATCAGAGAAATTCGTACCCAACTGGTAAACGGTGGTGGTGGGCGACAGTTTGATACTGTCCACAGTCAAACTGGAAACGTCCAGCTTATTGATGCTTACCGAACTTCCAACCGCCGGCGTGAATACGTATTTGTCGTTCACCAGCGACAACGTGACATTTCCGTTGCCGTTGCCAACGGTGTAATGCCCAGCACTCGTTTCAGTCACGGTAAAGGTCGGCGTAACAGTGCCACCGCCTGTCCCCGGCGTTGCAGTGCCCACATCATTACCTGCCTGTGTGGCCGGATTGGCCAGTGCGGTCGGGTCTGTCAGAGCGGCAGTGGTCTTGGTGTTGATCGTGGTAAGCAGGGTGGTCAGGTTGGTGCCACTGCTGACATTGGCAACAACGGTTTCCAGATAGGTTGCCAGGTTCTTGACCTCGGCAGGCGCAGTCTTGATCAATTGCGCAACCTGGTCGAGTGTCGATGAGACCAGAGTCAGAATGGCAGAGGTCTGTGCCGCAGGATCGGCAGGTACTAGCTTGATCAGATCCAGAGTAGCCGTGAGTGTATCGGCGTCACTGGATACTGCACTGAGCACCTTGACCGCCAGAGACAGGTCCGTCAGGCCCTTTTCAGCGAAGGCCACACCTACCAGGGCCTTGTTATTGACCAATGCCGCATCAGCCTGACCTTGCGTCGAGGTGTTGGCCTTGGCGCCATTGAGCACGGCAGCGATGAACACCTCACGGCTCATCCCATTGTTTTCCAACTCGGTTTTCCAGTAAGCCACACCGCCGCTGTCGCCGCTGCGACCGAAAATATTGTTGTAGACCGCTTCAATAAAAGCGTCCGTCGACAAGGAGGATGGGTACTTCTCCAACGCTTCGGCCTGTTCATTTGCCCAGTTGGCGGAGATCGACTCAAGGCTCATGTTGCCGTTGCTCAGTTCGTTGACCCAATAGGCCAGGCCACCGGCATCAGGGGCACGATTGAAAAAGGCGGTATACAGCTCTGCCAGATCTGATTGAAAGCTCATGAGTTGCTCCTGATGAAAAGGCCCCAGCGGCTCACCTCTACGAGTGAGTAGGCGATCCTTTATCAATGGTTAGGTGTTGGCTAAGCGACGCCCCTGAAAATTTTTGTTACAGGGTGCTTTCCGAGCATCTCAAACAGACAAGGCAACTTCTATAAAAATATTTAACGACGTCGTTTTTGATAAGGACATAATCAATTCTGGCTAAATTAAACAGCCATTCAATTGACGCCAATAAAACTCAATACCTGAAAGTTATAAAACTATATAGATAGGCACTTTCTTGATAACTCGCTTTATCCTGCGCCTTGGAACCCGTTGCCAGCTCATCTGTCGAGAAATACCTGCGTACCTTTGCAAGTCTCGAAATAGACAGTTCATAAGGTATGAGCAAGCAGAATAGAAAGGGCATCTTTTGGCAGATGCTAAAGTATTTACAGCCAGGCGCTCATGGTGCGCCGACAGGAGAATGCAGATCCGTTCAGCGATTATCGAACCTGATTCGATTCCGGTGGGAGCGACCGTGGTCGCGAAAGAGTCGGTGAAGGGCACCTCTAAAGTCACAGCATCTGCTGCGAATGTGCCTTCGCCTTCGCTGGCAAGCCAGCTCCCACCGGGATTTGCGCCTTTAACCGAACATAGTGGCTAGCCCGCAAGCGCCACCGACATCGGTTTACTTGGCCAGACGCCCGTAACGATCCTCAAACCGCACAATGTCGTCCTCGCCCAGATAGGCACCGGACTGCACTTCGATCAGTTCCAGCGGCACCTTGCCCGGGTTGGCCAGCGAGTGCTTGACGCCCAGCGGGATATAAGTCGACTGGTTCTCGGAGAGGATCAGTTCCTGGTCATCACAGGTCACCTTGGCGGTACCGGACACCACGATCCAGTGCTCGGCGCGGTGGTAGTGCAGTTGCAGCGACAGGCATTCACCCGGCAATACGCTGATGCGCTTGACCTGGTAGCGGTCGCCCTTGTCGATGGTGTCGTAATGGCCCCACGGACGGTTGACCAGCGGATGGGTGACGAACTCGGGACGCTCTTCGGCCTGCAGACGCTTGACCACGTCCTTGACCTGCTGGCTGTCGTGCTTGTTGGCCACCAGGATGGCGTCCTTGGTCTCGATGACGATCAGGTCCTCGACGCCCACGGTGGCCACCAGGCGGTGATGCGACTGCACCAGGCAGTTGTTGGTGTCGATGGCCAGCACGTCGCCTTCCAGGCGGTTGGCGTTGGCATCATGCGGGCCGACATCCCAGATCGCCGACCAGCTGCCCAGATCGTTCCAGCCAGCGTTCAGCGGCACCACCAGACCGGCTTCGGTGTGCTCCATCACCGCGTAGTCAACCGACTCGTCAGCGCACAGGGCGAACTGCTCGGCTTGTACATGGGTGAAGTAGCTGTCGGTCTGCGCATGCTCCAGCGCCACCCGGCAAGCACTGAGAATATCCGGGCGATGACGCTCCAGCTCGGCGAGGAACACCGAGGCACGGAACATGAACATGCCGCTGTTCCACAGGTAAGCCCCTGAAGACAGGTACTCGGCGGCCAGCTCCGGCGATGGCTTCTCTTTGAACGCGGCGATCGCGAAACCACCCTGCTCAATGGCCTTGCCACACTGGATATAACCGAAGCCAGTCTCAGGATGCGTCGGGGTGATGCCGAAAGTCACCAGACGGCCCGCCTCGGCATGCGCCTGGGCGACCTGCACGGCGTTGCGAAACGCCTGCTCGTCATGAATGTGGTGGTCGGCCGCCAGCACCAGCAGCACCGGATCGGCACCGTCTACGATGGCTTGCAGCGCCGCCAGAGCAATGGCCGGCGCGGTGTTGCGCGCCAGCGGCTCAAGGATGATGCGCTGGCTCTTGATCTTCGCCACACGCAGTTGCTCGGCGACGATAAAGCGATGGTTTTCGTTGCTCACCACCAGGGCTGGCGAGTGCTCCAGGCCGTCCAGGCGCGCCAGGGTGCGCTGAAACATCGTCCCCTGATCCTGACCGTCCAGGGCCAGAAATTGCTTGGGGAAGCTCTGCCGCGACAGCGGCCACAGCCGTGAACCGTTACCGCCAGCCAGAATTACAGGGGTGAACATAGAAGCTCCATTCTGATAGCCACGCGGGCATGCGAAGGGCCGCATTATCCGGGGGCTGTAAGGGGGATGCAATATAAAGCGGGTATGAGTCCCGCCGGTGTTTTATAGGTGTTACAAGCCTGCTGCACTGGCTTGACATCGAAGTCATTCGAGGCAATGAACGCTGCTCAGAACATGGCTTGCTGGCAAGAGTTCAAGACCCTCGATGGATAAATGGCGTTTAGCCACAATCTCGCTGCGATCTTCTCTGAAAGCCCCGTATTTTCACTCATTCAGCGCGGCTTTAGCACGAATTGTAATCAATACGGAACAATTGGATCCATTACGAGGTCGAAGGTTACAAATTTGTATCGGCCACCTGTAAACGTCGATACAGAAGTACGGGCTGGATACCCTTAGTTCGATTCATGATGATCGTGCGCGGCCAGCCTTCGAACCCAGGAGGATCAATGGCAACGCTGAAGCTTCATCAACCCATCAATATGAACACCCTCCAGGCTTGGGATGGCGAATTTCCCATTGCCGATGCGGGGCATATCAGGGCTACCGATGGCGTCAGAACCCAGGATTATTTCGGTTCTTTCCAGTACAGCAACGGCGAACTCAGCGGCGGTACGTTGACCGCGACGAGCGCTTATCAAAACGGCCTGTATTACGAAGTCACCGACCTGAACATCGACGCCGCGATCATGGCCGAGTATGTCTACAACTTCGACATGGCAGGCGCCATGCGCGAAGTCCTCAAAGGCAACGACACCATCATCGGCTCTGCGGGCAATGACCTGCTGATCGGTGGTACAGGCAACGACCATTACGACGGCGGCGCGGGCATCGATACCGTGGCTTATACCACCGGCAGATCCAGCGCCAGCGTAACCGCCACCGACAGCGGTTATACCCTGCAGACACCCGGCAAAACCGACACGCTGGTCAACATCGAACGGGTTAACTTCGGTGACGGCTCGACCCTGGCCCTGGACGTTGGCCAATGGCAAAACACCGGCGCAGCCTTTCGCCTTTACCAGGCCGCGTTCGACCGAGAGCCGGACCAGGGCGGGCTGAAATACTGGATCAACGATCTGGACAAAGGCGCGACTCTCCAGCAAGTCGCCCAGGGTTTTATCGACAGCGCCGAGTTCAAGAAACTCACACCAGGCACCGATAACAAGTCCCTGATTAACAGCTTCTACCAGCACGTCCTGCATCGTGAGGCCGATGAAGGCGGCTTCAAATACTGGGAAGACTCCATGGCCGCCGGCATGACCGCCAGCGAAGTACTGGTGTCGTTTTCTGAAAGCGCCGAAAACCTCGCCAACACCAACGCCGACCTCAATGGCGGGCTGTGGCTGGTTTGATCACTGTCCATCCAAGACATTAAGGAGCTAAGGAGTCCCTATGGCCCGTGTAGTTTATAAACGCCCTTTCGATGGCTTTGATCTTGACCAAGCGCTGCGCGCCGTCGCACCAGAACACGTTAAATCCGCGTTAGGCCCTGCCGTCGACTATGAACTGGGCGCCTACAGCGTCAATACAACGCAGGTCGGCGGCCGGCTATTTCGCGCGGAGTTTGCCAAAGACGACGACCTCTACCTGACGGTTCAAAACCTGACACCAGACACCTCCCTGTCCAGTGCCGCCTCGTTGTTTTCCGGCAGTGATTCCTTTGAAGGCTCAGACGGCAACGATCATTTTTATGCGTCTGCCGGTAACGATCTTTACCGAGGTAATGGCGGCATCGACACCGTTCATTACAGCGGCTCAAAAAACGATTACACGCTTAACGGCGGCAACCTGACTGGCGAGGGAAAAACCGACTTCCTGAACCCCGACATCGAGCGCATCCACTTCGAAGGCGATAACTCGACCCTGGCCCGGGACGTTGGTCAATGGCAGAACGCCGGCTCAGCTTACCGCCTGTACAAGGCAGCGTTCGACCGTACACCCGATACCGGTGGCCTGAAATACTGGATCAACGACCTGGACAATGGCGCCACGTTGCAACAAGTCGCACAGGGCTTCATCGACAGCGCCGAGTTCAAGGCCCTCACACCCGGTAACGACGCCGGCTCGATCATCAACAGCTTCTACCAGCATGTTCTGCATCGTGACGCCGATGAAGGCGGCTTCAACTACTGGGCAGACTCCATGGCCGCCGGCATGACCGCCAGTGAAGTCCTGGTGTCGTTCTCGGAAAGCGCCGAAAACCTCGCCAACACCAACGCCGACCTCAATGGCGGGCTTTGGCTGGTCTGATCACCCATCACCTTTCACCTCCAACTCCAAACGGGACAAAGACTCTCAATGGCAACTATTACCTACAGAAGCCCCTTCGACAGCACTGATCTGGACCGCGCCTCCCATGCAGGCGTTAACGGGCAGGTTGTTTCGGCCAACAGCATGCGCATCGTCTACAGCGATGGCACCTACAAGGCCGAAGTAAGCGGCTTCCTGGGCTCGGGCAACCCCCAGGTCGATAAATTCACCGGGGTCAGCTACTCGAAGAACGACGTGGTGTTTCTGACCGTCACCGGGCTCGACGTCAAAGTCGCCGATGCATCGAGCGTCACCTCGTTCTACGACGGTGATGACACCTACCGAGGCTCGGCAGGCAACGATGATTTCCAGGCTTCGCTGGGTAACGACACCTACTTCGGTGACGACGGTATCGATACCATCCATTACAACGCGCTGAGCAAAGACTTCACCGTCGACTCCATGGGCAGCGCCCTGAGCAACGTCGAAGGCCTGGGCAAAAAAGACACCTTGTTCAGCATCGAGCGAGTCAACTTTCAACAAGACAACGCCACCGTGGCGCTGGATGTTGGCCAGTGGCAAAACGCCGGGGCAGCCTTTCGCTTGTACCAGGCTGCATTTGACCGCAAACCGGACATGGGCGGCCTGAAATACTGGATCAACGACCTGGACCAAGGCGCAACCATTCAGCAGGTCGCACAGGGCTTTGTCGACAGCGCCGAGTTCAAGAAGCTCACACCCGGCACGGACAACAAGTCGATCATCAACAGCTTCTACCAACACGTGCTGCACCGTGATGCCGATGCCGGTGGTTTTAAATACTGGGAAGACTCCATGGCCGGCGGCATGACCGCCAGCGAAGTGCTGGTGTCGTTCTCAGAAAGCGCAGAGAACATGAACAACACCTCGGCAGACCTCAACGGTGGTTTGTGGCTGGTTTGATCTTTTAAGGGCTTTGGGTCACCACACGGGCTATATCTGGATTGGCCCTTTCACGAGCAAGACGGATCGCCGCCCGCTCGTTCCCACCGTATTTCAAGTCAGAATCCGGGTGGGAACGACCTTGGTCGTGAAAGCCATGGGTCTGGCGATACACCCTGTTGTGTCTGGCCTGCCCTCTTCACGAGCAAGACGGATCGCCGCCCGCTCGTTCCCACAGCGGTTTCCACAAAGACAGGGCTGTTTTTGGTGGGCGCGACCCTCTTCAACACGCCGGTATTCTGCGCGTGTCATTTCTGATACAAATCCCCGCCAATCAACACTGCCAAACGCGCTGTCTCCATCACCCGGGAAAAGGATTCCTTGGATGTCTCGTATCACCTTCAACCAGCCTTTCACGCCCAATGACCTGCAGACGGCCACTAATGCCGGGTACTTTGGACGAGTGATCACTCAAAGCAACACCTATCTGAAAGCCACCTATGGTGACTACACCGCTGAAATGTATGGCTGGTCGTTCAATTTCGGTGCACGCTTCGGTGTTGTCGATAGCCTGGTCTATTCAAAAAATGGCCAGCCTTTCGCGACCATCACTGGCATGAACCAAAGCATTAGCAACACCAATACGGCTGCCTACTTATACGGCAACGATGTCTATACCGGTTCTTGGGGTAACGATCACTTTTATTCGTGGCCGGGCAATGACTATTACGATGGAGGCAGCGGTGTCGATACTCTTCATTACAACGCCCAAGCCGGTGAGTTGGCCATTGCCCAAACTGGCAATGGCTACAGCGTAGGCATTTGGGGCAAGGTCGACACCTTGGTGAACGTCGAGCGGATCCAGCTGGGTGACGATGGCGCCGTTATGGCACTGGATGTCGGCCAATGGCAGAACACCGGTGCCGCCTACCGCCTGTACAAGGCAGCGTTTGATCGCCAGCCTGATATGGGCGGCCTGAAGTACTGGATCAATGACCTGGATAAAGGCATCACCCTCCAGCAAGTCGCCAAAGGCTTTATAGACAGCGCCGAGTTCAAAGCGCTAACCCCGGCCACTGACAACAAGTCGATCATTAATAGCTTCTACCAACACGTACTGCACCGTGACGCCGATGAAGGTGGTTTCAAGTACTGGGAAGACTCCATGGCCGGCGGCATGACCGCCAGCGAAGTGCTGGTGTCGTTCTCAGAAAGCGCAGAGAACATGAACAACACCTCGGCAGACCTCAACGGTGGTTTGTGGCTGGTTTGATCTTTTAAGGGCTTTGGGTCACCACACGGGCTATATCTGGATTGGCCCTTTCACGAGCAAGACGGATCGCCGCCCGCTCGTTCCCACCGTATTTCAAGTCAGAATCCGGGTGGGAACGACCTTGGTCGTGAAAGCTATGGGTCTGGCGATACACATCTTGTGCCTGTCCCAGCACTTTCGCGGCCAAGGTGTCCCACAGGTTCAGTGCAAGACTGCTCGCTTATGTGCATTAACGGCCAATAAAAAACCGATCCCGTTACGGGATCGGTTTTTCTGTGATGCATATTTGTAGAGGCTGGCTGGCTTTGACGAGGCTGTTTCAGGCGCTAGTTATGTAGCGCCTGAGCAGGACTCTTCGCGACCAAGCTCGCTCCTACAGAGGCAGCGTCAGGCGACGAAGGCGAAGTCACCATCAGCCAGGAGACTGACGCCAGTCAGGGTGAGCACTGGGATAGCAGCGTTGGCAGTGTCTGTGCCGTCGGCATCAAAGCTCAGTGTACCGGTGGCAGTATCGAACAAGAATGTGGCTTGAGCGCTGCTTGCAACCAGCGTACCTCCAGTACTCACAACCAGCTCGGCCGCACCGCCGGAAAACGTGACTGCGGTATTACCGCCAGAGTAAGAGATAAACCCAGCTGCACCAGTCAATTCAGCGGCAGAAAACTGCAGCTTGTCATTGGTCGTCTGGAAGACAACGGCACCATTGGTAATAACCTGACCGGCTTGAGCCAGCGAGTTGGTAATGGTGATGACATCATTGGCATCTGTCAGCTTCGCGCCAAGTGCCACCGCTTGTACAGCAGAGAGCGTCAGTTGATCGTCATTGGCGTTGATGTTATCGATCTTGGCCAGTTGTGCAGGCTGGATACCAACCAGAGTAGCCAATGCAGTTTGCAGATTCGCACCGCTATCAACCAGGTTGATGGTATCGCCAGCCACAAGTTTGGTCAGGTTGGCGCTGGTTGCTTGCGCTGCGCTCAACACGATAGCTGTATTATCCTCCGTCGAATCGATGGTATCGACCTTTGTATCATTCAACAGGGCCGACAAATTGGTCTGAATATCCGCCGAAAGACCCGTCACGTTGATCAGATCGTCATTTGCAAACTTGGCCGTATTGCCAGCCGCAATGGCTTGAGCCACTGTCAGATTGACCACAAGGTTGTCGCTAGAATCGATGGTATCGACGTTGCCTTCAGCCAACAGCGCCGTCAGGTTGGCCTGAATATTGGCCGAAAGATCAGAAACTACAACGGTATCAGCAGCATCGAACTTGGCTGCGGTGATAGTCGTCAACTGATCAATACTGAGTGTGATAGGCGTACTGTCGCTCGCCTTGATCACGTCAACCACGCTTGCTTCAGCCGTGATGAAAGTGATGGCGCTCGTAATGGCGGTACCGGTATCAGAGATAGTGATCGTATCCACCGAGCGCAGCTTGGCACCGGCAGCCGTGAATTGCGTAGCGTTCAGAGTCAGGGGGGATACGCCAATATCGTCAACCTTGGCATCAGCACCCAATACAGCAACTTCTGCTGCGGTCAGGGAGTTGTCAACCACGGTAATGCTATCGGCCGAGTTCAGTTTTGCCGAAGCAGCGGCGTATTGGGTTTTATCCAGTATCTGAGTCGCTGCACGAATGCTGTCGACATTCCCATCAGCGCCCAGAGTCGCAATATCAGCAGCAGTCAGCGTGTTGTCATTGACGGTAATGCTGTCAGCGGCATCGAGCTTGTCCGAAGCTGCGGCGTATTGGGTTTTATCCAGTACCTGAGTCGCTGCACGAATGAAGGCAACATTCGTATCGGCACCCAGAGTCGCAATATTAGCAGCGGTCAGGCCGTTGTCATTGACCGTGATGTTGGTAGTCGCAGAGAGCTTCGAGCTGAAGGCACCGTACTCTGCGAAATTCAGAACAATAGGCGCATTACCGGAAATCGAAGTAATCGATCCAAAGGTGACAGAAGTTGCATCAACCCCGCCACGCGTGAATGTAACATCAGCGCCGTTAATCGCGACGCTAATATCGCCAGTCGCAGTACCGCCAAAGCTCAGCTCACCATTGACATCAACGGTGGCGGTAAACGTAGTAGGCGTCGAACCACCACCACCCGACGTTGGAGTCGCGACCACAACATCAGCAGCCCCTTTAGTCGCCGGATTATCCAGTGCAGCCGAATCAGTCGCAGCCGAGGTCAGCAGGGTGTTGGCGTTGGTGAACAAGGTCACCAGGTTGGTGTTGCTGGTGGCGCCGGACAGCAGAGCGTTGAGATAGGTGTTGGCGTCAGCCACTTCACCTGGCGCGGCAGTGATCAGCGCGGTCAGTTTGGTCAGCAGCTGGTTGGCCGCGGTCAGGATCGCGGTGGTCTGGCCGGCGGTGGTTGCCGGGATCAGACCCAGGATGGCCTGGGTGGCGCTCAGGGTGTTGGCATCGGCGGTCACCGATTGCACGATGGCATTGGCCAGGCTCAGGTCGTTCAGACCCTTGGCGGCGAATGCCACACCGATGGTGGCCTTGTTGTTGATCAGGGCGGCGTCTTGCAGGCCTTGAGTAGAGGTGTTGGCCTTGGCGCCGTTGATCAGGCTCAGGGCGAACGAGTCACGCGGTACCGCGCCGCTTTGCAGTTGCTGGAGCCAGTATTGGGCGCCGCCGGCATCGGCGGTACGGCCCAACAGGTTGTTGTAGACCGCCTCGATGAATTGAGCATCGGTCAGGGTAGATGGGAAGTTGCTCTGGCCTTCAGGCTGTTGAGTCAGCCAGTTTTCAGCAACTTGCGCCAGGGTGATTTGCCCGCCATCGATTTGTGCAACCCAGTAAGCCAGACCACCCGCGTCAGGTGCGCGGTCAAAGAACGTGGTGTACAGCTCAGCCAGATCAGATTGGGTGCTCATATACGTACAACTCCTTGTGGGTACGGCTCGATAAAGACACGAAATGTGTTACTGCAACTTTATGACAGTTGTGCGGCTTAGCCGCTGCGCCTCGGCGGCCTGAAGGTCCGCGCATGACGCATCTTGCTGATAACGCTGGCGTAAATCTGTAGGAAATTTATACCTGCTTTCCTGAAATATAAAAAGCAAGTGAAAGACTAAAAGAACATAAGCTTTTAACGAAAAAGCCACAATGCGCTGAAACAATTTGTTTCGTATATTAAATTTTCCATGTTTTTCATGGAGTTATGAATAGAGGTTCAATTTTTCATTTTTTTGACGGCGTTAAGAATGGCAGCTTTTTTGGGGAAGCTTACAAAAGGCCTGATGCTGATCAATTAATGCGGGAGCGGGTACTGGCAGCGATTCGTTTTGGTAGTGAAGGCCATCGGGCGGGCGGTTTGTGGAAACGGTGTTTGTCGACTACGGTTAATGCCCTGATGTATTCAGGATGCGCGGTCTTGTTGCCAAGGCTCGCGCAGCCAGTCGATAAGGACCACTGGATGACTGCAAATAATAAGGAATGCCCCGTTTGTCACGCTGGCCTGGTGCCCGGTCTTCAGGATTGGCACCTCAAGTGCCCTGCCTGCCGCTATGAAAGCGCCGCCCTGGAGCCGGTCATCAATTCTGACCCGGCCCACGAGATGATCGATGAGCAAGCCCGGGAGGACGGGCTTCGCGCTTTGCGGGTCAGTAACTTCACCACGTTGCTTGAGCGCATCAAATCAGAACGATCCAGCGGTCGTTTGCTGGAAGTCGGCTGTGCCCATGGCTGGTTCCTGGAACTGGCCCAGCAAAGCTTCGAGGTTGTGGGCATCGAGCCAGACAAGGCCGTGGTCGAGGCTGTCAGCCACAAGGGCCTGCCAGTGCGCCAGGGGTATTTTCCGCAAGCTCTCGACGCGCACGAGCGCTTCGATGTCATCGTGTTCAACGATGTCATTGAACACATTCCCGACATCACGCAGGTCATCGAGCAATGTCACCGGCATTTGAACGATGGCGGCTTGCTGGTACTCAACCTGCCCAGCAGCGACGGGGTGTTTTACCGGCTGTCGAAACTGCTGGCGCGCCTGTCGCTGCGCAACCCCTTCGAACGGCTCTGGCAAAAAGGCTTGCCGTCCCCACATGTGCATTACTTCAACCGCCGTAATCTGGAGCAGTTGATTACCCGCCATGACTTCGTGACCATGACGGACGGCAAGCTGCCAACCCTGAGCCTGGACGGGCTGCACGCGCGCATCTCCTACACCGGCGATCTGGGCCGCTTCAGCAGAGCCTTCATCTATACCTGCGTGGCGTTGTCGTTGCCGATCCTGAACCGGCTGCCGGGCGACATTTTCTACAGCATCTCGCAAAAGAAAGCCGGTTGATCACGGCCGTGGACGAGGCCGTCAGCGCAAGGCTGGCGGCCTTGCATGCCGTGCCGAAAATCCGCAAACGGCTTGGCGCTTTCTGATAGCATCGCCGCCCTGATTACTCGTATCAAAATGCTACGCAATCTATTTGCGCCTGTTTTGCTGCGACCGACCCGGCGTGCTGCGTGCACACTTGCGGTTGAAACCAACCGATCCCTCCCCTCTCATGCCCAGGGACGTTTACAGGAAGTCACGATGTACCGAGGCCAGAAAATTGCAGTCGTCATTCCCAGCTATAAGGTCCGCAACCAGATCCTGGGAGTCATCAGCAGCATAGGCCCGGAGGTGACGGCCATCTTCGTCGTCGATGACTGCTGCCCGGACCATAGCGGTGATTTCGTGACGGCCAATGTCCAGGACGAACGCGTCACGGTTGTTCGCCATGAGCAAAACCAGGGTGTTGGCGGCGCCGTGATGACCGGCTACCAGGCGGCCATCGACGCCGGCATGGACATCATCGTCAAGATCGACGGCGACGGGCAGATGGACCCCAGCCTGATCGGCAACTTCGTCAAGCCGATCATTGACGGTGAGGCCGATTACACCAAGGGCAACCGTTTCTACGACCTTGAAGAAATCAGCGCCATGCCCAAGATCCGGCTGTTCGGCAATGCTGTGCTGTCATTCATGACCAAGATCTCGTCCGGTTACTGGGGGCTGTTCGACCCCACCAATGGCTATACGGCCATTCATCGTGACGTGGCCCGGCACTTGCCGTTTCGCAAGATCAGCCGCCGCTATTTCTTTGAGACCGACATGCTGTTCCGGCTCAATACCCTGCGCGCGGTGGTCGAAGACATTCCCATGGACGCCAAGTACGGGGATGAAGAAAGCAACCTGAAGATCTCGAAGATCGTCGGCGAGTTCCTGGCCAAGCACTCGCGCAACTTCGTCAAACGCATCTTTTACAACTACTACCTGCGCGACATGTCGCTGGCCTCGATCGAGATGCCTATGGGCGTGCTGATGGTCCTGTTCGGCACCCTGTTCGGCGGTTATCACTGGATCGCTTCGTGGGGCTCAGGCACCGTGACGCCGGTGGGCACGGTCATGCTCTCGGCCATGCCGATCATCATCGGTATCCAGCTGGTTCTGGCATTTCTGGCCTACGACATTTCGTCCGTGCCACAACGCCCCATCCACCCGAAATACTCACGTGCGCCCGCGAAGGACATTTGAATGTCGCTGTCCCAGATCCTGTTTATTTCCCTGACTGTCATCGCCCTGTCGACCGGGCAGATCCTGTTCAAACAGGCCTCCACGACCCTGGAGTTCACGCTGGCCGGGCTGTGGGATGCGGCGTTCAATATCAAATTGATCATCGCCCTGGTGGTGTATGCCGGGGCCACGGTGCTATGGCTGATGGCGCTCAAGCACACGCCCTTGAACCTGGCCTACCCGTTCATGGCCATGGCTTTTTTCATCGTACCGATCCTGGCGCATTTCTTTTTGGGTGAAAGCCTGAACTGGAACACCTTCGCCGGCGCTTTGATCATCGCCGTCGGTGTCTGGGTATCGGTGTTTCAGTAGACCGCACCGGCCTTGAGTGCCCGACAAAGCTCCCGTGGCCGCGAGCAAGCCCGCTCCTACTGCTAACCAAACAGCATTGGACAGACATAACGTCCGAGGTACAGATGCATATCAAACAACAAGGAAGTCCACGGCTGATCGGCACGCTGGTATTTCTGGCTGTCGCGCTCTTCATTTTTCTGCTGCTCAAGAACAGCGGTCTTTATCCGCGCATCTTTGGCGATGAGTACACCTACTCGCTGTATTCACGCCTGATTCCCTTCTCCGACTCGAAGATTCCAGGCTATCTGTACCTGGCGATTTATCGCTTTACCAGCCACTGCGGTGTCGACTTCCTGAGTTGCGCACGGATCTTCAACGCGCTGTTCTTTGTCGGGGCGGCGCCGTTCATCTATCTGGTTGCCCGAAAGATCGCCAACCCACTGCCAGCCGCCTGGGTCACGGGCCTGACACTGCTGGGACCCATCAATCTCTATACCGCCCACTACATGCCGGAGGCGCTGTACTTCTTCGGTTTCTGGCTGCTGGTGTGGGTTGTCCTGCGGGCCCGTCTTGAGGCCATGGGCGACTGGCTGCTGGTCGGCCTGGTGTTCGGCTGCACGGCGCTGATCAAGCCACACTCGCTGCTGTTTGCCCCTGCGATGCTGGTGTACATCGGTTATTTGAGCATCACCGCCCCGCAGCACGGGCTGCGCCTGGCCTTGCGCAACCTGGCGGCCTTTGCCGTCACTGCTGCGCTGGCCAAATTTCTGATCAGCTATCTGCTGGCCGGCAGCGCCGGCCTGACTCTGTTTGGCACCTCCTACGGTGAAATCGTCGACTCCACGACCACCCCGGGCCGCTCGCACATCGATCTGCTGCTGCGCGCGCTGAGCAGTGTCCAGGGGCACCTGCTGGCCATGTGTCTGATGCTTGGCCTGCCCATGGCCATCACCGTAGGCGTAGTCGTCAAGGCGCTGTTGAACAAGGTCCCGGCCGGCGATCACCGCAACATTGCCCTGTTCACCACGCTGGTGCTGGGCAACCTGATCGCCGTGGTGGCGCTGTTCAGCGCGTCGGTTTCGGGGTCCGGACCTTTTGAAAGCGTATCCCGGCTGCATATGCGCTATTACGACTTCGCCTTTGCCTTGCTGCTGATCCTGGTGCTTGCGCAAGCGCATTTCCCGGTGCAAATCCCGCGCAAATGGCGTGCCCTGCTGGCCCTGATTGTCGGCCTGCCGGCGTTGTATGCGCTCTATACCCATATGCTGCCCTACACGCCGTATTACACCGACAGCCCGGAGCTGCGCGGCTTCACGGAAAAGAAAGGCGCGTTCCATGTACTGGGCGTCCTGTCAGTGCTGTGCATCGCCCTGTGGGTGTACTCGGTTCAGGCTGCCGGGCGCGTTTTTCTTTATGCATTCATGCCATTGGCCGTGGTCATCACCTCGGTCAACGCCACCCTGATCCAGCGTCAGGCACTGCTGCCGGACGCCGCTGACCGCGCTGGCGAGTTCACCCGCCAATACCTGAGTGCCGAAGAACGTGGCCGGTTGCTGATCGTCAATGCAGATCTGGGGGCGGCCTTTCGCTCGATGTTCTATATGGATCACCCACGCACCTGGGTGCGGGGCATCGAACCGGGGGCAGCCTTCGACATGCAGTCCATGCCACCAGACAAGGACTGGGTACTGGTGGTCGGCGCCAATCCTATTATTGGCAAGCACTCGGTCAAGCTCCCGATGTCGGGCTTTACCCTGGCGCGCGTGGGCGGGCCAATTGCCCTGAATTTCTCAGCCGGCAGTTGGGCGGGCATCATCAGCAGCACTCAAGGGCTGTCGACAGCAGAGTCCTGGGGCACTTGGTCCGCAGCCGATGAGGTCACCCTGGAGTTCATGCGGCCATTGCCGGCACGTTTCAAACTGGACCTGATTGCCCATGCCTTCGGCCCCAACGTCGGCAAGTCGTTTGTGCTGCAGGTAGGCGAGCAACGAATCCCCTTTGAAGTCGGCGCCATTGATGAGCACAAGGTGTTTGAAATCGACAACCCTTCCGGCTCGCATACCCTGACCATCGAAGTGCCTGAAGCCCGTTCGCCGAAACAACTGGGTATTGCCGAAGACACCCGCCTGCTGGGGATCGGCCTGAACCGTCTGAGTATCGAACCGTTGTAGGCCAGACAGTATGTTTTGCCTGGCTTGGCCTCTTCACGAGCTAGCTCGTTCCCACCGTATTTCAAGGCAGGATTGAGGTGGGGGCCAACTTGATAACGGATAGGGGCTTATGAAACCGGGGGGCAAGACTGTGGTCTTACCCCCCGGTTTTGCTTTAACGCTCACGATCAGCAGCGGCCGGAACAGCACCTTGTCCTGTTACACTGTCGCGATTGCAAAAACACGATCATGGCCTAATGAAGCCGCCACCCGTTTGGGTTAGTCTGCGCGCCCCTGATCCAATCTCCCCATGCGTTGTACTGGCAATCCGGTCAACCAGGAATGAATCCCCTAATTAAAGAGTTGCATGCATGCTTGAAGTGGAAAACGTCTGCAAGGAGTTCAAGCTCTATAACAGACCCTGGCACAGACTGAAGGAAATCGTCCTGCGCCGCAGTTTCCACCGTACCCACAGGGCGCTGGACGGTATTTCGTTCACGGTGGCCAAAGGTGAGACCTTGGGCATTCTGGGGCGCAACGGCGCCGGTAAATCGACCCTGCTGAAAATGCTCAACGGCGTATTGCTGCCCGACGCCGGTCAGATCCGCCTCAGCGGCCGGGTCACCGGCCTGCTGGAGCTGGGTACCGGTTTCGACCCCAACCTCAGCGGTATGCAGAACATTGTCGGTAACGGCCTGTTGCTGGGCATGACCCGCGAGCAGATCGAAGAACGCCGCCAGGCCATCGTCGAGTTCTCCGAACTGGGCCAGTTCATCCATGAGCCGATCCGCACCTACTCCTCGGGCATGAACATGCGTCTGGCGTTCTCTATCGCCATTCACGCCGACCCGGAAACCTTCCTGATCGACGAAGCCCTGTCGGTGGGCGACGGTCACTTCCAGCAGAAGTGCATGCGCCGTATCAAGGAATTCCGGGCCAACGGCGGCTCGATCATCTTTGTTTCCCATGACCTCAACGCGGTGAAGATGATCTGCGATCGCGCCATCGTGCTCAGCGAAGGCAAGGTGGTCGCTGATGGCAACCCGGAAGATGCGGTCAACGTCTATAACCAGTTGCTCGGTGCCGACGACGACGATTACAAAGAGCGTCTTGAGGTAGAGCGCAACGGCTACGGCACACGTCAGGCCACCATGGAAAACGTGGTGTTCAAGGGCCTGCACTCGCAAGGCACCATTCTGGCCAGTGGCGACACCGGCACGCTGGACGTGACAATCGCGGCCACTGAGGATCTGCCGGACGTAGCCTTGGGGCTGATGGTCCGCGATCGCTTCGGTCAGGATGTGTTCGGCACCAACAGCCACTATCTGAACCACCCCATCGCCATGCGCGCCGGTGAACGCAAGACCTTGCGTTACAGCTTCCCGATGCGCCTGGCGCCGGGCAAGTACACCATTACCCTGGCACTGCATGACGGGGCCGACCACACGGTCAATTGCTACCACTGGCACGACAACGCCGTCGTTTTTGAAGTAGCGGGCATCACCGGGACCTTCTTTGGCGGCATTTGTGACCTGGCAGCAACGCTGGAAGAACAGCCGGCCTCAACCGATACATTTCACGGAACGCTAAGTAATGCTAATACCCAATAACCCCGACCTCGACTTCCAGGAACTCAACCGCCGCATCGAGGACGAGGTCGAGCGTTACAAGCTCAACAAGGACACCAAGGCGCTGCCGGCCTTTGATCCGTCCCCTGCCGGAATGGCTGACCGCCCCTATGGCTGGGGCCAACTGGTCCAGCTCGAAGATGAAGCTCTGGTGCGCGCCGCCTACCCGACCCTGCTGGGCCGCAAGGCCGAAGCCGCCGAGCTGCAACACTCGCTGCACAAGCTGCGCTCGGGCTGGGACAAGTTCGAAGTCCTGGCCGAGCTGCGTGACAGCCCCGAAGGCGTGGCCCATAACGCCGAGGTCCACGGCCTGCGCCGCGCCCGCCTGAAAAACCGCCTGCGCCGCATTCCGGTACTGGGCAAGCTGATTCTTACCGCCTACGGCCTGCTGCAAACCGAACAGCGCAACCGCTACTACGTGGCGCGCCTGGACCTGCTGGCCCGCCAGAGCCGGCACCAGAGCACGGTCTATCACCAGCAGCTCCATGAGCGGATGGTGGCCCAGCAAGAGCAAGACAAGTACCTCAAAGAACAGCAAAAAACGCTCGATGAGCACTTCCTGGCCCTGCAGCAGCAAAGCCAGACCCTGCAACTGCAGAACGAGCTGATCACCCAGCTCAAGGATGAGTTGCAACAGTCCAAAAGCGTCCAGCAAGAATTGCGCGCCCGCCTGCACCAGGTCGAGCGCCAGCCACGTCCACCGGTGGCCACCGTGCCTGCGGGCCAGGCCCCTGCCCAGCCCGCCGCCAATGACGCGCCGGCGCAACATCAGAGCGGCATCCCGGACAGCTTCTACCTGGCCTTTGAAAATCGCTTCCGTGGCGATGCCGAGACCATTCGTGAGCGCCAGTCCTATTACCTGCCGATCATTGACAGTATCGAGCCGCTCAAGGCCGGCCTGCCGCTGGTCGACATCGGTTGCGGCCGTGGTGAATGGCTGCAGCAACTGCCTGAGCACTGCGCGCGGATTGGCATCGACCTCAACTCGATGAACGTCCAGACCTGCCAGGATCAAGGCCTGACCGCTTACCAGCAAGACGCTCTGGTGTGGCTGGCCAACCAGCCGGAAAACAGCGTGGCCGCGGTCAGCGCCTTCCACGTCATCGAACACCTGACCTTCGAGCAGTTCAACGTCCTGCTCGATGAGTGTCTGCGTGTCCTGGCGCCAGGCGGCATGATCATTTTCGAGACCCCGAACCCGGAAAACCTCGCCACCGCCGCGCATTACTTCTGGATGGACCCGACTCACCTGTCGCCCCTGCCACCGGCATTCACCGAATTTCTGGTGCAGTACAAAGGCTTTGACCAGGTGCAGATCCATCGCCTGCAACCGATCCCTGAAGAGCATCACATCCACGAAGACAGCGAAACGGCTCGGCGCTGCAACGCCCTGTTCTACGGCCCGCAGGACTACTCCGTGGTTGCCATCAAGGGGGCGGTATGACCCGGCTGCGCATCGACCAGCTCACGCCCAGCGTGGCGGCCGGCGACGGCGTAACCAACGGGTTGCTGTTCACCCAGAGCCTGCTGCGCGAACTGGGCTATGACTCGGACATTTACTGCCATTACATCCCCGAGTCGATGACCGGCAAGGCGCTGCCGGCGACAACCTTCAAGTCCGAAGGCTGTTCGTTGCTGCTGTACCACCACTCGATGGGCCACGACTACGCCCAGTGGCTGTACGAACAGGACTGCCCAAAAGCGCTGGTGTACCACAACATCACGCCACCGGAATTCTTTCCGCCAGACAGCTGGCTGCAACAGTACGCCCTGCTGGGGCTGCGCCAGCTTGAAGAGTGGCGCGAGTTCTTCCCTTACGCGCTGGCCGACTCGCCGCTCAACGAGCGCGAGTTGATCGAAAAGGGCTACACCAATACCAAAACGCTGCCATTGCTGGTCGACACCCGCCGCCTGGAAGGCGAACAGCAACAGCCGGCGTTCATGGCCGACCTGCCTGAAGGCACGATCTTCTATCTGGCGATCGGTCGTCTGGCCGAGAACAAGCGCCAGTACCTGCTGATCGAGGCCTACTACCACCTACGCAAGCTGCAGGCGCAAAGCGGCATCGAGCAGCCACCACAACGGCTGATGCTGGTCGGCGGCACCACCAGCGCCGATTACGCCACCGCCTTGCAGTTCTACATTGATGACCTGGGCCTGAAGGACGAAGTCATCCTGGCCGGTAAATGCTCCGATGCCGAACTGCACTGGATGTACCACAACGCCCATCAGTACTGGTGTGCCAGTGCCCATGAAGGCTTCTGCATGCCGTTGCTCGAAGCGAACTATGCCTCGCTTCCAGTGGTCACACAGGCGCGCTCCAATATCCCGGCCACCCTCGGTGAAGGCGGCCTGCTGCTCGACAGCGACGACCCTCTGGTATTCGCCTCGGCCAGTAACCTGCTCAATACCGAGCCGGGACTGCGCGAAAAAATCATCGCCGCCGGCCATCGCAACCTGCAGCGTTACGAGCACGACGCGCTGAAAACAGAGCTGCAACAATGGCTGGCCCAGCTTGACTGCCTACCCTCTGCTCAAGGAGTGACACTTGATGCCACGCTTGCTACTGACGGGCGCTAACGGTTTCGTTGGCAAGATCCTCACCCAACGCCTGCGTGATGCCGGCTACCACGTGATAGCCCTGAGCAGTAGCGAACCACAGCCTGGCCATGGCGCCGATGAGCACCTGGGCTGCGACATTCGCGATGCACAGGCATTGGCTCAAGCCGTGGCACAGGCCCGGCCCAGCCATGTGGTGCACCTGGCCGCGGTGTCCCATGTGCCGACCAGCTTCAAGGACCCACTGGGCACCTGGCAGACTAACGTGATGGGCAGCATGCATCTGCTTGAAGCCATCCGCCTGCATGCGCCGCAAGCCTTCGTGCTGTTTTCCAGCTCGTCTGAGGTGTACGGCGCAGCCTTCAAGTCTGGCCAGGCCGTGGACGAACACACCCTGTGCCAGCCACTGAACCCGTACGCGGCCAGCAAGGTGGCGGCGGAAAGTGCCTTTGCCGAGTACTTCCGCCAAGGCATCAAAGGCGTGATTGCCCGACCGTTCAACCACATCGGCGCCCAGCAGAGTCCAGACTTCGTCACCGCCTCCTTTGCCCGGCAGATCGCCTTGATCGAAGCCGGCCAGCAAGAGCCGGTACTCAAGGTCGGTAACCTGGAAGCGGCGCGGGATTTTCTGGATGTACAGGACGTGTGCAGCGCCTACATCGAGTTGCTCAAGCTGGCCGACAGCGACAAGGACTACCCGCGGCGCATCAACATCGCCAGCGGTCGTTCGCTGAAGATCAGCCAGGTGCTAGAGCAATTGCTGGCACTGAGCAAAGCCGACATTCAGGTTGCCCAGGATCCTGAACGCTTGCGTCCATCGGACATCCCGATGGCCGTCGGCAACAGCACCGCCCTGACCCAGAGCACCGGCTGGCAACCGCAGATCCCGCTGCAGCAAACCCTGCAAGAACTGCTGGACTACTGGCGCGCACAAGTCTGAAAGACTTCACGACCAAGGTCGTTCCCACCTCAATTCTGATCTGAAATACGGTGGGAACGAGCTAGCTCGTGAAGAGGCCAGACCAGACACAACACATGCAGCGCCCGCCCCATAGCCTTCACGACCAAGGTCGTTCCCACCTCAATTCTGATCTGAAATACGGTGGGAACGAGCTAGCTCGTGAAAGGGCCAGGCCAGACACAACACATGCATTGCCCGCCCCATAGCCTTCACGACCAAGGTCGTTCCCACCTCAATTCTGATCTGAAATACGGTGGGAACGAGCTAGCTCGTGAAAGGGCCAGGCCAGACACAACACATGCATTGCCCGACCCATAACCTTCGCAACCAAGCTCGCGCCTACAGGCGGTTGATGAACTGCTCAAAATCCGGAGCCAATAGCATATTGCCGTGGCCGCTGACGTGGTCGGCGTCGTAGAACAACGGGCGGCCATCACGTTCGACCTGGCAATCGGACTCCGGGCACAGCACTGGCAGCGGGTCCCAGACACTCACCGCCGGCATCTGCCCGACCAGCCGCCCGAGTATCTCGGTGACCGGCTGGCGATAGGTCTGCATCTCGTCCCTTTTGACACTGCGCCCATAACTGCAGATCGGGTTGTTGTGATCAAACCAGTTGGCACAGCGGAACGGTGGAATCTCAAAGATCGGTTTGGGCGCCTCAAACACCAGCCTTACTCCCTTTTCAGCCAACGGGGCCAACCATTGCGGGGCTTCGGCTTCGAGCCGCTGGCGGCCGCTGACAGCCTGCTCGCCGAACATCTCGGCCATGGTCTTGCTGCGGGCAAAGTGCTCGAATTGATCAGAAAATCGCGACAACCGCAGTGAAGGCATGAATAACACATCGCCCGCCTGCACCTTGCCGGTGATGTCCTGCAACGCCGCCAGGCTGTTGGCGCGGCATGCTTCGCTCTCACGAATGGCCTGGAAGCTCATGAACGGGCAACCACCATTGTTATACAGCCGCACCTGCACACCGGTGTCCATCACCAGCTTGCTGAGCATCGGAATGTAGGCCATTGCATGTGAATCACCGACCACATAAAGCGTGAAAGGCCACTGCACCGGCCGGTCGCAACCGCCGCGGCTGTAGCTCAGCACCCGATTGCCGGCCACCAGGCTATCGCTGGCCTGAGCCACACAGCCCGGGGCTGCATCACTGTGCGGGCGGCTGTAGGGATACCAGTCGAGCGGGTGCTGCGACACGGTGTTCAGGGTCAGTTGCGGTTGCGACTTTACCGTCCACTTGTACCCACCCCAGGCACCCGCCAGCGCCAGCAAGCCCAAACTGATGACCGCCAGATTGGGTGACCTGTCGAGCAGCGGCCGACGGCGCAGCGGTACTTCAATAATCCGGTAGGAGAACACCGCCAGCACCGTGCTCAACAACACCGCCGCCAACTGCGAGGGCAACGACTCCAGACCGACCGTCCAGCGCATCAGCACAAACACCGGCCAGTGCCACAGGTAAAGGGAATAGGAGACCTTGCCGATGGCTACCGGCAGCCAATGGCTGAGCGCACCGGTGAGCAGATCGCCCTGGCGACCATGACCGAAAACCAGTACGCACAACAGCCCGGCCACAGCCGGTAGCGCCCCAGGAAATGGAAATTGCGCCGGTTGCGACACCCACAGCGCATAGCCGATCAACCCCAGCCCCAGCAGCACCCCGGCACTGGACAATGCAGTGGCCGGGCGCGGGCTGTTCACCCGCCCGCTGTAGGCCATGGCCTGGTAACACAACACCCCGGCGGCCAGCTCCCAGAAGCGCGGCGCGAGCATGTAAAACATCTGCGTCTCACGCCCGGCGGCAAACCCCCAGGCCCATACCAGCGAAGCCACCAGCCCGGCGACGAACAGCCCGACCGAGAGCCAGCGCAGTCGGGCAAACGCCACCCAGACAAAGAACAGGATCGGGAACACAAAGTAGAACTGCTCCTCGACCCCCAGCGACCAGGTATGGGTGAACGGGTTGAAGTCAGTCTTGGGCGAGAAGTAAGCGTTGCCGGTGTCGGCCAGAATGAAATTGCTCAGCCCGAATAGCGCGAACAAGCCGGTCTTTTCGTTGCTGTCACTGAGCCACGACGCAGGAATGAACAGCGCTGACACCAGTCCGGTGACCAGCACACAAAACAGCAGCGCCGGCAGAATCCGGCGCATCCGCCGGGCATAAAAGGTGGTGACGAAGGTGAAAAAGTGGCGGCCCTGGAAGTTCGCCATCGAGCTGGAAACGACAAACCCCGAAATCACGAAAAACACGTCGACCCCGGCAAAGCCACCGGGCAGATAGCTGTCCTTAAGGTGGTAGAGAATCACCGCGATGACAGCAATGGCGCGCAGGCCATCAATGTAAGGGTAATGGACCTGACGCTGGGCTGGAGGGGTCATGAATAACGCAAATGCCTGATGGGGTGAACCGGACACGTCTTGGAGAACAGGTCCCCTTGCGCCCTGCAGTGAACACCGCAAGAACCGGTTACTTATTTTAAAAAGTCGACACCATATCGGCAGAGGCAGTCTGTGGCAAATTGACAAAGCAGCGGATTTTGCTGAGTTCGAGCACTATCAAGTGTTTTTTCAAGGTGTCTGTCCCCTGAAACCGTTTCGTCAAAATGGCTTGCTAGGGTCGCGTATCCATTTTGATACCGAGTGCAGACCCCATGGCCACCACCTCCGAATCGATCACTTCCTATTACAAGAACATTCTTGGCCGTGAACCCGATGCCGGCGGGCTCGCCTATTGGGTTGCACAGGTGGAAGCAGGCTTGAAGCTTTCAGACGTGGTGAGCAGCTTCACCACCTCAACTGAAGCCGTCAGCACGGTACAGCCAATCATCGCCCTGTATCAGGCCGCTTTTGGCCGCACCCCGGACACCGGCGGCCTGCAGTACTGGGTCGCACAGGTGCAAAGTGGCATGTCGCTGGCTGACGTCACCCAGGCATTTACCCAGTCCAGCGAATTCGCCACGGTGTCAGCCGGGTCGCCCACGCAGTTCATTACCGCCCTGTACCAGAACACCCTGGGCCGCGCGCCAGATGCTGGCGGCCTGGCTTACTGGGTCGAACAAATGGCCAACGGCAGCAGCCCGCTCAACCTGCTGGCATCCTTCACGGCCTCGCCTGAAGGGCAAAGCGTCACTGGCGACAAAGCCCAAGTCGTATTGGCCTATCAAGGCGTATTCGGCCGCTCACCGACCACCACTGAACTCACCAACGCCCTGCAATCCAAAGGTTCGTTAAGCACGGTTGAACTGATCAATAACCTGGCCGGCAACCTGATCAGCAATGGCGACCCGGTCACCCCGACGCCAACCACGCCGACCACCCCCACAACGCCACAGCCGACCGAATTGACCTTCAAGCCCATGGCCGACAGCACCTTTGGTTCGTCCGATGCGTCCGGGGTCATCAGTTGGGGCAACTACATCATCGTCGGCGATGACGAAGCCAACGTCGTGCGGGTCTACGAAAAGAGCGGCGGCGTGGCAGTCAGCGAATTCGACTACGGCTCAGCGCTGGGACTCTCGGGAGAGATGGACTTCGAAGCCATGACCCTGGTTGGCGACACCCTGTACCTGACCGGCTCGCACAGCAACAACAAACGAGGCGAAGAAGCCGCGGGCCGGGAAGTACTGACCAGCCTGAAAATCACCAGCGTCGACGGCAAGCCGAGCTTCACCGTGACCAGCGATAAATACACCGGTCTGGTGGCCGCCTTGAGCGCCTGGGATGCCGCCGGCACCAATGGCCAGCCTGCGGGCTACTACGGCTTCGCCAACTCGGCAGGCGCCGGTATCGCGCCGGAGAACACCAACGGCTTTTCCATTGAAGGCATGACCACCTCCCAGGACAACAGCGCCCTGTGGCTGGGTTTCCGGGCGCCGCAGATGGACACCGGCCTGCGCGACAAAGCGCTGATCATCGCCGTGAACAATTACCAGCAGGTTCTGGCCGATAACAGCGTGACCCCGACCTTTACCGCCATCGAACTGAACCTGGGCGGGCGTGGCATTCGTTCGATCGACAAAGCGGCCGATGGCAGCGGCTACCTGATCATCGCCGGGCCCTCGGGCACCGCCAGTGCCGAGGTGACCCACGATTTCCGGCTGTTCACCTGGGATGGCGACAGCACTCATCAACCGGTGCAACTGGACAACAACCTCGATGCCCTGCTCAAGGCCACCGGCGGCAGCTTCGAGTCCATCGCCTCGCCGGCCAGCATCAAGGCCGGTACTCAGGTACTGCTGCTGCAAGACAACGGCGACACCGTGTGGGACGGCCAGAAAGAGGTATCCAAAGACCTCGACCCGGCCGACCAGCAATTCAAAGGCAACCTGGTGACCCTGGGCCAACCGCTCACCGACATCAGCGCCCCGACCCTGGTCAAAAGCACACCAGAAAACGCCAGCAACGAGGTGTCGGCAAAAACCTCCAGCATCACCCTGATCTTTGATGAAGGCATCGCGCTGGGCAGCAGCAGCATCGTGCTCAAGAACGGCAACGGCAGCCCTCTGGACGCGACCGTCACTACTGATTTCAACAAACTGGTCATCACCCCGACCGCCAAACTGACCGCCAACACCCAGTACAGCGTCGAGCTGCAGAGCGGTGCGGTGCTCGACCACTACAACAATGCGCTGGCCGCGCAGAGCATCAGCTTCACGACCGGCGAGGTGCCGCACTACAACCTGCTGATCAGCGAAGTGAACTCCAATGCCACGGGCGGTGATTTCATCGAGCTGTACAACTACGGCTCCAGCACGATCGACCTGTCCAACTGGAAATTCACCGACTCGGGTGACAAGACCTTCGCCAAGGCGGTTTCGCTGGGCAGCGACCTGCAGATCGAAGCGGGCCAGACCCTGGTGATCGCCTCGGTCAAGGACGCGGGGTTCGATGCATTCCTGACGGCCTGGGGGCTGACGGGCAGCAGCAATGTCATCAGCGTGGATGGCCCTGGCCTGGGCAAGGCAGACGGCGTGGTGATCTACGACCAGAACGGCAACGTAGCGACGGCGTTCAACTACGGCACGGCGGCATTCGATGCTGACGGAACGAGCATTGCCACGTCTGCGATCAGCAGCGGCACGGTCAAGGCTTCCAGCCATGCCGGTGTGGCCTTCGGCGGCTCCAAGGAAGGTTACTCGGCGGTCTGGGACCAGACTTCGACCGCTGAACCCCGATACACCTTCGCCAAAGCCGATGCCTTGGGTGGCTATGCCCAAACAGCAGATGCCAACTCCATTGGCTCGCCGGGCGTCGCCATTACTCTGGTCGGCCAGCCGATCGAGTAACCCGACCAAACCCCGCCGCCTGTTCAGACGGCGGGGCCCACGAGGCACAAGGTTGGCCTGAAGCTGTCAGGCCGGCAGCCCCTCCTTCTCGACGTCGCGACATGCTGCAGGCCACTGGTCCAGGACCTGGTCCAATACCAGATGCGCCTGGGTAATCAGGTGCATCGAAGCCATGGCCAGATGACGCGCCGGGCCTTGCAGGTTATCCGCGCTCTCATAGGCCGTGGCCGTGGCACAACGCAACAACTCCACAGCATGCGCCACGCGGCATTCGAGATTAGTGAGGGGGAAATCAGGGGGTGGATCAGGGACGATCTTTTTCATGGTTAAAACTCCGATTCGTTACATGGAGTCGTCACCCATTGCTACCAAACGCCGGGCGGCGACCGTGCACAAGTTGGTAGAACCGGTAATCGGCACCCGGTGCGTCCGAAGACGCCATGCGCACGGCCGCCATAAACGGCAGGCCGTAAAAGAGCGCCTCTTAGAAGGAGACGCCTTGCGCCGATTAACATCAGGTCTACCAAACCAGGCCGCTGGATTTACAGCGACGGCGAGAGGGTAGTAGCCGAAGTTCACAGGCACAAGCGGTCCGGATTTTCTCGGAAATGTCCTTCAAGAGAAAGAGCGGCGTCTTGCAATCACCGCCAGAAACAGGCCGAAACGTCGTGCGACCTGACCGAAAAACAACCAATTACTCACACCCATCCCAGTCATGGCCTGAAACACAGTGGGATCAAAAACCCATTCACGACCAAGGTCGTTCCCACCTTTAATCCTGATCTGAAATCCGGTAATGCCCACCCCAATGCTGACCTGAAATCCGGCGGCTATCACCCCGATCCTGCCTTGAAATACGGTGGGAACGAGCTCGCTCGTGAACAGGCCAGTCCAGTCACAGCCCATGTACCGCCTGACCAAAAGCCTTCACGACCAAGGTCGTTCCCACCTTTGATCCTGATCTGAAATCCGGTAGCTATCACCCCGATCCTGCCTTGAAATACGGTGGGAACGAGCTCGCTCGTGAACAGGCCAGCTCAGACACAGCAGATCTACCCCGTTACAGATCCCTATCACACCCACACCGCATCCCACAGCGGATAATCCCCTACCCGCTCAACCAGCCCCGCCCGCAGGGGGTTGGCGACGATGTAACGAGCCAAACGCACCAGGTCATCCTCAGACCGCACGCCAGAATCATGAAAACCAACCTGCCACAGTTGCCCATTGCTGCCACGCGCCTTGTTAACCGCAATGGCACTGCACGACTTGACCCGCTGCACCACCTGAGCCAGTGAGCCTTCACGCAGCACCAGCAACCAGTGCAGATGATCCGGCATCACCACCCAAGCCAGGCTATCGGCCAACCCAAGGGCTTGTGCCTGGCGCAGCTCAGCGACCAGCAGGCGCCCCACACGCCAGTCGCTGAACACCGGTATCCGGTCATGCACAGTGGTCGTGATCATGTAGGCATGCCCGAGCCCGGAAAACCGTCCTTTGCGCAGGCTGTGTGCATGAGCCTTATCCGACATGATCAGTGCCTCCTGAAGGTGGAGGCTGACCTTATCGGCAGATTGCGGTTTGGAGCGGGTCAGGGTTTGACTGGATTTTTCAGGGAGTTTGGGTGATTCGGTAGTGTTCCGCTGGCTTATAGACGCAATGGTTCGGAATACCGTTTTAGCGAGAGGTTCGCTCGTACAGCAGTCTGTAAGACGAAGGGGTTGAGTACCGACAAACATGCCCCCCCTCAGACCAGAACTAAACGCGAATACAGCCAAGAGATAAAATCCCCTAAATTAGAATCGATCATTTTTTGATCATTTTTCTCTAGGTTATCCACAGGCTAGACAAGCTAGCCAAGAGATAAAACCAAGGTAAATAGGCTGAAGCCGGGAGATAAATTGCGGTTTATTCAGTTGGAGCAGCCAGGAAAGCGTTCATTTCACACTCAAGCCGGGAGATAAAAACGCGATAAAAATCTGACGTCGAGAGATAAAAACGCGCTAACCCCTGAGATAAAACCTCGTTAATCCCAGAGAAAAAACGCCTTATATTCAGGATTTCGCCCAGTAAATACGGGAATTTCAGCTCTCTCTTCTTTTATTTCTTTTTATTCTTTCCTTTAAAAAGCTTTTATATATAGCGCGGCGCCAGCGTCCGTCATACCCGGAAGCACATGTTTCTGTGGTTGGGATGCTCTCAATATGAGCCAAAGCTGGAGATTGGGTGCATGGCAGTTCTTCATTATCCAGGACATGAAAGCTATAGGCCTTGTACTGCGTGGTTTGTAGGAATATTCACTGATTTATCTCCGGGACTGGAAAGGCCAAAAATCGTGCCTAAGAAAAAACGAGCGAATTGTTTCAGCATACTGAAAATAGAAAGCCAGGCGGGCTGCGGGTTTCAGCCGAGTTGGCATGCTTGAAGAGGCGGAATATCGCCTATTTTTTCTCCGGGATACCCCCTCGCGGACCTCTCAGACCCGTTGCGTTATGCAAGCTCGGGCTATAGGGTTTCGCGCTTCGAACCTGTGCACGGGTGGCGCAATGGAAGCGACAAACACCGCCAGAACCTCATTGATACCGAGTGCAAAGCTGTACAGTCGCCATGACGAAAAACTCATACCGGCTGAGCCTGTAGCGGCAGAGCATAAACCCGTCGTAGCACTGGACCTGTTCGGCAGCTTTCTGGCTAACAGCACTGAAGAGGCCAAGCGCTACGGGAATGTGCTCGGCGTGTGGGACCAGATCCCCAAGTTTTCTGCAGAGCACCTGAACACCAAAGACGGCCAGGTTCCGGATGCCCACCAAGTGGATTTTCAAATCAACGGCCAGACAGCGAAGCTGACCTTGTTTCCTGGGACTTTCTTCCCAACACAACAAAGTAAGGCGATGCGCCGATACCCCGGCGTAAAGGAACAGTTGGTCGAGCAAGCGCTGATCCATCATGCGTCCCTTCAAGGTGAAGAGCACATCGCCGATGGAGGCACCTGCTACTCCGTCACGTTCACCATCAGTGCCTTGGGGCGGCAGCTCAACGCCATGGGCAGCACCATGAGTAACACGCAGATCCGTCAGGCCCTGGAAGTGCTCTCCAGCTCGGTCATGACGCTTTCATACGGCGAAGGTTTAAAACGAAGAAATCGGGATACCATTTTTTCATCTTTTGACCATAACGCCACTCGCAGAGAAAGTGGCAACAACGGGAATGATATCTGGCGGGTCAGGTTTCATGCTCTGGTGGTCCAGTCGATCCTCAAGGTCACATATCGACAGTATCCAATCAGCCACCTGAAGCATTACAGCCCCGTAGGCGCTGCGCTGTTGCGCAGGATTCATTACATCGCGACCAACGTCTCGGAAGAACAGCCCTATAAATTCCGGATTACGGAAATGAAAATGATCACCGCCGGTTTGAATCACATCCGGCTGGCGGGCAGCATGCAGGCGCTCAGGAAGGAACTGGAGCGGATGCAGGCAGATCAGTACCTGAGCCGCTTTACGATCGAGGATATGTTCCCGCCGGTTCGTGGTCGTGGCCGCCCGGTACCGATTGATTATCGCGTGACGCTTTATCCAGGTCCGCAGTGGATCAAGAACATGAAAGCCGGCTCGATGCGTCAGAACATTATTGAGCAGTGTCTGGGCCACCCTCGCAGCAAGCGTCATGAGCGACAGCAGCACATGACGCTCTTGCCGCCGAACGTTTGAAAATGGCCCACGAAGAAACCTGTAAATCCAATACTCTCATCGAGGAGTATTACCCGCAGTCATGGGCTACGCAGCACTGATTTTGCGGCAATTATTTATAGATTAAGAAACATCCTACATGCTTTTATAATAAAACCTAATTAGCAATCCAACTTTCCTATACGTAAACGCGCAGTTTTCTGATTTTTCTAATTTGCCATCACCCTTAAGATGGCAACCCTTCCCGCCCCCACCGAACGTGTCAGCACGAGACCCACCATGCCGCCCAATTCGCTTGCTCGTCGCATCGCGCTGATCCAATCCAGAAAAACGCAAAGCCGCACGCCGGAAGGACCTGCAACCAGCTTGGCAGCTAGCCACATTGACTCGACCCCAGGTGATACGCCCTCTGGCGAGCTTGCGTCAGCCACTGCCATCCGGAGCCGGCGCCTATTTGGTAGCGCCGAACCAACAACAAAACGCCCCCGCCTCTGCCCCGACGTCAAGGTGCGTACCGTCACTCCCCACGGTTATGAAACCAGCACACATGACCATCGTATGCTCGTGGATTTTATGCTGTATAGCTTGTCCATAAGTGACACCCAAGCCGCTACGATCATTCATTATCAATTATCGGATGGTCATGTAAGGGTGGCGCCCGGTACGTATGGTATGGCAACGGTCTTTGATTATGACCTTGTGTTGATAGGGCTATCCAAGCTCTGTGAATTAATGAATGACTACTATGCTGGAAAGACGAGTTGCAAGCCCAATAAAATAATCAAGCTTGATATGCATCATGTATTGCAAATCTACAAAGAAGGCGATGGTAAAAGTCAGCGTACAAGAATTATTGAAGCCCTGCAACGGTTGAACACTACTCACATCAGTGTCAAACGAACCTATAAATTTGGCGATAACGTTAAAACGCATGATTTAGGGGCGAACCTCATTTCCTCATGCCGAGTTATTAGCAATCCCGAGAACAGTAAAGTCGAGTCTATCGAAATTGGCATAAACGACTGGATGTACGCTGAAATCACCTCGGACCGTAACCCCGAGATGCTGATTTTCCACTCGGATTATTTCTCGATCAGCCAGGGGGCGGAGCGTTTCAAGCACGCGACATTCTTGCCCCCAAACCCATGAAAATGGCCTCCGAAGAAATCTGTAAATCCAAGACGCTCATCGAGGCGTCTTACACGCTTTCTGTCGCTGAGCAACGGATCATCATGGCCGGCATCGCCCAGATTGATCGTGGCTCGCCGGTCACTGACGAGGTGATCTACAGCGTCCCGGTCGCCCGCATCGCCCAAGTGACGGGCTCGTGTAGCAAGTCGATCTACACAGAGCTTCTCGCGGCTTCGCAGAGGCTGCGTCAGAGGGTGGTGAGCATTGAGTTGGAGCACAATAAGACTCTGGAAGCCAGATGGGTACAGAGCATCGTCTACAAAGAGCAGGAAGGGGTCATTGACCTTCGCTTTAATAAAGACATCCTGCCGTACCTGACCGGATTAAAAGAACCGTTCGCTCGATACACCCTGTCTGATGTAGCCAGGATGACCAGCATTTATGGCATCAGACTGTTCGAGATGCTGGTCCAGTACACGAGCATCGGCTCCAGAGAGATCGCCCTCGTGGATCTGCGCAAATGGCTCCAACTGAAAGACAAGTACGCCTTGATGGCTGATCTGCGCCGACACGTAATTGAACCCGCCATCAGCCAGATAAACGAGCACAGCCCGTTGCAGGTGCGCTACGAGATAAAACGCAACTGCCGCACGATTACGCATCTGCATTTCATTATTGGTCACCAGCGCGTGCCTGCTGTCGAGGCTGAGACTGTTCTTCAGACACCACGCCCTGAGCTTGTTCAAGAGATGGCCGATCCGCTTTTTGATAATGATCCGGCCCAGGCACTGGACGGCCCGGAGGCCATGGCGGTGTTCATTGCCGATGCGCTCGATAGCGGCGATGCGGCCTACATGGCCAAAGCAATGCGCGTGGTGGCTCGCGCCAAAGGCATGAACGAGCTGGCCGAGAAAACCGGTCTGGCCCGAGAGCTGCTTTATGAGTCGTTTAGCGATCAGAGCAACCCGACGCTGAAGACCATGCAGGTGGTTATGCGTGCGCTGGGTGTGGAGTTGACTGCTCGTGCGATATATCCATGTTGTTCGCAAAAAGGTCGGTAAGAACCCTACATCTGCTGTGGATGCACCACCGTCTTCACGAGCAAGCTCGTTCCCACCGGATCTCGGCTCAGGATTGGGCTGGGAATTACCGGATTTCAGATCAGGATCAAAGGTGGGAACGACCTTGGTCGTGAAGGGGCCAGTATGAGCCCTGCATCTGCTGTGGATGTACCACCGCCTTCACGAGCAAGCTCGTTCCCACCGTATTCCAGGGCAGGATTGAGGTGGGAACCACCGGCTTTTCAGGATCTGGGTATGGGTTGGGTTTCCAAGTGGGCTGTACAGCCTTGCCCACTTGGCAGCCTCCTGCGGGGGTTAAAGGAAGTCGCGGATGTCGCGTTCGAGCTTGCGGCCGACGAAGATCGAGATGGCCAGCAGGGCCAGGGAGAAGCCCACCAGGATGCCAATCGACAGCAGGTGCGGGTTCTGGCCGCCGATCAGGGCTGCGCGGTAGGCCAGGACCAGGTGGTAGAACGGGTTAAGCGCCACCAGTTGCTGGATGGTGCCGGGCAGGATGTTGGCCACGTACACGATGGGCGTCAGCCAGAACCACAACTGGGTGACCACACCGATGACCTGGGTGATGTCGCGGATAAACACCGACAGGATCGCGCAGGTAATGCCCAGAGCGTAGGCCAGCAGTTGCTGGCAGAGGAAGATCGGGACCCACCACAGCAGGTGCCAGGAGAAGTCAAAGCCGATGGCGACCAGGAAGATCATGAAAAAGCCGGTCGCGATCAGGTAATGCACGGTTTCGCTGAGCACCACGTACATCGGCAGCGACCACAGTGACAGGCGCACTTTGCCGATCAGGTGAGCCTTTTCGTGGAACACGCTGGTGATGCGGGTCAGGGTGGCGGCAAAACAGTTCCAGGCCAGCAGGCCGCTGACCAGGTAGACGCTGTAGCCCCATTGGCCCAGGTCCTGGCCCAGGCCACCGAGGCGCATGCCCATGATGTTGGAGAACACCAGGGTGAAAATCAGGATGTTGATCAGCGGCAGGATGAAGGTCCAGGCAGCGCCCAGCACCGAGGCCGAGTGCCGGTCGATCAGGTCCTGGCGGGTGAAATTGAGGATCAGGTTCCAGTTCATCAAAGGGTCCAAAACAGCAGAAACAGCGGGCAGGCAAGCATACGCAGTGTGCTGGCATAAAAAAACCCGCCTTTTGAGGGGCGGGTTTTTTTCAATCGCTTGATGATGGACCGAAGTCCATCACAGCAGATCAGTCACGATTAAACGTGAGTGACAACGCCGTTAGCGAAGGACAGCTGAGCCACGTCGGTAACACCGGTCAGGGTGATAACAGCTGTGGTGTCAGTAGCGCCACCAGTGGTGGTCACATTGCCGTTTGCAGCAGTAGTAGCGTTGGTCGAGCCAGCAACGGTCGATTCAACAACAACCTGAACGCCAGTAGCGCCTTGGATGAAGAACACTTCTTTAACGTTGTTGTCACCAGCACTCAGAGCGCCGGAGTTAAAGGTGTAGCCTTCGCCCAGGTAGATCGCGTCGCCTTTAGCGAAAGCGCCAGTACCACCGATGGTGAAATCGTTGGTGTGGGTGGTGTTGGTGAAGAAGAACAGGTCAGCTTTGGTGTCATCAGCGTTGACAACAGCAGCGTTCGCTGTAGCAGTCACGTTCGCAGCATAGGTCAGAGCAGTTACGGCGTCCTGAGCGTCGTCACGAACGTCAACCGCTGCGGTGTGAGCGGTAGTTTCTGCAGTACCTTCAGCAACCAGAGCGTCAGCAGCTTTAGCGTCAGCAACCAGTTTAGCGGCAGCGGCGTTTGCTTCAGCAGCGGTCACGTAGGCGTTACCAACGTTGCCTTCAGCAGTGGTCAGAGCGGTTTCAGCAGCAGTCTTAGCAGCTTGAGCTACGCCGTCAGCACGTACGTTTGCGTAGGTAGCAGCGAATACACCAGTGTTGAAAGCAGCATCAATGCGAGCCAGGGTGGTGGCGTTAGCAGTGCTGATTGCGGTGTACAGAGCGTCAGCGTCAGCGATAGCCGAACCACCAGCAGCTACGTATGCATCGCTGGCAGCGGTGAAGGCTGCAGTGTTAGCGGTAGTAGCGTCAATGATGCCCTGCAGAGCGCCAGTGTCGGTGTCGACTTTGGCAGTAGTAGGAGCAGTGAGAGCGTTGTTGGCAGTTACAGCGCTGTTGTAAGCGTTGATGAAGTTGACAGCGTTGGCTTCGGTGCTAACCAGATTAGCGCGGGCAGTAGCCAGGTCAGCAGCAGTAACAGTAGCGTTCAGTTCCAGCTGAGCGGTGCTGGAAGCAGAAATGTTAGTACGCAGCAGGGAAGCATTGTTGATTGCTACAACAGCTTCGGCGTAGTCGATAGTAGTGTTGGTGTCGACGCCATCTTCGATGTCAGCCAGAACAGCAGTGTAGTCAGCGTTCAGAGCAACAACTTTGTCGTTCAGAGCAGTCAGCGAAGCAACTTTCGAGTTCTCGTAAGCAGTCAGCGCGGTTTCAGCAGCGGCAGCAGCTTTCAGAGTAGCTACGCCAGTGCTCAGAGCGATACCGCCCAGCGAACCGTCAGTCAGGCGACCCAGAGCAGTAGTCACGCTAGCTGGAGTCGAGTTAACACCAGCCAGAACGGCAACAGCGTCAGTTTGAGCGTAGTCAGCACCAGCGGTAGAGGTGTAAACCTCGGAAACCAGAACCTTGTTGGCTACGGTTTTAGCGTCAGTGGCGGAAGCGCCATTGATGAAAGCAACCAGCAGTTGGTCAGCAGCAACAGTAGCGCCGCCACCGGTAGTCCAGTAAGCCAGGCCACCAGCGTCAGCTGGACGGCCGAACAGGTTCAGGTAGATCTTGGAGACGATTTCGGTACGGTTCAGGCCAGCGTAGGCAGCGGCGTACTCAGGCTGATCGTTGACGAAGTTGGTGCGGATCTGGTCCAGAGTGATGGTAGCTGGAGTAGCGTTCAACTGACCCAACCAGTAGTCCAGACCGCCTTGGTCGGCGGCACGGCCCAGGTAAGCGACATACAGCTGTTGAACTTGTGCAGAAGTAGTAGCCATTACGTTTTCATCTCCAATATGAGTCGATATCGACACTCAGGCTTCCCTCTAGGGAAAAGAACCCGTCGGCTCTCGCCTGTTGCCACGTCCCACAGGGCCGTGGCCCCCATTATGGGAAGTCGGAAAATTCCGACAGCCTTGCAGGTCACTTTTTGAGCTTTTTTTCAAAGCTATCAAGGAAATATCCTACAAGGCACGCCGATCATACCTGTCAAATTAGCGGCGTAACAATAGCTGACACCCAACTTTTTGATCTATGTCGATAGGAAAATTTCGGTAGACACGTAGGAAATTTCAGTTTCTGACTCTGGAAAAAGTTCAAACATTTTCTTGAGTCAGTGCAATGAGAATGTTTCGCAAGCGAACTGAAACGCTTGTCCACCCGTAATTACGCAGCCACTCCCCTTGCAGCACTTTCGGTCCGCTTGCCAATTCTTTGGCGATTCCATCGGCCATGGACTGGCTGTCGGTACCCGGCAGGAAGGTCACCGCATCGGCGACGTCTTCGAAGATGCCCAACGGCGTGCAAAAAACCGGACGACCGGTACTCAAACCCCAGCGAACCGCCGCGCTGCTTGACTCTTGGGTGTGCTGATAGGGGAAGACAATGGCATCAGCCATGCCTAACCACGACAAGGATTGCTCGTCGCTGAGGTAGTCGGTAATCAGCGTGACGCGACCTTTGAGGTCGTTTTGCGCAATGCGCTCGCGGCAGGTTTGTGCCAGTTGCGCAGAGACCGGATCGGGGTACTCGGCGTTGACCAGCAGCAGGTGCAATTTGGCATTGCCCTTGGCCAGCAAGGCGAAGGCTTCGATCAACTCCGGCATGCCTTTGTGCGGCAGCAAAAAGCCGTAGCTGGCGATGATGGTCTTGCCTTGCAGGCCAGCGGCGAGTTGGGCAGGACCCGGCTCGGGCAGCGTGGTTTCGATCACGCCATGGGGGAACATCAGCAGGTTGTGGCCCAGGCCCATGTCTTTGAGGCGGTTCATGTCGCCGACGCTGTGCACCAGCAGGCGCGCGCAACTGTGCAGCGACTCGCGCATGTGGCTCAGGGATTTGAGCTTGTCGGTGTGCATCACGTCGGCGGTGGAGTGGAACACCACCAGAGTCTGGATACCACGCGCGTGGGACCAGTCGAGCAGGCTGGCGAAGGCCTGGATGTCGAAGAACGAGAAGTTGAACTGCAAAAGCAGGGTGTCGACCCCGGAACGCTCGATGGCCGCCTTGAGGCGCGCCAGGTCGTCGTAGTGGCCGCTAGTCCAGCAGCGCTCGATGTTGGGGGTGTCGGCAGCGTTGAGGTCGGCGTTGTCGCTGGCGAACACATGCACTTGCTCACCGAACGCCGGTTCCAGCAGTTTCTGGCTGTAGGTGGCAATGCCGCAGGCGCTGTTCCAGGTGGTCACGCTGCCCAGCTTCGGGGCTTTTTTGAGCAGCGGCTGGTGGCGGGCCTGTTCGATGGCTGCCAGGCTGGCACGGGCCACGGCAGCCCAGGTGAAACGGGTGTTGATCAGGGCTTCGGCGGCCTGGACGCGGGTGGCGGTGAAGCTGGCCAGTTGGCCTTGGCTCCAGGCCTGATGAAACTCACCCAGCAGGCTGGCCAGGTGCTCGGCACTCGGCTCGAACCACACCGAGGCAGCGGCCTTGAGGTGGGTACGGGCACGCTCGTAGCGGTAGTCGATCAGCCACGCGGTGTCCGGGGTGCAGAAGTCGCGCTGGCCACCGTTGCCGGTGGTGATTACCGGCAGGCGGTGCAGCATGGCTTCGGCCAGCGGCAGGCCGAAGCCTTCGCCGCGTGACGGTGCGATCAGCACGTCGGCCTGGTTGTACAGCGCGCGCAAGGCGCCGTCAGGCAGGTCCTGGACGATCAGTTCAACCGCCGGCGCGCTGGCCAGGCCCGCGGCCCAGTCGGCGACTTGCTGCTCGATGTTGTGGTGCGGGTTGGGGAAGGTCTTGATGATCAGCACCACCGGCTGTTCGGCCGTGAAGGCCTGGCCGTAGGCTTTGAGCAGTACATCGACGCCCTTGCGCGGGAAGCACGATGACACGTGCAGCAGCTTGAGGCGCTCGGCGCTGACCTTGGGCATGGCCGGCAGGCTGCTGGCGTCGACCGGGACGCGCAGAATGTGATCGGCACCCAGGCCCACGGTGGCCAGCGGGGCGGTGACGCCGTTGTCACGCAGGGTGGTGGTGACCCATTCGGACATGCTGGTGATCAGGTGGGTCTGGTGGTTGAAGTCGTGGCAGTAGTCCTGCGGCAGGCAGGACTCTTCCCAGCCGTAGCAGGACATGACGTTGATGTCGCCCTGCATGTCGGTGACCCGCGGCGGGTACATCAGGCGCAGCACGTTGCGCGCCGGCTGTTCGGCGCGGGCGTGCAGGCTGGCGCAGTCGGGGTTGTCGAGCAGGAACTGTTGGTCAACCGCGATCGGCCCCGGCCCTTCGGTGGCACGCAGGGCGGTGCTGCTGTCCTGCTCTTGCAGCGCCCGGGCCAGTTCACGGTTGACCAGCGCCAGGCTGTAGGTGCTGTCGAACGGGCCTTCGATGCGGCACTCGACGCTTGGCTGGGGCGGCGTAGTGGCGAACCGATGGGCCGGCAGGATGATTTCAAAACCGGCCAGGTAGGCGCTCAGGCGGTCGTAAAGGGCCTGATAGTCGAACTCGTGCAGGCGCTCGGCGGCATGTTGGGTGAGGTTGCGGCGCAGCGCCGGGTTTTCGATGAGTTGGGCGATGGTGGCTGCCACGACTTCAGGGCGGTCGGTGTCGAGCAATAGCCCGGCACTGCCCAGGGTGTTGACCACGTTGCTGTCCGGGGCGTCGTAGGCCAGTACCGGCAAGCCGTGGGCCATGGCTTCGATCAATGGCATGCCGAAGCCTTCGTGATGGCTCAGGGACACAAACAGGTCGCTGCGGCTGTACAGCGAGTCGAGGGTCTCGTCATCGACCTTGCCGGTCAGGGTGACGTAGGCGCCGATGCCCAGTTCTTCGATGCGTTGTTCGATGCGCTCTTTGTACGCCGGCACCGTTGCACCGCCGACCAGGTACAGCTGCAGCGGCACCTGGGAGCGACGCAGCAACAGGGCGAAGGCTTCGACCAACCCCAACTGGTTCTTGTGCGGCATGATCCGCCCGACGAACAACAGGGTGAACGGCCGTGGCGTGTCGCAGCGTTGCACGCTATGAGGTTCGATGCGTTGCAGGTCGACCAGCAGCGGGATTTCTGCGGTGGTGGCCTGGTTGTAGCCGCGCTTGAGCAGTTCCTGCAGGTTCTGCCGGGAGTCGGCAATGCTGCCGGTCAGCCAGTTTTGCCAGGCGTCCACTTGCTGCCAGCCGTGGGCCAGCATTGGCTGGATCGGGTGCTCGGCGGGGAACAGCGCGCCAGGGGTGATGTTGTGGAACACCATGAATTTGGCTTCGGGCAGTTCACGCAGCCAGGACTCGACGGGGTTGCCAATGCCATGGTGGATCAACAGTGCATTGGCACTGCCGGGGATGTAGTCGTCCATGCACAGGATGTCGCCGGCCACTTCCGGTTTTGGCTCGATGCAGTAGATCTCGGATTTGATACCGGCCTGGCGCAGCAGCTTGCGGGTCAGCAGCATCCCGTTACTGATGCCATCCCCTAGACTGACGCTGATCGAAAACTGGTGGATGGTGACCTGTGCTTCGTTATGCATGAACGGACCTGGTGACAAGAAAAGAAAAAGATGACAGCGCAACACGCTATTTTGTAGGAGCCAGCCAACGGGCGAAAGGGCTAATCCTGGCGCCGTATTTGTGATGCCTGGCAAAGAGCATTCACGACCAAGGTCGTTCCCACCTCAATCCTGATCTGAAATACGGTGGGAACGAGCGGGCGGCGATCCGTCTTGGTCGTGAAGACGGTGGCACCTGCAAAGCAGGTTTAGGGCCCTTACCGGCCTCTTCTCCCATCTCAATCCTGACTTGAAATGTGGTGGGAACGACCTTGGTCGTGAAGAGGCCAGGTACAAAAAAGCCGCGTATGAACGCGGCTTTTAGCTAGCTAGATATATAGATATCTAGCTATCAGAACGATTTACCGCTCTTCACACGCTCAAGGTCAGCCTTGACCATCAGGTCGCACAGCTGCTCCAGGGTGGTTTTCGGTTCCCAGCCCAGCACGCGCTTGGCTTTTTCCGGGTCGCCGATCAGCAGTTCGACTTCAGCAGGACGGTAGAACTTCGGGTTGACCTGGATAACGGTCTTGCCGGTCTTGGTGTCGATGCCGTGTTCGTTGTCGGCAGTGCCTTTCCAGTCAAGCTGGATGTCGACTGCCTTGAACGCCATGGAAACGAAATCACGCACGGTTTCGGTACGGTTGGTGGCCAGTACGAAGGTGTCCGGCTGGTCAGCCTGCAGCATGCGCCACATGCCTTCGACGTACTCTTTGGCGAAGCCCCAGTCACGCTTGGCGTCCATGTTGCCCAGCTCCAGAACCTCTTGCTGGCCCAGCGAGATGCGCGCCACGGCGTCGGTGATCTTGCGGGTCACGAACTCTTTGCCGCGCAGTGGCGACTCGTGGTTGAACAGGATGCCGCTCGAACCGAAGATGTCGTAGGACTCGCGGTAGTTGATGGTCATCCAGTGCGCGTACAGCTTGGCCACGCCGTAAGGGCTGCGCGGGTAGAAGTCAGTGGCTTCGGTCTGCGGGATCTGCTGGACCTTGCCGAACATCTCGGAGGTCGACGCCTGGTAGAAGCGGATCTTCGGGTTGACGATGCGGATGGCTTCGAGCAGGTTGACCGCGCCCAGGCCGGTGATTTCGGCGGTGGTGATCGGCTGGTCGAAAGACACACCCACAAAGCTCTGCGCCGCCAGGTTGTAAACCTCGCTCGGCTCGGCCTTTTGCAACAGACGAATGCTGGCCGACAGGTCGGTCAGGTCGTGCTCGACCAGTTCCAGATTCGGGTTGTTCAGCGCACCGACCTCTTCCAGACGCCAGAAGTTGACCGAGCTGGTCCGGCGGTAGGTGCCGTAGACCTTGTAGCCCTTGTCGAGCAGCAGTTCGGTCAGGTAAGCGCCGTCCTGGCCTGTGATGCCGGTAACGATGGCGGATTTACGAGGTGCATTCATTGTTTGGTTTTCCGATCTGGGGCTGGCTCAGTCTTGCGGTTATTGCTCAGCCATACGTTCACACTTTCCACGCTTTCGACAGAGAGTTTGCCGGCCCAGCGATTGAGGATGAACAAATTGGTTATGAAGTCGTATTGCGTCTTGAGCAAGTCACGACGCGCCTTGAATTCGTTCTGGGTTGCGGTCAGCACATCAACCGCATTGACGACGCCATATTTGAAGGCTTCCTGGGACGCAATGCTCGATTGTTCGGCTGACGACACCGCATTGCGGTTGGCGCGTATTTTTTCGACGCTGGAGTCTGCCGTCAAGTAAGCGTTGGTCGTTTCCTTGACAACCTGACGTCGGGTAAATTCCAGCTGCTGCTCGGCGGCCACCTGATCCTGATAAAGACCGCGCACGCGCGCTGATGTCGAACCACCACTATATATAGGCACCGACAAGGCTACACCGGCCACATAACTGTCGGTCTTGGGCGCCAGGGCGTTGTTATAGCCTTCGTTGGTGTTCTGGGCACTGAGGTTCAGGCTCAGGCTCGGGTAGTGATCGCCTTTGCCGCCACGCACGCCAGCCTGGGCCGCTTCGACGGCACTGAGATTGGACTTGATCGCCGGGTTTTCGGTCTGGGCCAGTTGTACCCAGCTCTCCAGGGTTTGCTCCGATACTTTCAGCTGAACGTCATCACGGACGCGACTGAGCTTTTCAGTCACCGGGCGGCCAACGATTTCCGACAGCGCGGCGCGGGTCACACGCACCTGGTTACGGGCATCGACTTCCTGGGCGGCCAGCAGGTCGACCCGGGCTTGCAGTTCAAGTACGTCGGTTTTCTTGGCGTACTGACGCTCGTACAGGGCGCTGACCTGGTCGAGGTTCTTTTGCGTCGCGCGACGCTCGGCCTGGGTCAGTTCCAGCTCATCGTCGGCCGCCAGGGCCGCAAAGTAGCGCTGGGCCAGGTCGACGGTGGCTTCGGCCTGGGCTTCATCGGACTCGGACAACGACTGCTTGGCCAGGCTCTTGTAGCGCTGCCAGTTTTCCCAGGCCTTTTTGTTGTAGAGCACCTGGCTCAGGCCAATGCTGTAGTTCTCGCTGTTGTAGACCTGGTCGACCTGTTCGTTGACCTGCTTGATGCGGTTGGCCCCGGCGTTGGCCGAGATCTGCGGCAAGAGGCTGCCGAAGGCTTCGCGTTCGTGTTCCTTGCCGGCCTGGGCGCGGGCATAGGCCGACAGAATGCGTGGGTCTTCAAGGCGCGACTCTTTGTACAGCGTCATCAGATCAGCGGAATACTCTTTGGCGCTGACGCTGGTAGGCGGCGGCTTGGGGGTCGAGGGTACAGCGGTCTTGGGCTCGTCCGCATGAGCCTGGAGCACCAGTAGACCCGACAATACACAGGGGATCAGGCGCACAATCATTCCTCGATCATCGATTCAGCAATGGCGTTGCGCGCCGGCTGGAGCAGGTACTGAAGCATGGTGCGCTCGCCGGTGTTGATCAGTACTTCAGCCGGCATACCGGCCAGCAGCTTGCGATCAGCCAATTTTTGCAGGCCCTCTTCAGTGACCTTGGCACGCACCAGGTAGTAAGGCTGGCCGGTACGCTCGTTGGTCAGGCGGTCTGCCGACACGCTGCTCACTTCACCCGGAATGACCGGGGTGGTAGCGCTGTTGAAGGCCGAGAAGCGAATGTCGGCGTGCTTGCCGATCGCCACCCGGTTGATGTCCTGCGGCGCCACTTCGGCTTCGACAATCAGCTCGGATACAGACGGCACCACATCCAGCAACGGAGTCGCCTGACGCACGACGCCGCCGACGGTGTGCACGGTCATACCGATCACCATACCGTCATCCGGCGCACGAATCACAATGCGGCTCAGGCGGTCCTCGATGGCTGCGGTGCGCTCTTGCAGCTCATAGCCCTTGGCCTGGACTTCGGTCAGCTCTTTGGCCACTTCAGAGTTGAAGTCTTTATTGACCTGCAGGATCTGCAGTTCGGTTTCGTTGATCTGCAAACGCGTGCGAGTAATGTTGGAGCGGTGCTCGGCGATTTCCGAACGCAGTGAGTCGAGTTTGCGCTGCTGGTCGAGCAGGCGTTGTTTGTCGACGAAGCCTTTGGACAGCAGTTCGCTCAGTTCACCAATTTCACCGCCGTAGGATTTCTCCAGGCTGCTCTTGGTGCTGATCATCGACTCCGTGCCTTTGATCTGCGCATTAAGCTGACCAATACGCTCCTGCAGCACCGATACCTGACCCAGACGAGCACCGCGACGGGTATTGAACACCTGGGTTTCACTGGCACGGGCTTCGATGGCACGGGTGCTGTTGGGGTCGAGCATGCTGCTGAAGTCGATGCTGTCTTTGCCGTCACGCTCGGCCACCAGCCGCGCTTCCATGGCCTTGGCGCTGATCAACTGGTTGCGCGCCACTTCGAATTCGGCGCGCAATTGACCATCGTCAAGCACGATCAGCGGGTCGCCCCGCTTCACCATGTCGCCGTCACGGGCAAGGATTTCCTTGACGATGCCGCCTTCCAGATGCTGCACGGTCTTGCGATAGGTCTGTACGGTAACGACGCCTGGAGCATGCACGGCGCCGTCCAGAGGGGCCACCGCAGCCCAGGTGCCAAAGATGCCGAATACGACGATCAGGATGCCGAAACCTACCCGGCGGATGCTGTGATCCGAGGTCGGGAGGTCAGCGAAGTTGTCGGTCTTGCCTGCGAGAATAAGGGTCATCAATATCGTCCTGTCAGGCGCCGGCCGGAGCCGTACCTGCGCCAACCTGAGGCTGCTGGGCAGCCTGGTGTTGCTTGTTGAGCTCTTCCATCACTTGATCACGCGGACCGTACATCGTAATGGCACCATTCTGCATGACCAGCAGGCGGTCCAGCTGGGACAGGATGCTGGTGCGGTGGGTGATGACGAACACGGTCGAGCCGGCTTGCTTGAGCTGCGCAATGGCATGTGCCAGGGCACGCTCGCCGACCTCGTCGAGGTTGGAGTTCGGCTCGTCGAGCAGAATCACTTTCGGCATGCCGTACAGGGCACGGGCCAGACCGACACGCTGACGCTGACCGCCGGACAGGTTGACGCCGTCGCCGCCAATGACCGTGTCATAGCCCTCAGGCAGGAGCAGGATCATTTCGTGAACGCCGGCAATCTGCGCGGCCTGCACGACTTTCTGAGGATCGACTTCAGCGAAGCGGGCAATGTTCTCGCTGATGCTGCCTTCAAACAGCTCAATGTCCTGAGGCAAATAGCCGATGTGTGGACCGAGCAGTTCTTTGTCCCACTGGTGCAGGTCCGCACCGTCCAGACGCACAGAGCCATGCTGTGGCGCCCAGACGCCCATCAGGGCACGGGCCAGGGTCGATTTGCCTGAAGCGCTTGGGCCGATGATGCCGACTACGGCACCGGCCGGAACCCCGAAGCCAACACCTTTGAGAATGGGTGTCTTGGAGCCTGGCGCGCCGATGATCAGGTTTTCGACCTGAATGTTGCCCTTCGGAGCAGGCAGCGGCATGCGCTGCGGTTCGGCCTGGAGCTTGTCGAGGATGTCATTGAGGCGGTTGTATTGGGTACGCGCACCAATGAAGCCTTTCCAACTGCCAATGATCATGTCGATCGGCGCCAGGGCACGGCCTAGCAGTACGGAACCGGCGATCACGAGTGCGGCGTTGATCTCGTGGTTGATTGCCAGATAAGCACCCAGGCCGAGAATCAGCGACTGCACCCAGCTGCGGAATGTCTTGGACATCGAGCTGACCACACCGCCTTTGTCGCTGGCATTGGACTGCAGCAACAGCACTTTGCGCTGACGCTGGCTCCAGCGGGCAATCAGGGTATCGAGCATGCCCATCGATTCGATGACTTCGGCGTTGCGCAGGTTCTTGGTGGTATTGAGGGTTGCAGCGATGTTTTCCTTGTTGGCTTCAGCGAGCGCTTTGCCGGTCACCTTTTCGTTGGCATAGGCCAGGATCAGCAACACGATGGCACTGGCAATCGCCACCCAGCCATACCAGGGGTGGAACATGAACATCACGGCGATGTAGATCGGCAGCCAGGGCGCGTCGAAAAACGCAAATACCCCGTTACCCGTCATGAACTGTCGCAGACTGGTAAGGTCATTCATGGGCTGCGCAGAAGCATCCATACCCCCGCTTTCCAGGGCGCGCTTGAAGCTTGCCTTGTAGACGTGACGGCTGAGCAGAACATCGAGCTTGGTGCTGACCCGGACCATGATCCGCGAACGAACCCACTCCAGAGCGCCGGTGGTGATTACCAGAATGGACATGATGATGGTCAACATGGCCAGGGTGGTGAGGTTGTTGCTGGTCAGGACACGTCCGTAGACCTGCAGCATATAAAAGGTGGGGACCAACATCAGGGCATTGACAAACAGACTGAAGATACCGACTGATATGAAAGCGCCTTTACAGGCTTTTAGCGCAGCCTGCAAGCTGTTTTCATGAATTTTCTGCATAGCGTCCTGACTGCCCGGGGGTATGGAAAAGCGCAAAAGTGTATCACCCGGCTATCATGCAACAAATGAAAAATACGCCGCTGTAAAGTCCCCCAAGGAAATTTCCCACGCGGGAAATTTCCTTTTTTCAGGTTGGCTTGTCCCGTTTTCAAAGGGTAAAGTTCGACTTCGATTTGTTTTCTTACTGCTTGCCAGCGTCTGTGTTTCAGACGAACAACATGCCCATTTCCGGCAAGCCTTGCCTGGCTCATGACTTCTCAAGCAGTACCTACAGGTACTTCATGCGCGTTCTTCATTTCTTCAAAACCTACTACCCAGACACCACCGGCGGTATCGAGCAGGTGATGTTCCAGCTGTGCCAGGGCAGCCGCGCCTTTGGCGTGGAAGGCCAGGTGCTGACCCTGAGCCCCGAGCCCTCACCGGCACGTATTCAGGTGGCGGATCATGAGGTGGTGCGCGTTAAAGAGAACTTCAACCTGGCCTCTACCGGATTCTCCCTGCCGGTGTTTCGCCGGTTCAAGGAAATGGCCGCCGAAGCCGATCTGGTGCACTTTCATTTTCCGTGGCCGATGATGGACCTGGTGCACTTCGCAACTCGTCACGGGCGCCCAAGCGTACTGAGTTATCACTCGGACATTATCAAGCAGCGGACTTTGCTGAAGTTGTATGCGCCGCTCATGAATCAGATGCTCAAGAGCATGGACCGGATTCTGGTGGCGTCACCGAACTACCAGCGCAGCAGCGAAACCTTGCAAGCTTTTGCAGACAAAACTGTAGTAGTGCCTTATGGGCTGGACGAGTCGGCCTACCCGCAGGTCTCGCCAGAGCGTCAGGCGCACTGGCAGCAGCAAGTACCGGAGAAGTTCTTTCTGTTTGTCGGAGTTTTGCGCTACTACAAAGGCCTGACCACGCTGCTCGATGCCCTGGAAGGTGCGGACTACCCGGTGCTGATTCTCGGCGGCGGGCCGCAGGAGCAGGAACTCAAGGCCCATGCCGAGCGCCTGAACTTGCGCAATGTGCGTTTTCTCGGGCGCCTGGATGACATCGACAAAGCCTGCCTGCTGCAGCGATGCCATGCCTTGGTATTTCCTTCGCATCTGCGCTCAGAAGCATTCGGCATTTCATTGCTTGAGGCGTCCATGTACGGCAAGCCAATGATCTCTTGCGAGATCGGCACCGGGACGACCTTTGTGAATATGCATGAAGAAACCGGCCTGGCCATCCCGCCCGAAAACCCGCAAGCCTTGCGCGAAGCCATGCGTCGGCTGTGGGATGACCGGCAGTTGGCCGAGCGTTTTGGCCAGCAGGCCCGGGCGCGCTTCGAACAGGTGTTCACTGCCGAGCAGATGTGTGCCACGACCGTGCAGGTTTACCGGGAAGTGCTGAGCTGAGTCGGCAAGAGCATCTACTGTGACTGTGAGGCCGCTTGAGCAAGACGGATCGCCGCCCGCTCGTTCCACCGTATTTCAGATCAAAATCGGGGTGGGAAGCGGCCATTTGATGGCTATATAGCTAGCTAGCAATCAGGCCGGAAAGTGCTCGTTGGCCAAGGCCACTACTTGCTCTTCCGTGATCGGTGCCAGAGCCGCAATGGCCCACAGATCATAAGCCGGGTGCGTACGCTGAATCGGCAGGACCATATCGAAACCGGCAGCCTGCAGGGAGCCAGTCAATACCTTTTTGGTGAAGCCGCAACGGTGCGCCATGAAGGTATTGCCGTTGGCCATGGCCGGACGATGACCGTAGAGAATATCGATCGGGGCGATGGGGCCGGCAGGCGACACATAAGCCGCATCGGTCAGTTTGTCTTCAGCCACCAGCGCACAGACTGATTGCAGATCCGGGCAGGTAATGACCACAAATCCGCCAGGCTTGAGCACTCGCTTGAATTCAGCCAATGCCACCGGGACCTCATGGGGATAGAGGTGCTCGATGTTGTGGCTGGAAAACAGCGCATCCACCGAGGCGTCCTTGACCTGGGACATGTCGGTCATGGTCCCCACGATATCCGGATTGACGCTTTGGTCGATATCGAAGCGCAGTTCCTGCCATTGCTCAGAAGCAAAGCCCTTGGTGGTACCGCTCTTGTTCTTCGGACCGCAACCTACATGAAGGAAGGTTTTCACAATCAATTACTCGATCAAGGCCCTTGCTGGCTAGCCAGAGGGTGATGGGGAAGTACTCCGCCGGTCAGCGGGGTTGCCACGCACACTAGGTCAAGAGCCCAAGAGGGTCAAGGTCAGCTAGGGCACGCTGACTGACAAGAAAAAGCGCACTTAGAAAACGGATCCAATATTCATGCCATTTACCACAAAAAAATTAATGTCAATAGGTTTTCATTCAGTTAATTTTTTATAACCAAAAAGCTATAAAAGGCAAAATGCCACCAGAAATCGGTCTTAATGTTTCAAGAATCCCAGTCGCTAACGATGACACGTGGGTAACCATTACCCCCTTTTTCCGACCCCGGCGGCAACGCTGACATTGTGGTAATCACCTTAGATAGGACATGCACATGGGCTTTATTTCCTCTTTGACTACCGCACAAGTTGCTGCCTTGAGCACCACGACCATTGCCGGTCTGGCGGCAGGAGACATTGCAGACTTCAGCACCGCTCAGATCGCTGCGCTGACCACCACGCAGATTCCGGCCTTCAGCAAGGCCAACATCGCGCTGTTCAGCACCGCTCAGGTGCCAGGGTTTACCACCGCGCAAGTCGCGGCATTGACTACCGCGCAGGTGCCCAGCCTGACGACCGCACAGATCGTTGCACTGAGCACCGCTCAGATCGCGGCGTTTGAAACTGTTGATTTTGCTGCGCTGCCAGTGGCCAGCGTTGGTGCCCTGACCACTGCTCAAGTGGCCAACCTGACCACCGCTCAAGTCGTGGCGCTGACCACCGCGCAAGCAGCTGCCTTGAAACCGGCTCAAGCGGCTGCGCTGACGACTGCACAAATCGTCGCCCTGCAGAACGCTGACCTGGCTGCACTGACCACCGCCTCTGTGGCCGGTCTGACCACCGCACAGGTTGCAGCCCTGACCACCGCACAAATTCCTGGCCTGACCGTTGCACAGATCGCCGCGCTGCCAACCGCTGATGTCGCGGCACTGACCACCGCCCAGGTCGTCGCCCTGAGCACCGCTCAAGTGGCGGCGCTGACCACGGCACAAGTTTCCAACCTGACCACCGCTCAGGTCGCCGCACTCGAAACTGTCGACGTCGCCGCGCTGACCAGCGCCCAGATCGTGGCACTGTCCACGGATCAAGTGGCTGCACTGACCACCGCTCAAGTCGCCGCCCTCAAGCCGACTCAAGTCGCCGCTCTGCAAACCGTCGATCTGGCCGCCCTGACCACCGCTCAGGTGGTGGCACTGGGTACCGCTCAGGTCGCAGCACTGACCACCGCTCAAGTGGCTGCATTGACCACCGCGCAGGTCGCCGCACTGGAAACCGTTGACTTCGCAGCGTTGCCAGCCGCCAGTATCGGTGCTCTGACCACTGCCCAAGTGGCCGCGCTGACCACTGCTCAAGTCGTCGCACTGAGCACTGCTCAAGCCGCCGCACTGAAGCCAGCACAAGTTGCTGCCCTGACGACCGCTCAGGTCGCGGCACTGCAGAACGCCGACCTCGCAGCGCTGACCACTGCAGCTGTCGCCGGTCTGACCACTGCTCAAGTAGCGGCGCTGACCACCGCTCAAGTGCCAGGCCTGACCGCTGCCCAGATCGCCGCGCTGCCAACCGCAGACGTCGCAGCCCTGACCACCGCCCA
>NZ_JANJFL010000017.1:98347-131352 GCF_024584215.1 Pseudomonas sp. LJDD11
GCAGACGTGGCCGCATTGACCACCGCCCAGGTTGTCGCCTTGAGCACCGCTCAAGTGGCCGCATTGACCACGGCTCAAGTCGCTAACCTGACCACCGCTCAGGTGGCCGCGCTGGAAACTGTCGATGTCGGTGCACTGACCAGCGCCCAGCTGGTGGCGCTGACCACGGCTCAAGTGGCTGCCCTGACGACGGCTCAAGTCGCCGCTCTCAAGCCAACTCAGATCAGCGCCCTGGAAAACGCCGATGTGGCTGCCCTGACCACCGCTCAAGTGGTTGCGCTGGGCACCGCGCAAGTGGCGGCACTGAAGACCGCTCAGGTCGCTGCGTTGACCACCGCTCAGGTGGTTGCACTGGAAACCGCTGACCTCGCTGCTCTGCCTGCGGCCAGCGTTGCCGCGCTGACCACTGCCCAGGCGGCCGCACTGACCACTGGCCAAATCGTCGCACTGAGTACTGCTCAAGTCGCGGCCCTGACCACCACTCAAGTGGCCAACCTGACCACCACACAGGTGGCGGCACTGGAAACTGCGGACGTTGCAGCCCTCACCACGGCTCAAATCGTCGCGCTGACCACCGCTCACGTGGCAGCCCTGACCACCGCACAGGTTGTGGCTCTCACCGCGACTCAGTTCAGCGCCATGCAGACGGCTGATATTGCAGCGCTGACCACCGCTCAGATCGCCGCAATTCAGACGACCGACACGGCCGCACTGACCACGGCGCAAGTGGCTGCTCTGACCACCACGCAGATCACGGCACTGACCACCGCTCAGTTGTCGAATCTGAGCATGACCCAGGTCAACGCATTCACCACCGCACAGATTCAAGCGATGAATGCCGCCCAGGTCGATGCCATGGCGCTGTCGACTCCGCTGGTTCTGGACCTCAACGGTGACGGCGTGCAGACCTCGCATCTGCTCAACGGCACTCGCTTTGACCTGAACGCCGACGGCCATAAAGAAAATACCGGCTGGACTGCTGGTGGCGATGGCCTGCTGGTTCTGGACGTCAATGGCGACGGCCAGGTCAACAATGGTTCCGAGCTGTTCGGTTCGTCCTTCCGCCTGCCTGACGGCTCGCTGGCCAAGGACGGTTTCCAGGCTCTGCAAAGCCTGGACAGCAACGGTGATGGCGTGATCAATGCCGGTGACCAACTGTTCAGCGCCCTGCAAGTCTGGGTCGACAGCAACAACGATGGGGTCAGCGACGCCGGCGAGCTGCACAGCCTGAAAGATCTGGGTATCACTCAGTTCAATCTGGATGCGGCCAAGACCACCGAGTTGAACCACGGCAACCTGATCGGCCTGCAAGCCAGCTTCGAGACCAGCGATGGTCAGAGCCACACCATTGCCGACGTCTGGTTCCATACCCAGGCCGGCGGTAACCAGTCTCTGGACCTGACGCAACTCAATGCTGCCGTGGTTGGCAAACTGGGCGCGATCGATCTGGCGAGTGACAACGGTGAGGCCACCAGCCTGACCGTCGACGCCAAGGCCGTCGCGCAACTGGGCCAGGCCGGCCAGGTGGATCTGGGCAACGGTGCAGCTGCGCCGGTGCAGATGATCATCAACGGCGACCAGAACGACAGCGTGCACATCCAGGGCGCCACTGGCGAGTGGCAAGCAGCCGGTACCGCCACCATCGATGGCACCAGCTACAACGTGTACAACGAGGGTGACGTGCAACTGCTGGTCGCCACTGACGTTCACACTTGGATTAACTGATATTCAGTGTTAAACCTTTGATAGACCTTGATACCGGACTCGCAAGAGTCCGGTATTTTTTTATGGGTGGAGCCCTGAATGCTTACCGAGAATCTTCAAAGCCCGGATCTGGATGTCATGCTGGCTGCGGCCCTGCAGTTGTCCGGACAGGTCGCTCTGGAACCGATGCAACTGCTGCAGACCGCCGAGCGCCTCAATGCTGCGCAACGTTTCAATGATGTCGCGGCGCTGTATCAGCGCTGGCTTGGGCATTGCCATTCGGCGGTCAATTACGTCATCCAGTTCAATCTGGGCGTGACCCTCACCCAGTTGGGACAGTTGGCCGAGGCCGAGCAGGCTTACCAGGCCGCCGTCGCCCAGAATCCGGAGTTCGCCCAGGCCTGGTTCAACCTGGGCACCTTGCAGGAACGCCAGCAGCAACCCCAGCAGGCACTGGCCACCTGGCAGTCAATCCTCGACAAGGGCATGGTCGATCCGCAGCAAAGTCGTGATCTGTATCTGATGGTGTGCAACAACCTGGGGCGATTGCTGGAGGAAACCCGCCAGTTGCAAGCCGCCGAAGCGATTCTGCGCACCAGCCTGGAAGTCGACCCGGCCCAGCCGAAGGTCATTCAACACTGGGTGCATCTGCGTCAGAAACAGTGCGTGTGGCCGGTGTATGCACCGCCGGCCGGTGTCACCCAGGGTGATCTGCTCAAGGCTTCCTCACCACTGGCCCTGCTGGCCGGCAGTGATGATCCTGGCCTGCAACTGGCCGGTGCCATGCATTTCGCCAGGGAGCGGGTCAATGTGCGGGTACCGGCTCTGGCGGGTGATCAAGGCTATGCACATTCGAAGCTGCGCATCGGTTTTTTGTCTTCGGATTTCTGCCTGCATGCGGTGTCGCTGCTGACCGTGGAACTGTTCGAACTGATCGATCGTGAACGCTTTGAGGTGTACGGCTTCTGCTGGAGCCGTGAAGATGGCTCGGCCCTGCGACAGCGGGTAAAGAGCGCCATGGATCACTTCGTACGTATTGCCGATCTGGACGACGCAACGGCCGCGCACCTCATCCGTCAGCATGAGATCGATATTCTTATCGACCTGCATGGCCTGACCTCCGGTGCACGGCCAAACATCCTGGCCTGGCGGCCAGCCCCGGTGCAGATGACCTATCTGGGTTTCCCTGGCCCGACCGGATTGCCGGGTATCGATTATGTGATTGCCGATCGGTATCTGATCCCTGACCAGGAGCGCCCTTACTACAGCGAAAAACCGCTGTATCTGGCGCAGATCTACCAATGCAGCGATCGCCAGCGCCCAGTCGCCGAGTTGCCGAGCCGCGCCCAGTGTGGCTTGCCAGACGATCGCTTCGTGTTCTGCTCATTCAACAATAATTACAAGTTCAATGAAGAGGTGTTCGATAGCTGGATGCGCATTCTGCAGCGCGTGCCGGACAGTGTGTTGTGGTTACTGGCTGACAATCAGTGGGCTCAGGTCAATCTATGCGCCCGTGCCAGACAGCACGGCATTGATACGCAGCGGTTGATCTTCGCCCCGCGGGTATCGCCAGAGCAGTATCTGGCGCGCTATAGCGCCGCCGATCTGTTTCTCGATGCCTATCCATTCAACGCCGGCACCACGGCCAACGATGCGCTGTGGATGGGCCTGCCCGTGCTGACCCGCTCGGGCCGCACCTTCGCCTCACGCATGGCCGGCGCACTGCTGACCGCCCTGGACCTGCCAGAGTTGATCACCACGACGCTGGCTGACTATGAGGAACGTGCAGTGCAACTGGCCACCGATCCGCAACGGCTGCCCGACCTGCGTCAACGCCTGGTCAACGGCCGGGAAACATCTGTCCTGTTCAACTCGCCTGCATTCGTGCGGGACTTCGAAGCGGCCCTTATCAGCGTGGCACCCAAGCAGGGGTAGCCGCATGGCTGCCCGTTCAGTTCGATTGCAGGGACGAGCTTGCTCGTGAAGAGGCCGGCTCAGACATTACATCTGTATGGCCATGCGGCCGATTCAGAACAGCGCCTGCACCTTCTCCAGCTTGGCACGGGTCATCTGGCCGGTGCGGGTGTGCAAGTTGACGTAGCTCAGCAACATGGCCAGGCGAGTATCAAGCAGATCGCGCTTGGCCGAAAACAGCCGCTGCTGAGCGTCGAGGATGTCCACGGTGGAGCGCACTCCGCCTTGATAGCCTTTTTCTGCCGACTGCAGGGCCAACTGGCTGGAGCGCACAGCCGTGACCAGCGCCTTGATCTTCTCGCCACCGGCCACCACCCCCAGGTAGTTGGCTTCGATGTCTTCGGTCAGCTGCTGCAACTGGCTGTCGTAGCTTGAACGGGCGCTTTCCAATGCCGAACGGGCTTTTTCCGAAGAGGCGCTGACACCACCGCCCTGATACAGCGGAATGTCCACGACGACTCCCACGTAGTAGGTCGATTGGCGCTGCGACAGCTCGTTGAGGTCGCTCTGATCGACCCGGGCCACGCGGCCACTCAGGGCCACGGTCGGGTAATGCCCGGACTTCTGCAGCTTCAGGTTGGCTTCGGCCACCTTGATCGTGGCCCGGCTGACGCCCAGTTCAGCAGCGGCCTGATCGGCCTTGAACATCCAGTAGTCGAGATCTTCCTCTGGGGCCAGCAGAACGGTCATGGGGGACTGCTCCTGCATCGGACGGATGTCCACAGTCGGCACGCCGGCCCTGCCGGACAGTTTGCGCAACGCGGCCCGGCGCCGGGCCTGCAGTTCGATTTCCTGGGCGCTGATCGAATCCAGCCGGGCCTGAGCTTCCTCCATATCAGTAACGGTGCCTTCGCCGGCATCGAACAGACGCTTGGACTGTTTGGCCAGGCCGGCAATCGAAGTCTTCTGCTGGGAGGTCAACAGCAGCTCGTTCTCGACCTGAGCCACATCAAAGTAAGCTTCAACCACCCGGTCGAACAGGCTCTGCCCGGCCCCCTCATACTGCGCCTCACCTAACCGTGCCCGGGCCTTGGCTTGCTCGAAAGCCGCCCAGCGGCCTTTGTCGTAAAGAGGCTGACTGACTGTCAGGGCGATGCTGTCGGACGCGTACTGGTCCTCACTGCTGTTGGGGGTTGCCCGCTTGTTGAACTGACCTCCATGACCATAGCGCGAGTTGATCGCCACCTGAGGCAACAAGCCGCTGCGACCAATGGCTTCTTCCTGACGGGAGGCCTGGTAGTCATGCCCCGACACCTGGTACGCCGCATCGTTGAGCCGCGAGGCGTCATAGAAAGCCAGCAGCGAAAGAGCCTCATCGGCCGCCAGTGCACGACAGGAGAACACCACTGTGAGCAGGACCAGGGCTATGCGCATGCTCATTCCTCCTTAAGCGCACCGGCCATACGCTCGGTGATCGGCTGCATCAGGTAGTTGGCCAACGTCCGCTCGCCGGTCTTGACCAGCACCTCGGCCTGCATGCCGGGTTTGATCTCCAGACCCATTTCACGCAGATGCACCACCTCTTCAGGGCTGACAGAGACTTCAACGGCGAAATACGGCGTGTTGTTGTGCTCGTCGATCAACTGATCAGCCGATACGGTCTCGACCTTGCCAGTAATGACCGGGGTATGCACACGCTGCAAAGAACCGAAGCGCAGATCAACGACCAGCCCGGGCTTGAGGCGGTCAGCCATCATCGGCGGAAACTGCGCCTTGACCACCCAACTCGACCCCAGCGGTACGATGTCCATCAGCCGCTGGCTGGCCGGCGCAATACCGCCTACGGTGTGGACCACCAGGCTCATCACCTGGCCGGCCACCGGGGCCACGATCGAAGCGCTGTTGACTTCAAATTCCAGGCCCTTGATCTGGTCAGCCAGGCTGGAGCTTTGTGCAGACACCTGGGTCAGTTGAGCTTCAGCCTCGCTACGAAACACCTGGCTCTGTTGCAGCGACTTGAGCCGGCTTTCGTTGATGGCCTGCCGGGTGCGGCCGATATCGGAGATGGTTGCCGCCAGTTGCGCGCTCAACTGGGCAGCGGTGCTTTCGGCCTCGAATAATCGATTACGCGGCAGGTAGCCTTCACCGGCCAGTTCACGCATGCCCTTGAGGCTTTGCTGTTGAAACTGCAGTTGCGCCGAATGGTTGCGCTTGATTTCTTCATAGCCGGCCAGTTGCTGGTTCAGCGAGTCGACTTCGTGCTGGTTGATCTGCAACCGGCTGGCCAGCTCGGCACGCCGTGTGGCGAACAGATAGCCTTGCAGTTCCATGGCCGCCTTGGCCCGAGGGTCATTGGCCCGCGCCAACAGGTCCTGCGACCAGGGGATGCTTTTTTGATCCATACGCTCGGCCATCAGCCGCTCTTCGACTGCCCGGGCACTGATCCATTGTCCCATGGCCACGTCCAGCTGCGACTTGGCCTGTACGGTATTGAGCTGCACCAACACCTGGCCCTGCTGAACCTGGTCGCCTTCACGTACCAGAATCCGGTCAATGATTCCGCCGGTGCGCGACTGTACAGTCTTGCGCTCGCCCGCGACGACAACGGTACCGCTGCCGACTACGCCTCGATCGAGTGGCGCCAGGCCAGCCCAGAGAATAAAACCTCCCAGGCCGATCAGCAGGCACCAGACACCGATACGGGCAATCTTGCGGGCCTCAACATCAGGCCTGGCCAGTGGAGTCGAAAGCTCATTTGAAGTGACTGGCATGATGGCCTCAGGCTTGGGGATTGCTGACTTCTGGATCGACAGTCGTCGGGCTCGCAGCAGCACCCGGTTTCTGGGCGTTCTGCGGCACCAGGGTCTTCATCACCTGATCACGCGGACCGTACAACTGCTGTATGCCGTCTTTGATGAATAACAACTTGTCGACCACACCCAGCACGCTAGGCCGATGCGTCACCAAGACCACCGTGCTGCCATCAGCCTTGAGTTGCCGTAGCGCCTGGAGCAATGCCGCCTCGCCGGCTTCATCGAGGTTGGAGTTCGGTTCATCAAGCACCACCAGTGCCGGCTTGCCGTATAGCGCTCGAGCCAGGCCGACACGTTGCTTCTGACCACCAGAAAGCCCCAGGCCGCCATTGCCCAGCAAGGTGTCATAGCCCTTGGGAAAGTGCAGGATCATTTCGTGAATGCCGGCCAGTTGCGCCGCTTCGATGACCTTGCTTGAATCGACCTCGCCAAACCGGGCGATATTTTGCGCGATCGTGCCGTCGAAGAGTTCGATGTCCTGAGGCAGATAACCCAGGTGCGGGCCCAATGCTTCACGCGACCATTGGCTGATTTCTGCATTATCCAGGCGCACCGAACCGTGGCTGGTCGGCCAGATGCCCACCATGGCACGAGTCAAGGATGACTTGCCTGAAGCACTGGGGCCAATGATCGCCAGCACTTCGCCCTTGTCCAGTTTGATCGTTACACCATTGACGGCAGGCCGCTGCTGGCCCGGCGGGGTCACCACCAACCGCTCGATGCTCAAGGCCCCGCTGGGTGCCGGCAATGGCATACGCGCAGGCTCTTGAGGAAACTCCTTGAGCAGCCGGTTGAGGCGCTCGTAACTGCTCTTGGCGCTGCCCATTTGTTTCCATGATCCGATCAAGGCTTCAGCCGGCGCCATGGCGCGGCCCAGCAGTACCGAAACGGCAATCATCACCCCGGCAGAAATCTGGTTTTCAATGACCAACACCGCGCCCAGCCCCAAGGCCAGGGATTGCCAGGTCATACGCACGAAGCGCGACAGCGCTGCAATCAATGAGCTGCGATCACTGGCTTCGCCCTGCTCGGTGATGACCCGCTGCTGAACCTCGAACCAGCGCCGACGCAATGGCGTGAGCATGCCGAGTGCCTGAATGACTTCGGCATTCTGCAAGGTGCTGTTCACATAGCTGGAGGAAGACACGGATAGACGATTGGCTTCGCTCATGCTTTTGCGCGTGGCCAGTTCGTTCCAGATCCCCAGCCCGACCAGGATCAGCGAACCTACTACGGTGAAGACCCCCAGCCATGGATGAAACAAAAAAGTCGCTACCAGGTAGATCGGCAGCCAAGGCGCGTCGAACAATGCCACTACCCCAGGACCGGTGACAAACTGACGAATGCTGTTGAGGTCACTCAAGACCTGCGCCGGGTTGGCATTGTGTTCCTTTAGGCTGCGCTGGAAAGCCGCATCAAAGACTCGCTCACCAAGGTGGGTATCCAGTCCGGCACTCATCTTGATCATGACCTGGCCACGCACCCACTCCAGGGCGCAGCTCAGCGCGAAAAAGATCAGCAGGATCAGGCTCAGCATTAGCAGCGTGGTTTCGTTACGGCTGGTCAGCACCCGGTCGAAGACTTGCATCATATAAACAGAAGGAACCAGCATCAGTAGGTTGATTACCCCACTGAACAATGCCAGCACGCCGAAAAGGCGCCGATAACGCAACAGTGCGGCATCGATATCGCGCTTGGGATCAAGAAAAAATCGCATGGCATCCTGGAAAAAGAGTGGCGGGATGATGAGCAGTAGTGACGCGGTGTCACAGAGACGGAGCCAATGATTGACGGCGCGATGCTAGCAGTTTGCCCCATACTCATGAACAGCACGAACCCTGTCCACACACGCTTATTTCATCGGCTTGCATGCTGTGTTCTTGAACCGGTTTTATCTGCGAAGGCACCCCGCCAGAAGTTATGTGGCTTATCGACGCTCAGCCTCCTCGTACACGGCTGGAACCGAGCCAATGCACCGTTCAATATCCGGCATGGATCTATCGACTACAAATTCCGGCTATCCAGAGAAGAGGTCGCGAAAAAAGATATATAGCTATCAATATAGCTATAAATAAAAGCTAGCTATGTAGCTAGCTAGGTATATATCAACCGCCCGAACGCCCGAGACCATGGAGCTTCATTGGGTTGAGCGGTCGTGAAAGCAATAACGAGGGTTTTGTGCCGAATCTGCACGGGCATCAGGAGAGACGATGCATTCGACGAAAGCAGCGCCAATAAAAAGCATCCTATCGACTACAAATTCCGGCTATCTATCACTCTCTATTAGCTAGCTATATATCTATATAGCTAGCTATAAAACCACCTCCCCCCCTACCGGCTAGTCCTTGAGGATCTCCAGCGGATTCTCCGGCAATGGCTCCAGGCTATCGCCGAGCGACAGCCGCATCTGCGCCGCTTCCTGGAAGCGAAACACCAGGCTTTTCACTGTCTTGCCTTCGGTGATGGTCTCGTAGGTGATCGAGATTCCGGACTTGGCCATGATCTCGGTGATCGAGGGGGTGATGACCCGTTGACGCAGGTTGTTGAAGCGTTTGTAGCTGTCGCCCAGGTCGAGCAGGATCCGCAGTTTTTCGACTTCGATGACCAGCACGCCGGTGCTCTTGAACTGCATCAGCAGCTCGAACAGCCGAAAACTGTGCATCGAGTTGAGGTTGGCCACCCGACGCAGGTCGTAGGAGGTCAGCTTGCTGTTGAGCATCGACAGGTAGGGGATCACGTCAACGGTGAAGTTCAGGGTCACCCGGCCTTCACCTTCCGCATAGGCCGCTTTGTACACCCAGCGAATGCGTGTGCGGTTTTTGCCGTCGAAGGTCTGGATGTCACGCTCGTACAGCGAATCAGCCGCTTCCTTGAGGTTGGTGTAAGCAAAGCGGATCGGCACGCCATAGATCTCGGCGAAGCTCGCCGCGGTGACGGTGATCTTCGAAGGCATGGGTTTGCGCGGGTCGACCTGGGCGATCGCCGCCAGCAACAGGCGCTGTTCCTGAAGCGTCAGACGATAGGACGCACTGATCAGATCGTTGGCTTTCGTCACAAGCAATGACGAAGGTTCTTTGGCGGACATCGACTATTCCTGACGCGGTGATGAGTCGATAGTAACAAGCTTGCCGAAGGAATATCGCACCGTTTTCGCGGCCGCCTGCGATCGGGCGTGAACCGTTCTAGCCCATAGCCAGAATTTGTAGTCGATAGATGAGCAAGCGATAGCCGGAATTTGTAGTCGATGGCAGGCAGTGGGCCATAGCCGGAATTTGTAGTCGTTCAGCCATCAAATGACCCTAGCCAGAATTTGTAGTCGTTGTTGACGAGTATTCAGCGTGTAGGACTCGTCTGTAGGACGCACCGGCATGGCTAAACGCCTTGTCTGGTGCGGCCTGGCGCCATAGCCGGAATTTGTAGTCGATAGATTCAGGGCCAATAGCCGGAATCTGTAGTCGATAGAAGATGCAGACCGAGCAGGTGCACAGGGGAGGGAACGAATACGGCTTATTGGATCCTATAAGCCCCGTCCAGCCTGTGGATAACAGCCGGAATTTGTAGTCGTCATAGCTGAAATTTGTAGTCGATACAGCTGAAATCTGTAGTCGTGATAGCCGGAATTTGTAGTCGTATAGCCGGAATTTGTAGTCGATACCTTGCTGGAGGCCACGTAAATCAAGGCCTCCAGAGGTGCTAAAAACAAGCTTTAAAAACAAGCTTTAAAAACAAGAAAAAAAGATTTTAAAAACGCGCGAAGAGCTCGCGCAGAAGCTGATTTTTTTCTTTGACAACAGGCAAAAGCAAAAAGCAAAAAAACACAAAGCGCGCAAACCGCCCTGAGAGCTCGCATAGCGATGAAAACCACAGGCGCGCTAGGAGGTGCGCGAAGCAGGGTCTTTTGTTGCTCCAGAAGCCTCATAGAGGCCACAGAAGCCATCTATGAATACTTTCGCGAACCGACAATCGGTTGATAGCGAAAAATGCCCTGTCTGGAAGATCATCTGCCATTGACCGGCAACGAGTGCCTGGAAGCAGGCCAGAACAACGGTGATCAGGCGGGCAACCAGCGATCTGCGCGGCAAACGCTGGTCAGTTACTGACGAAGTACTCAGAGAAAACACACAAGTGCAGAGGTAATTACCGTCAGCAAGCCGCGAATGCTCTTACAACTGATCTTCCTTCGACTGACGAAATGAGTATGCCATGACGTTGCTACCTGAGGCCACAAGAAAATAGCTAGCTATATAGATAGATAGCTATAATAGCGGTCACAAAATGCTGCCTATATAAAGTCGGATGACTCGAAGGAGAACACAGTGACCATTTACGCATGCGTCAACACCAAAGGCGGTGTCGGAAAAACCACCACTGCCGTACACCTGGCAACCATGTTGGCTACGCGTGGCAAAACCCTGTTGATCGATGGTGACCCACAGGCAAGCGCTGCAAGCTGGGCCGCATGGCGTCGTGATAACCCCGAATACAGCCCAAGCCCGACGACCGTGTGCCTGCAGGGCAAGGCGATCAACTCTGAAGGCCGCCAGTTGGCCAGCTCTTATGAGCATGTTGTCGTCGATGCCGGTGGTCGTGACTCAGTGGGTCTGCGTTCAGCGCTGTTGCTGGCTGAAGTGGTTATTGTTCCTGTCGGTGCCAGTTCATTCGATGCAGCCGCCATGACTGACCTGCTGACGGTTGTCGACCTGGCCCGTGATTACAACCCGGACCTGGATGTGAAGATGCTGCTGTCGAGGGTCGACACCCGCACCAAGGACACCGGTGAAATGCTCACATTCCTGGAAGAGCAATCCTTCAGTGTGTTCAAAACCAAAATCTGCGAACGGGTCGCCTTCCGCCGTTGCATCAGCGAAGGTGCGATCGTTCATGAACTCAAGCGTGACCACGCCGCTATCCAGGAAATGAACGCGTTCTTTGCCGAGGTGTTGGTATGATCAAATCCAAGCCGGATATCAAAAGTTTCCGGAAAGATCCAAATGAGTTCCTCGAAGGGGGAGAGGCCGACAAAGCACTGAGCAAATCGGCCGCTCGTGAGCAAGCGCCGGCCAAAGCACCCGAAGTGCTGGTCGAAGCCCTCAAACCAGAACCCACTGTGCAGAAGCTGTTTCGCCTGCGTTGGGATATCGCCAATGCCTTGAAGATTGGTGCAGCACAGGAATCGGCGAAAACCGGCAAACGGGTAACCGAGACAGACATCGTGCAGCAGCTGCTCAAGCAGCACTACAACCTCGACTGATCGTCGGCATCATTTTGCGGCTGCTATATATATGTATATATCTAGCTAGCTAGCAGAAGGTTAAAATGATGCGTCATCCGAGACCCAAGCCTGAAACCGGGCAAGTCCACCGCCACTGTGAATTGATAGCTAGCTATATAGCCAGCTATCAATTCACACCAATCAATTAATACCACCCCTTATGAATAGAACCTTCTGCTGTTTACTTCCCCTCGCACTGCGTGAATCGGCAGCGGAAGTGCGGGAGGTTATTTGTCTACGAAATCCGCTACTATAGGGGTGGTATTACTTAAAGGTGTTCCAGATGCTTGCTGATATCGTCACGGTATATGAACGGTTGCAGTCCCGATTGACCGCCTTTGCGCAGATCTGGCCTTCGCAGGTGGTGTCCGGTACGGTCTGGCGGCTGCCGGTGCTGGCCGAACAAAAGGCCCCGGATCGTATTGAAGTTGAGCGTTTGCAGGGCAGTCAGGCGATTGAAGCAACACGCCAGGCCATGACAGCCTTTGAACGGATCGCGGGCCAGGCGCCGGGGACGGTGATGCGTCTGCCAGGTTACTTCGCCTTGCGCGACAGCGTGCTGCCGCAGGTTCGTGAGATCAATGAGTTGAAAGATGAACTCATGGCCATGATCGAGAAGACCCGGCTTGAGTTGAATCTGGCACCTACCGCGCGATCAAAGATTCTCCGCCAAGCGTTGGGGCATCAGTTCAGCATGAAGCAACTGGGGCGGCACACTCAGGTCTTTGATAGCTGTCCGCGACTGATCGTGTTTACGTGGGCCGGACATACCACCGGCGGCGAACGGATCGAGGTGGGCAAGGTGCGCGAGTTGTTGAACAAGAACGCAGAGCTGCAGTCCGGCCGCGATAACGTCGCGCCAACTGAGACGTTAGCCGGTGCCGAGTTGCGGCGTATCGTTAACCTGGCTGACCACGCGACGTTGATCAAGTACAAGAAAGTCGCGCCGCACCCCCGGGCCATGCTGTATTTCTCCGCCAGCACCCGCTATGACGCGATGATTCACAGCAACCTGCCGATGTTCGTGCTGGCCGGGCAAGAGCCCATAGAGGTGCACGAGTTGCGTCATTTCGATCGGCATGCACGGCAGGCTGAGCGGCCAGACAAAAAGCCGCGCATTGAGGTGATTCCGCGCATGAACCTGTTCCTTAACCCGGACGACTTGGTCGGGATGCGCAAATCGCAGCCGACTGAAGGGCGCAATACCCTGGTGGCATCAACCTACTCAGAGAGCCGTAGCAAAAACACCATCGAGCACGCCCAGGACGAAGAGCAGCTGGACCTCAATCTGCCGACAGATGAGGACTGAGCGGCAGCCTGGCGCCCTGCTCAATGAAATCGCTCCAGGCCTGCATCAACTGCCGGCGTTTCTCCAGCAGGTCGCCGCGGTGATAAGCAGCCTCGACTTTGTCGTCCAGGCTGTGCGCCAGAGCCATTTCGCAGACGTCGCGGGGGTAGTCCGTGGACTCAGCCGCCCAGGTACGAAAGCAGGAGCGGAACCCATGTGGCACGTAGTCACTGGCCTGCAGTGACTCCATCATTCTGCGAATTGCGTTGCCGGGCAGCCCGCGACTACGGCGGGCGTTGGGGAACACATAGACTGGATGGCGGCCGCGCTGCTGTTCCAGAACCTGCAGCGCGGCGTCGACCAGAGGCACCCGATGCGCTTTACCGGCTTTCATCCGGGTTGCATCGATGGTCCAGGTCCGATTGACCAGGTCGAACTCAGACCAGCGCGCTTCGCAGACTTCGGCACTGCGGCAAGCGGTATAGATAATCAGCTCGCAAGCCCGTGCCGCCGTTGTGTCCAGGCTGTCGAGCTGACGCACGAAAGCCCCCAGTCGCTCGGCCGGCATGGCTGAAAACGGCACCTGGCTGCGCTTGTGCCTGGGCAGCAATTTATCCAGATGGCCGCGCCAGCGCGCAGGATTTTCCCCGCTGCGTAACTGGCGGGCCTTGCCGGCATCGAGCACCAGTTCGATACGGTTACGCAGGCGAAACGCGGTCTCCGGAATCTGGGTCCAGATCGGTACCAGCACCTGCAGCACGTGATCGGTGTCTATTGCGTCAACCGGCAAGTCACCCAACACCGGATAGACATGGTCGCGCAACGAATGGGACCACTGCTGAGCGTGCCGGGCGTTTTTCCAGCTTTGCCGGTGCGTGGCGATGTAGCGCTCAGCCTCGACCCGAAAGGTCACCGGCCCTGTCGGCTGAATCTCATCTATGCGCGCAACCTGGCGGTGCAGCAGCGGATCGATGCCTTGCGCCAGGCCCAGGCGCAAGGTGTCTGCCGCCAGGCGCGCGGCTTTCAGGGAGACCGCTGGATAGCCGCCAAGCCCCAGATCGTGACGGCGCTTTTCAAATTGATAACGCAGTACCCAACTCTTGCCGCCACTGACAGCAACGCGCAGGAACAGCCCACGACCGTCGCTATAACGGCCCGGCTCCAGCACGGCTTTGACAAAAGACTGAGTCAGCTTGCTCATGAGTGTTCGCGACCTGCGCCGCTCCTGCACTAATCAGGGTAATGACACACCAAGGCACAAATTCTACAACAAAATGTACGCGGAGGGTCCCTCCGCGTACATATGCGATTTAGCCCAATAAATACGGCAATTCAGGTGTGGGTCAAATAGCCTGACCCACACCTGACCCCACAGTGGTTATGGAAGAGGGTCCAAAGGACAGATGAGTCTCTGTCCTGGACGAAAGACGACGGTCAGATCTTGAAGCTGTCGACCAGTTGCTTGAGACGGCCCGCCTGCTGTGACAGTGCGGCACAGTCTTTGAGGGTTTCGTTGAGGTTGGCCACGCCCTGCTGGTTGAGGGTGTTGATCTGGTTGATATCGACATTGAGTGTCTCAACCACCGCAGTCTGCTCCTCGGTGGCGGCGGCGACTGACTGGTTCATGGCATCGATTTCACCAATGCGCCGGGTCACATCCAGCAAGCGGCCACCGGCCTGATTGGCCACCTCGACGCTGCCTTGGCTGGACGCTTGGCTTTCATTCATATTGACCACCGCATCATGAGAGCCGCTTTGCAGCTCACCGATCATTTTGTGGATCTCGTCAGCCGATTCCTGGGTTCGGTGTGCCAGGTTGCGCACTTCATCAGCCACTACCGCAAAGCCGCGTCCGGCTTCGCCGGCACGTGCAGCCTCGATGGCAGCATTGAGGGCCAGCAGGTTAGTTTGCTGGGAAATACCCTTGATCACGTCAAGAATGTGGCCGATGTTGTCGGTACTGGCATTGAGTTTCTCGATCTGGGTACAAGAACTGCTGATCTTGCCGGAAAGATCGCTCATGGCCTTGATGGTCTTTTCTACCACCTGCCGACCGTCTTCGGCTTCCTGACGTGCTTCACTGGCCTGGTTCGAAGCATCGGAGGCATTACGAGCGATTTCCTGGGTCGCAGCGCCCAGTTCGTTGATCGCCGCCGCCACACTGTTGGTGCGCGCGCTTTGTTCGTCAAAGCCGATGATCGATGAATTGGACGACTCTACCACGCGTTGTGAGAGGCCATGCACCTGCAGCGTGGCAGAGGACACTTCCACAATCGAAGCATGCACCCGCTCGACGAAACGGTTGAACGAGCCGCCCAGTTGCGCAAACTCGTCCTGGCCATGAATCTTCAGGCGTCGGGTCAGATCGCCCTCGCCCTCAGCGATGTCCTGCATGGCACGGCCCATGGCAGTCAGCGGCTGCATCAACGCCCGGATCAACAGCGACAGCAGCAAGGCAATGGCGGCCACGGCAATCAGAACCGCGATCAATGCCGAACTACGGAACTGGCTCAGAGGAGCATAAGCCTTATCCTTGTCAATCGACAGGCCGATGTACCAGTCAGCCCCCGGCAGACCAGTGATCGGGGTAAATGACAGCAGTCGGGACTGGCCATTGAGCACGACTTCGCGCAAGGGTTTATCCAGGCTGATGCTTTGCCCTGGGTAAATATCTTTGAGGTTTTTCATCACCTGATCTTTGTCAGGGCTGACAATTACTTGACCATCGCCGCTGACCAGCACGGCATGACCAATACCGCCAAAATCCACGGAGTTGATGATCTTTACCAGGGTATCAAGGCTCAGGTCGCCACCGGCAACCCCAATGATCTGCCCTTTGTTGCGGATCGGGCTGGCCACAGTGACCACCAGTCCACCCACCGACGCCTGATAAGGCGCACTGATGATCGTTTTCGCAGCCGCCACGGTGGTAGTGAACCATGGCCGCTTGCGTGGGTCATATCCGGCTGGCATATCGACATCAGGGCGCTGGGTGAACACCCCGTCGCTGTCACCCACATAGGTGAACTGGAAGGTCGAAAGCAGAGAAGGCGCGCCTACCATGCCGCCCAGATCGCTGTTTTTGATACCCAGGCGCTCAACGTCCTGGGTCAGGTTGTCCAGTATGAGGACACGTCCGTTGAGCCAGTTCTGTACGCTACTGGCGGTCAGCTCTCCTGCCTGGCCAACCGAGGCCTCAAGATTCTGTCTGATGGTGGTGCGTTGCAGATAGTCGTTGTACAGCGTGAACAATGCAAACGCCAACACAACAACGCCAGAGGCGGCCAGCAGGATTTTGTGACGAAACTTCAAATTCATCAGGGTGTACTCAGGAACTGTCAGGCACGAAAACGAAAGGCACACTTCAAAGTTCAAGAGTTTCATTCTCTTGTACGCCAGTAATGCCTGTGTTCAACAACGAGGACTTCAGCAGTATAGGCAATTTTTGGTGGTGTACTTGTCGTACATCTATCCTTTGATTGACCGGGTATGCTGGCTTTTTCCACCTTTATAAACGGCTAATGCGGAGAATGAAAGCAGAGTGAAAGGTTCGCCTGTTTTTTTACATTTTCCGACGATTGGCGCTTATAGCTCGGCCGTTTGCGGCCGATACCGAGATGATTTAACGCCTTGTGTGGTTCACAACAACAATCCCTCCCACGGCCATTCCTATTAAAAATCAGACATTCCCGGAGAACGTCGAATGAATAGCTGGTTCGCCAACATCAGCGTCAATATGAAGCTGGCCCTAGGATTCGGGTTGGTACTTTTATTTACTGCCATTCTTTCATTGGTCGGCTGGACCGGTGTGAACAGCCTGATCCAGCGCAGTAACTGGATGGGCGATATCACGTCCCTGGGCCACGAACTGACCAAACTGCGCGTGACCCGTCTGCAATACATGCTCGCCAATGGTGATGAAAAGGTTGCCGATACCGTGCAGGTCTCTTTTGACGGTTTCAAAGGCCAGCTGGATCAATTGATCGGCACTTTCAAAAGCCCGGAAAATGTCAAACTGCTCAATCAATTGAGTCAGGTAACCAACGAGTACCAGAAGTCGTTCAACGACATGCGCAACGGTTACCGAACCGGTAGCAAGGCGCGCAGCGACATGACAACCCATGCCACCAAAGCCGTGGAACTGGTCGACCAGGCTTTGGCTGAAGTACAAGGTGATCCGGATCGCCTGGAGCAATACCAGGTCATGACCCAGGCCCGGCTCGACCTGCTCAAGGTGCGTTATGAGGTTCGCGGCTATGCCGCAGCGCCCAGTGACGAAGGCGAACAAAAAGCGTTCAGCCAACTCGATACCACCCTCAAGGATCTGGAGCGTATGAACAGTGTGTTCAATGGCTCCCAGGCTGAGCGCGTCAAGCAGTTGGAAACGGCACTGCGCAATTACCGCACGGCCTTGCAGGACTTCAAGGCTGGCAATGCCCAAGTCGTCCAGGCGCGCAAGGAAATGACCACTCAGGGTCAAGACATCGTCAAGCTCAACGAGCAGCTTTACCAACTGCAACTGGACCGTCGCGACGCTGAAAGCGCCCAGGCTCGGCAGTGGCAGATCATCTTTACCTTGCTGGCCTTGCTCCTGGGTGTGGTCGCCGCCGTCCTGATTACCCGGCAGATCACCCGTCCGCTGCAGCAGACGCTGGTGGTGGTCGAACGCATTGCCGCCGGCGACCTGACCCACAGTGAAACCGTTACTCGCCGCGATGAACTGGGCGTCCTGCAACAAGGCATCCAGCGCATGGGCAGCACGTTGCGCGAGTTGATCACCGGTATCCGCGACGGCGTCACTCAGATCGCCAGCGCCGCCGAGGAGCTCTCGGCCGTCACGGAGCAGACCAGCGCCGGGGTCAATAATCAGAAGACTGAAACCGATCAGGTGGCCACGGCCATGCATGAAATGTCGGCCACCGTCCAGGAAGTGGCACGTAACGCCGAACAGGCCTCGCACGCGGCTTCTGCCGCCGACCGTGAAGCACGCGATGGCGATAAAGTCGTTGCGCAAGCCATCGCCCAGATCGAGCGCCTGGCTACGGAAGTGGGCCGCTCGGCCGACGCCATGAACCTGCTGGAACAGGAAAGCGACAAGATCGGCAAAGTCATGGACGTGATCAAGGCCGTTGCCGAACAGACCAACCTGCTGGCCCTCAACGCTGCCATTGAGGCGGCGCGTGCCGGTGAGGCCGGACGTGGTTTTGCGGTGGTGGCCGATGAGGTGCGCGGGCTGGCCCAGCGCACGCAGAAGTCGACTGAGGAAATCGAAAGCCTGATCGCCGCCCTGCAAAGTGGTACCCGCCAAGTGTCGAGCATCATGCTCGGCAGCCGCGACCTGACCTCAAGCAGTGTGCAGCTGAGCCGCCAGGCTGGCGATTCGCTGGGCAGCATCACCCAGACCGTCGCCGGCATCCAGGCCATGAACCAGCAGATTGCTGCAGCGGCCGAACAACAGAGCGCGGTCGCAGAAGAAATCAGCCGCAGCATCATCAACGTGCGTGACGTTTCCGAACAAACCGCTTCGGCCAGCGAGGAAACTGCGGCCTCCAGCGTCGAGCTGGCCCGCCTGGGTGGTCAATTGCAGACCATGGTCAGCCACTTCAAGGTCTGACCCCCAGAGCCTGGCCGCTTCAGGCGGCCAGATTGCTTGCAATCGTTAACCCAGACGGTTGGCGAATTGCCCCACCGCATTGACCATCGGGCGCGCGACAAGCCCCGCCGTTCAGCGTGGCGCGGCGGCTGGCTGATTGCCGTGCCGCCGCAAAATACCAGCCGCACGTGCCCGTGTTGCAGCCATGTGTCGGCGGCCAACCGCCAGACGCAAGCGCTGTTCAGGTGTGTGGGATGTGGTTTTGAAGGCAACGCCGATGTGGTCGGGGCGATCAATGTACTAAGGGCGGGACACGCCCGATTAGCCTGTGAAGTGAGCGCAGAGGTCATGGCGCCAGCAGCAGGAACCCACCGAACCGGCTTGCGCCGCCAGGTCCAGCCCTTGCTGGGCCTGGTGCTTGCCACTGTCGATCACGGCCACCGCCTGCTCGGCCAGTTTCTGGTTCTGCTGGACCACCGAAACAATCTCTTCAGTGGCCTTGCTGGGACGCGAAGCCAGTTGCCGCCCCTCATCGGCCACCACCGCAAAGTCACGGCGCTGTTCACCGGCGCGCGCCGTCTCGATGGCAGCGGTGAGCGCCAGCAATTTGGTCTGTTCGGCAATGCTGCTGATGCTCTGAATGATCGAACCGATGATCTGCGATTGTTTATCCAGCGCAGCGATACGTTCGGCAGCCTGCTGCATTTGCACCGGCAAGGCCACGCATCACCTCGACGGCCTGCTGCACGACAATGTTAATTGAGAGCGCTCAGATAATTACTCACGGCAACCCGTTCGGCCTTGCGTTGCCCGGCGCGCAAAAAGTCCTTGAAACGCTCGCTGGCCATGACTTTTCCTGCCCGCGCATCAAGGTGGCGCCGCAAGCTGTCAGACACGCTGTCAGGTCCATGCTGCAGGGTATGAGAGCACAGCAGGGTCTCAACGAGTTTGGCGCGAAACTTCTCCAGGCCACGACCGCTTTCGACCCGCTTCCAGGTCGAGACAAACAGGGTTTCGCCACGGCCCGGACCGTTGCGCGAAACATAAGACACCGCGCACAAGCCCACACCGCTACGTTTGCGCCAGTGCACCGCACAGTGCTCATCCAGCGTCAGGACATCCTCTTGCAGCCAGGCAAGGCCGCTGTGGCTCAGATGAATGATCGCGGCCTCCAAAGAGCCCAGAACACTGCCAAAGGCAGCGTCAGTGAAACGCTCCTGCAGCGCCACCTGTTTATTGCGCACCACACGCACCAGCCAGCCGGCGCTGCGCGGATCCCGGCTGATACCGCGCGGCACCCGATAGGTCAGGCCATCGACCAGACGGTCATAACAGCGCAAACCGGACACATCGACTGAAGAACTCACCCGAATGGCGGGTTCAACGTCCAGCGGCTGATTGATGGGCTGACCGCTACTGTGCAAAAAACGCAGAATCTGGACCGATTCCGGAGTGACCTGAAAGGTCGTCAGAAAGGGCCAGCGCTTGAGCGCCAGCTCACCGACCTTCGATGCCCGGCAAGCCTCCTTGGCGGACGCAGAGCGCTCCAGAGCACGGCTCTCGGCAACGACATCATGAACGATGGCCTGAGCCTGCTCGGCCCCTAAACGCTCCTTGTAGTGCTCGAAAATGTCATCCAGGTCAGCACTGGCCTTGCGTGTCAGTTTCAACATGATGGTTTTTTCCTCCACTTGGCTTCGATGTCAGCCAGGTCCAGCAGATGGCCCGCACGGGCATCGGCCAAGCCTTCTTCGACAGGGTCCAGGCATGGTTGCTCTTGCAGATAAAGGGCCAGGGCCTGACGCAGATGCCAGCCCTGATCACGGCGCGTCATATGCGCCAGACGTTGCAAGGTCTCGAACTGCTGGAGATCCAGGGAGAGAGAAACGACGGAGGTCATGGAAGAATCCTGCACCTGCCATACGGCGCCAGGTTATGGCGTGCGATGGCTGTTCGCAATGATGTGATCGACTGGCGCTCCGGTTGCCAGACAAATCAAGTAATAAATAATAACCCAATATCAAATAGCCATGACCATTCCACTGTCGGCTATTATTACCGGGACGACTACCAACAGACCGTCTCGCCAGACATTAGTTCATTTATCTGTTATCAGCACACTCATTTAACATTAAGTAATGGGTGAATCGAAACACAAGACATTATTCATAACCGCCTGTAATCGAGCAAGCAATCCAGCAACTTATAAAGTGCCATCATTGTACCAGTTCGGAAATAATCTCCCGTAATATCGGCCATTTAACTCACTGATGTCGGGCGTTTTCGCGGGCTGCAGGCGTTGTAGCAAAAAACTGCAACATCACCTTACGACCCTGCAGGCCCTCCCAGGGCAGCGACATACTCGGCCACTGCGATCTGGTCGACCTTGCGTCGGCCAGCCAGCAAAAAACGCTGCCAGGCGGTGCTGTCGAACAACTGGTCAACGTCCTGGCGGATGCTTTTCTGCACAGGGAAGGGCGTGGCACTCGCTTGATGCTCGATTTCCCAAGCGCTTTCCAGCACGCTGACCAGCTTGCCACGAAATTTTTCCAGGCCCCGGCCACTGGCCACTCGCCGCCAGGTCGAGAGAAAGAACGTCTCACCACGCCCGGGCCCTGAGCGCGTGACGTAAGCCACCGCACACAAACCCACGCCACTGCGTTTGCGCCAATGCACGGCGGTACGTTCATTCAGTTGCAGGACATCTTCACGCCGCCAGGCGTGACCACTGTGGATCAGATGAATGATCGCTGCATCCAGTGCCCGCCGGGTACCGCCAAAGCGCAAGTCGGTAAAGCGTGCAGCCACGAGCAACTGGCTGTTCTTCAGGACCCGCACGATCCACACTCGACCACGGGTCTCCCGGGTGATGCCGCGTGGAACGCTGTAGGTGACACCATCGACAACTCTGTCGTAACACCTCAGGCCTGAAATATCGATTTCAGACGCTGTATTCATGCCGACTATCCGCAGATTGAGTGGGAGGTCTTGCGGGCTCTTGAGGCACATGGCTCAGGCCCTCTAGTTAGAATAGTTTTGTTTTCCTCAACAACTTCACGTACTGGACAAGCTGTCGTCTGTTCGCGGTCGGTAGCGCAATATTCCTTTCGTTTGTTCGTACGTTGGTGGGCCTGCAATCAGCCCCGCGGCTGCCAAAACAGGTATCAAGCTCCGCCTGTCTGATGTTTTGGCTCATAATGGCCGACCAGGTTTTATCGCAAGGTTGTTTTTCAGATGAAAAAATTGCTTTCCTGGCTGCTCGGTGGCGCTCTTTCTTTCCTGCCACTGTCTTTTCTTCATGCAGCCACTGCCAAGCCCGTACAACTCATCGTACTGGCCTCAAGCGCCACCATGGGTGCCTTTCAGGCCCTCAGCGCCGACTACGAGAAACGCACCGGCGTACGCCTGGTGGCAGAGCTGGCACCTTCAGCCGGCAGCGCGCCCCATACAATTCCCAACCGCATGGCCCGCCAGGAGCCGGCCGATGTCGTCCTGCTGACCCGGCAAAGCCTTGACCGGCTGATCAAGGATGGCCATGCCGATGCCGACAGTCGCGTCGAGCTGGGCAAAGCCTTCATCGCCCTGGCCGTGCCACAAGGTGCCCCAAAGCCAGACATCAGCACTCTGGAAAGCTTCCGGCAGACCTTGATCGACGCCCCCTCTATCGCTTACTCCGACAGTTCCAGCGGCCTGTACGTCTCACGTGTGCTCTTCAACCAACTGCACCTGACCGAGCGGCTGCAGGACAAAAGCCGGATGGTGAGTGATGAACCTGTGGGCGCTGTGCTGGCACGCGGCGAGGCACAGGTGGGCTTTCAGCAACTGAGCGAGTTGAAACAGGCCGACGGCATCCAGATCGTCGGTCTGATCCCCGATCAGGTCCAGCAGATGACCCTGTACTGCGGGGCTGTCGCCAGTCGCAGCGCACATCCGGTCGATGCCAAGGCCCTGCTCGACTACCTGGCCTCGAGTGAAGCCGCCGCGGCGCTGCGCAACAGTGGCCTGGAGCCGATGGTGCGCTGACCATCGGGGCGGGGAAGGATAGCGCGGACGGCGTAGCCGTCCCTGGTTGCAGTGGGGTGTCTGCTGCTGTTCGATGTACGCACCGCCACAGGATGATGCGAAGTAAAAGAGTGTGCACAGACGACCGGCGAGCGGCGTCAGCTTGTACTCAGCACCTGCACCTTGCCCTCGCGGCGCAGCACTTCGACCAACACGTTGCTGCCGGCTCGACGCAAAGCCAGGTCCACCGTCCCCTGACCGACGTTCAGGCGATGCAGACGTACCTGTTCGAGAAAAGCCGGCAGCACCGGCTCGTCGAACAGAATTCGTTGCCTGCGCGGCTCAAAGCTCAGCCCCAGGCACGATTGCAGCATCGACAAAGGCGCAGCAGCAGCCCAGGCCTGAGGTGCACAGGCCACCGGATAGAAGGTCGGTCCTTGAGTACGCTGACGGGCAAAGCCGCAGAACAACTCCGGCAGACGGCGCAGGTCAAGGTAAGTGGAAGCGGCGAACAGCCCTTCGCAAAGATGCGCCGATTCATGTCGAAAACCATAACGGGCAAAACCGGCGGCAATCAGCGCATTGTCGTGGGGCCATACCGACCCGTTGTGGTAGCTCATCGGGTTGTAGCGCGCCTGGGAAGACGCCAGGGTACGGATCCCCCAGCCGCTGAACGATGTACGTTCCATCAGTGTGGCCACCACCTGAGGTGCACGCTCGTCATAGGCAATGCCGCCAAACAGCGCATGCCCGGCATTGGAGGTGCGTACCCGGCACGGGCGCTTGTCACCGTCCAGAGCCAGTACATAGGTGCCAAGTTCTTCGTCGAAAAACTGTGCATCGAACTGCCGGCGCAAACCTATCGCTTTATCCTTGAACAGCGCTGCCCGTTGCCGATTTCCCAGCCGTAGGGCAATGCTGCGTGCTGCATTCCATGCGCCATAGACATAGGCCTGCACCTCCACCAGTGCGATCGGTCCCCGGGCCAACTGGCCGTCAGCATGGAATACTGAATCGTGACTGTCCTTCCAGCCCTGATTAATCAATCCTTTGTTGGAGCGGCGTGCATATTCGACAAAGCCATCGCCGTCGCGGTCGCCATATTGGTCGATCCAGCCCAGCGCGCGCTCGATGGCAGGCCATAGCGCGCGCAACGTGTGCACGTCATCGGTACGCTCCAGATAAGCACCGGCCAGCATCACGAACAAGGGCGTGGCATCGACGCTGCCGTAGTAACACGCGAACGGAATTTCACCGAGAGCGGCCATCTCGCCATTGCGCATTTCATGGAGGATCTTGCCCGGTTCCGCATCGGTCCGCGGATCAAGCTCGCAGGCCTGATGCGCGGCCAGATGCCCGAGTACGCCACGGGCTATGCCAGGATCGAGCCAGAGCATTTCCCAGGCGGTGATCAGCGCATCACGGCCAAACACCGCGCTGTACCAAGGGATTCCGGCATAGGGGTACAGGCCGTGGAGCGTCTTGCTGGTAAGCATGTACAGGTCGGAGATGCTGCGGCGCACGGCCTCGTTGAAGACTTCATGAGAGGTGTGGATTGCCGTGGCCCGCGAAGCGAAGGTGCGCAGCTCACGCCGCGCATCACGCACCGAGCTGAAAAATGCGTGCCGCACGGACCACGGCAGCCTCGGCGTACCACAGTTGATCTCGACAAACAGCGAACGGCTCTCGCCGGCGGCCAGATGCAGCTCGAACTGCGCTTGGCGGCCATCAAGCTGCTGCGGTGGCGGCTCAAAGCGCAAGGTCGTAGTGCGCAGCCCGTCATCCAGGCCGGTATAGGACAACTTCACCTGTTGCGCCTGGCACTGCGCAGCATGGGTTTCACCACGCTGACTGCGCTGTTGACCACGAACCTCAAAAAGATCCCGGAAGTCGGCCGCAAAACCGAGTTGCAGACGCAGCCGTCGCGAGCGCTGGTCAAAATTGCGCACTCTGATTCGTTCGAAGCAGGCGCCACGCCAGAGAAACCGCGAACGGCGCAGGTGAATCAGGTTGTGCAGCAACCAGCGCCGCCCCTGGCGATCGTACAGGTCCGGGTTGCTCAGGTCACAGGTCAGCATCGCGTTGTCATCACGCAAGGTGGAACTGAGCAACAGCGGCCGCAGCCCTTGCAGGGTCAGGCACCAGTGCGACAAATGGCGGGTATCGCAGTGAAAGATCCCTTGGGGACTGTCCGGGGTTGCCAGCACATCACCATTGGGGTCGAACACGCCAAAGGTGTCGTCATGCTTGAGGGTGCGCGGGCGTACCTGAGGCAAGGAGGCACCGCCTGGAATCGCAAACACCGGCTTTTGCTCACGCTCGGCGTGCTCGATCATGCGCCGGTACAAGGCCAGATAGTCGGCGGTCATACGCTCGACCGTGAACCGCTGCTCGAAAATCGCCCGCACCTGATGGCGTTGCAGATGCTCAAGCTGCTGCACGGCCGCCACGGCCTCGGCCACGGTATGGACGATAAACCCGGACTGGCCATGATCAATCACCTCCGGCACCGAACCACGGGCAAAAGCAATCACCGGTGTGCCACAGGCCATGGCTTCGATCATCACCAGGCCGAACGGCTCGTCCCAATCGATGGTGAACAGCAAGGCGCGGGCATGCCCGAGAAAGTCGGCCTTGTGCCGCTCGTCAATTTCACCAATGAACTGCACCGAAGGGTTGGCTTGCACCAGCGGCAGGATCTGCTGCTCCCAATAGGCCTGGTCCTGAGCGTCGACTTTCGCTGCAATCCGTAAAGGCAGGCCACAGGCCAGGGCGATCGCGATGGCACGGTCAGGGCGCTTTTGCGGCGAAATACGCCCCAGGAACGCCAGGTAATCACCCTCGGGCCGGGCCGTGTACGGCAGCAGATCCTTGGGCAAGCCATGATAGATATTCGCCGCCCAGTTCACGGAACGGGTGATTGGCCGGCGCTGCGCCATGGATATCGACACCAGCGCCGCTTCGGCAAACCGTGGGTAAAAGTCCTGGCAATCGGGACGGTGCAACGTGCCATGCAAGGTGGTTACGCAACGCCAGCCCAAGCGCCGGGCCATGGGCAAGTGCAACACGTCACTATGGAAATTCAGCACATCGAACTCATCGGCCTGGCGCATCACCTGGTCGAGCATCATCACCTCGAACGGCAGCGGGTATTCGATCTGCGGGTTAAGGCGCAGCGCCTGGCCAGACCCGGCCACCAGTCGCGCCCGGGTCTGCGAGTCACCGCTGGCGAACAGCGTCACCTCATGACCCTGACGCACCAGCTCTTCGGTGAGGTAAGACACGATGCGCTCGGTGCCACCGTAAAACTGCGGCGGGCAACTCTCTGCCAAAGGTGCGATCTGGGCGATACGCATCGCGGCGGCCTCCTGACGGGCATGCGAACGGCCCGCGTATGGACTGCTTGATGAGGGTGTCCCCTACGCGGCGAGATACCGGGACTTCAGGAGGGCTTTAGAAGGTTGAGGGCTTGTGAGCGAGACAGTTCAAAGCAGGAGTACAGGCGGGTAGAAACGGCCTGGCACGGCTTGTTTCCAGTGTTCAAGGCAGGACGCTTCTGGTTCTCTTGAAGGGTATTTCCGAAAAAAACCCAAGTGTTTGCGCCTGTGAGTGGGGAGGCCTAACGTCCCGGGCTTGTCCGTCTCAACCACTGAATGAAAAAGCAATTTTCGATAGCACATCCGGTTTCAGGAGATGAGTGGCAAAGCGATTCATGCCGCTGTGATATACCATGGTATATATCAAAAACATCTGACCCTTGTCTCAACCCGGAGAATGCCCATGCACCACGTTGCCAAACTGTTCAACAACGGCAGAAGTCAGGCTGTGCGTCTCCCGGCGTCGTTTCGATTCGATTGCAAGGAAGTCTATATCCGCCAGGACCCCACAACAGGTGACGTCATTCTTTCGCGAAAGCCGGGTACCTGGGACGGTTTTTTTGAACTCTTGAAAGACAGCAAGGTGCCCGACGACTTCATGTCTGATCGCCAGGATCTGCCACCTCAAGAACGCGATCCATTTTGAACAGGATGCCTATGAGTCCGCTGTATATGCTCGATACAAACATGGTCAGCCATATCATCAAGGGCACTTACCCTGGCGTGCAGAAGCATCTGCTCAATACGCCCATGGATCACATATGCATCTCGGCGGTTACTCTGGGTGAATTACGCTATGGCCTGGCCAAGCGACCTGACGCGACGCGCCTGCACGCACTCGTGCAGGCGTTTCTGGTTCGCATAGATGTTTTGCCTTGGGACAGCCATGTCGCCAACTGCTATGGCGACCTGCGGGCCTCTATGGAACGCGTTGGCAAACCGCTCGGCAATCTGGACATGATGATTGCCGCTCATGCCAAAGCGACCAATGCTTCGCTGATCAGCAATGACCAGGCATTCAGACAGATCAAGGGTCTGCATACGCTCGACTGGACCAAGGATTAGAGCAGCCAGAGCCAACCCTTGTCGTATGATGACATTACCTAAAATTTTATTTTTGAAGGTAAATAATTGGGTTCGCTTTGATTATTCAACCTAAAAACGCTACTTGACACCCATCCCGGACACCCCAAATAATCGACCAACTCATACGACAACATACAACAATAAGGTACCCGCATGTCCCAGCCTTCCCCGACGCCTTTCAATCGCCTCCTGCTCACCGGCGCCGCCGGCGGCCTGGGCAAGATCCTGCGTGAAAGCCTGCGGCCTTACGCGCGCGTGCTGCGTCTTTCCGATATCGCCCCGATGGCGCCGGCCGCTGACGAGTCAGAAGAAATCTGGCCGTGCGACCTGGCGGATAAAACCGCAGTGCATGAGCTGGTCGCCGGTGTCGACGCGATCCTGCACTTTGGCGGTGTCTCGGTAGAACGGCCGTTCGAAGAAGTGCTCGGCCCGAATATCTGCGGCGTGTTCCATATCTATGAAGCGGCACGCCGACACGGGGTCAAGCGTGTGGTGTTCGCCAGCTCCAACCACGTGATCGGCTTTCATGGCCAGGACCAGGTGATCGACGCCAACGCGCCGCGCCGTCCGGACAGCTACTACGGCCTGTCGAAGTCCTACGGCGAGGACATGGCCAGCTTCTACTTCGACCGCTACGGCATCGAGACCGTCAGCCTGCGCATCGGCTCCTCGTTCCCGGAGCCGCAGAACCACCGCATGCTCAACACCTGGCTGAGCTATGCCGACCTGACCCAGTTGATCGAACGCGCCCTGTACACCCCGCAGGTCGGGCATACCGTGGTCTACGGCGTCTCCAATAACCAGACCGTGTGGTGGGACAACCGCCTGGCCAGCCACCTCGGTTACCAGCCCAAGGACAGCTCCGAAACCTTCCGGGCCCAGGTCGAGCGTCAGCCACTGCCGCCCGCCGATGACCCGGCACGCCTGTACCAGGGCGGCGCCTTCGCGGCCAGCGGCCCGTTCGGAGATCAATGACATGAGCGCCGAACTGATTGTCGACGCCCGCAATGGCGTGGGTGAAAGCCCGGTGTGGAGCGTCGCTGAGCAAGCGCTGTACTGGGTGGATATTCCCGCCGGTCAACTGCAGCGCTGGAGCCTGGCCGATGGCAGCCTGCGCAGCTGGCAAGCACCAGAGATGCTCGCCTGCATCGCCGCCGACGGCCAGGGCGGCTGGGTGGCCGGCCTGGAAAGCGGCCTGTTTCATCTCAAGCCGCAGAGCGATGGCAGCCTGACTCACCAGCTGCTGGCCGAGGTCAGCCATGCGCGACCGGGCATGCGTTTCAACGACGGCCGCTGCGACCGGCAGGGCCGCTTCTGGGCAGGCACCATGCTGATGGACATGGCCGCCGCCGCCCCGGTCGGTGCGATGTACCGCTACGGCGCCGGCGATAAGGCCCTACCCGTACAGCTAGACGGGCTGATCGTGCCCAACGGGCTGGCCTTCAGCCCGGACGGCAAGACCCTGTACTTGTCCGACTCGCACCCGGATGTACAGAAAATCTGGGCCTTTGACTACGACATCGACAGCGCTACACCCCACAATCGCCGCCTGTTTGTCGACATGCAGCCGCATCCGGGACGCCCGGACGGCGCGGCAGTAGACGTCGATGGCTGCTACTGGATCTGCGGCAACGACGCAGGGCTGATCCACCGCTTCACCCCGGACGGGCGGCTGGACCGCTCTGTCGCCGTGCCGGTGAAAAAGCCCGCCATGTGCGCCTTTGGCGGCGCCAACCTGGACACCCTGTTCGTCACCTCGATCCGTCCGGGCGGCGATCTGTCCGACCAGCCTCTGGCCGGCGGGCTGTTTGCCGTGAACCCCGGCGTGCAGGGTCTGGCTGAGCCGATGTTCCGCCTCCAGGCATAGATTCAAGTGATCCATTTTCTTCCGGGCTGCGTATAAGCAGGACAACCACGCCCGGAAGATGGATCATGAGCGGCATCGCCACCACCAGGACCTTGCGCCACGTGTCCAGCCTGCACCCCGACCCGTTGGCCAGCCGCCTGTGGCTTGCCGAAATCGATGCCGTGGCCCGTCACCGGGATCGCGACAGTTTCATGCGCATCTACGATCACTTCGCGCCACGCTTATTGCGCTACCTGATGGGCCTGAACATCTCCGAAGGTCAGGCCGAAGAGCTGGTTCAGGAGACCCTGCTCAAGCTCTGGCACAAAGCCGACAGCTTCGACCCGGCGCGTGCCAGCCTGGTCACCTGGCTGTTTCGTATCGCTCGCAACCTGTACATCGACACCGTGCGCAAAGACGGCGGCTGGGTGCAGGTCCAGGACTCGCTGGAGCAACTTGAACGCCTGGAAGCGCCTCAGGATGCCTCGCTGGACTTCAGCGCCCGTCAGGCCCAGCAACTGGACAGCGCGCTCAAGGCCCTGCCTGCCGATCAGGCCCGGGTGCTGCAACTGTCGTACTTCGAATCCCTCAGCCACCGGCAGATCGCCGAGCGTCTCGGCCTGCCCTTGGGTACGGTGAAATCCAACCTGCGCCTGGCTTTCCAGAAGCTGCGCGCCACGCTCAAGGAGTCGTGATGACCCCGCTCCATCATCTGGATCATGCCACCCTGGTCAGCTATGCCAGCGGTGCCTTGCCCCAGGCACTGTCACTGGCCACGGCTGCGCACATGGAGCTGTGCGCGCAATGCCGAGGCCAACTGCGTGAAGCCGAGCGCATCGGCGGCGCCTTGGTGCAACAGCACCGCAGCACCGTGGTGCCGATCCGGGGCCGCTCAGCGATGCTCGCTCGCCTGGACGAAGCGGCGCCGGCTGATACGCCTCACAGGCCGCCACAGACCATTGATGCCGATCTCCTGCCGGCGTGCCTGCATGAGACATTCGGCGAGCGCTACAGCCAGTTGCAATGGAAAACCCTGCTGCCGGGCATCCGCCGGGTGCAGGCCAAAGGGGTGCGTGAAGGCAACCTGATGCTGCTGAACATCGCCCCCGGCATGGCCATGCCAGTGCACAGCCATGGCGGCAGCGAACTGACCCTGGTGCTCAAGGGCGCGTATGAAGATCGTCTGGGACTGTTCAAGCCCGGTGACATTGCCGACCTGGACGAAGACATCGAACACCAGCCCATCGTCGCCGGCGACCAGCCGTGCATCTGCCTGGCCGCCACAGATGCGCCACTGCGCTTTAACGGGTGGGTATCGCGGCTGTTGCAGCCGCTGTTCAAGATTTGAGATTTTGGCAGCGTAAAGCCCACCGCTCGCTCCCACCGTATTTCAAGTCAGAATCACAGTGGGAGCGACCTTGGTCGCGAAGAGGCCGGTAAGAACCCTACATCTGCTCTGGATATACTACCGTCTTCACGAGCGAGCTCGTTCCCACCGTATTTCAAGTCAGAATCGAGCTGGGGCCAACTGGCAGCCCCTCCTCTTTTTCAGCTTGCTCAGCACTGACCATCGGCGCGCGACAAGCCCCGCCGTTCAGGGCGGGGAAGGATAGCGCGGACGGCGTAGCCGTCCCTGGTTGCCGTGGGGTGTCTGCTGCTGCTCGATGTACGCACCGCCACAGGATTATGCGCAGTAACACGGCGACACAGATGCCCTTCTACGGCGGTATTTCGTTACAAAGACCCCATAGGCATGCAGCTTGAAAACACCGTGCCGTCGGCGCCTAATGTCGTCTTCCTAGCTCATGGCTCAAGAGCAGCATGTAACGACTTCCAGCGCATTCACTCCCGCATCGGCAATGCCCGCTGAGACTATCTGCACAAGTGCTCGACCACGATCAGCCAAAACCACGCGATGGTGTGTATCGAGGACTTGCAGGTACGAAATATGTCCAGGTCGGCGGCAGGCACGGCCGAGGCGCCGGGAAGAAACGTTCGGGCCAAGTCTGGCCTGAACAGGGCCATCCTCGATCAGGGCTGGTTCGAGTTCCGTCGCCAACTGGACTACAAGCTGGCGTGGCGCGGCGGCTGGCTGATTGCCGTGCCGCCGCAAAATACCAGCCGCACGTGCCCGTGTTGCGGCCATGTGTCGGCGGCCAACCGCCAGACGCAAGCGCTGTTCAGGTGTCTGGGATGTGGTTTCGAAGGCAACGCCGATGTGGTCGGGGCGATCAATGTACTAAGGGCGGGACACGCCCGGTTAGCCTGTGAAGTGAGCGCAGAGGTCATGGCGCCAGCAGCAGGAACCCACCGAAGCGACTCGGGGGCGGCTCGATGCCGCGCCTGAGCGCCGTAGGAATCTCCGGCCTTCAGGCCGGGGAGGATGTCAATAGGCAAACCGGCGCATCCGAAGATGCCATGCGCACGGCCCCCATGGATGAAGGCCGAATACAGGCACCTTCAAAAGAGGTGGCGCGTTACGCCAAGTCACGTCGGGCTACCACACCCGGTCGCTGATGAGCAGCGACTGGCGCAGACTAGACAGCCAAATATGCAGGCGCAAGCGGTCGGGATTTTCTCGAAAATGTCCTTCAAGAGAAAGAGAGATTTCGTGCAAACATCCGTAAGAAGCAGACTAAAATGCCGCATTTCGTGACCGAAACACAGCACTTCAATCAGATCGCTTTGGGGCTTCAATCCACCCGCTGCAACGCCACACCCAGCGACTCCAGCGCATCCCAGTAACCCGGATAGGTCTTGCCGACACACAGCGGATCCTGGATGCGAATGCCGGCGACTTTCAGGCCGGCCAGGGCGAAGCACATGGCAATGCGGTGGTCGGCGTGGGTGTCGATCAGCGCATCGACGGTTTGCCCGGCCAGTGCCGGATTGGCGTGCACCAGCAGGTCATCGCCCTCTTCCACTGCCAGACCTGCAGCAATGCCGTTCAGGCCATCGGCCAGGGCACGAATGCGGTCGCATTCCTTGACCCGCAGGTTGGCGATGCCGACAAAGCGCACCGGCTGGTTGTTGAACGCGGCCAGCACGGCCAACGTCGGTACCGCGTCTTGCATCTGCGATCCGTCGATCACTGCCGGCATGTTCGGGAACTGCGCGATCAGTTGGCTGGCCAGCGCATCGGGCTGGGTGAAAGCATCGTTGGCCACGCCCAGATCGATCTCACCGCCGGTCAAGGCCTGGGCGGCCCACAGGTAGGTAGCAGCCGAAGCATCCGGTTCGATATGGAAATCGGTGGCGTGATAACCGGTGGCCGACACCCGCCAGGCCGCCTCGCCGATGGCTTCGACTTCGGCACCGAAGGCCTTCATCGCCGCCAGGGTCAGGTCCACGTAACCGCGGGCACCGATCTCGCTGCCGGTCAGCGCCACCTCGATCGGCCCCTGACCGCAAGCACCGGCCATCAGCAATGCCGACACGTACTGGCTGGACAGGTTGCCGTCGATCTCGATGCGTCCGGCCGCCAGGCCGCCACGGCCCTTGATGGCCACCGGCGGGCAGCCGGTCGGCGCACTGGCTTCAACGCCCATGCGCTGCAAGGCATCGACCAATGGACCGATCGGGCGCTTGCGCATGTATTCATCGCCATCGACCACGAACTCGCCGTCGAAGTTGGCCAGCGCAGCGGTCAGAAAACGCGTGGCGGTACCGGCATTGCCCAGCACCAGCGGCTGGCCTGGTGCGTTCCAGCGGCCGCTGCTGGTGACCACAAAAGTGCTGGCATCCGGCTCATCGACCTGCACACCCATCAGCCGCAGCGCCTCGGACATCACCCGGGTGTCGTCGCTCTTCAACGCACCGGTCAGGCGGCTGGTGCCCTTGGCAAGGCCGGCCAGCAGCAAAGCGCGGTTGGTGATGGATTTGGAGCCCGGCGGGCTGACCCGACCGGTCAGCGGGCGGTTGACAGGCACAACGGTGATCGTGGATTGAGGTCGCATGATGCCCCTGAAGGATGTCGGCGGAAAAAGCGCGATCCTAGCATGGGAGGACGACAAGCCCTAAACCACCGTTAGGTTGAGGATTACCAAGCTGGCGCGAAAAGCCCCTTCCTTCAGGTGGGGGATGAAAGCGCCACCGCGAAGCGGTCATAGG
>NZ_JANJFL010000170.1:0-503 GCF_024584215.1 Pseudomonas sp. LJDD11
CATTTGGTGAGCCGTTCAAAAGCGCCATTTCAGTTCCGTATAGCTTTCTCGACTCGTCGTCCCTTGAATTCCTGAATGAGTTCGAGGGAGAACTGATGCTGGTCATCGGAGAGTTTGATGGCCTTGAATCCACGGCCTTCGGCAAAGTGGCGGGTACATCGGCCGGAACAGTGACAATAGATCAGGGCACACCACACGAGCGCATTATCAATAGCCCGATTCCTTATGAAGTGATCGAGGCCATCGAGAAACACCTGCGCCCTCACGCTTTCAAAAAGCATGTGCTGCCCGGATGCGATCATGCTGTTTCGGCCTGGTTTCGTAGTAACCCGGAACATGCGCGGGAACTGGCGCAGGAGATTTCAGGTTTTCTGAATAACCGGTGCGTTCGACACCCGACCCACTAACCGGACAGCGGCAGCCAGAAAGCGGATTCCGGACTGCCGCAAGCACGGGCCTCAATGCACAGGGTCGATACGTGCAGCGAGACTCTGCCGATGGGT
>NZ_JANJFL010000171.1:0-503 GCF_024584215.1 Pseudomonas sp. LJDD11
GACTGTGGGAGCGAATTCATTCGCGAAAAAAATCAGCCACTTACAGAATCCGGTACAACAACCGCTCGATCCTGACCCGACTGACCCGGCGCAGAAACTTGCTCACGCCTTCGGGGTAATTGGCCAGGGTATCCAGCTCGTCGTACTGCCCAACCCGCTGGGTGTTCTGCATCAACTGCTGAATCTCTTCTTCCCGCGGCTTGAGCCACTGGCCTTTCGGGTCATCGATCAACAGGCCGTTTTCCAGGTCCAGATTGAAAGCCCGAGGGTTGAGGTTGTTGCCGGTCAGCAAGGTATAGCGATCGTCTACCCAGACGCCCTTGAGGTGGAACGTATTGTCGCCGTGCTTCCAAAGATGCAGGTTCAGTCGGTGCTGGGCGATAGCCTTCTTGTGCTTCTGGGCGAAGCGACGCAGGCTGATTTCATACAGATAGGGCAGGGCAGAAATGACCTTGAACGGCTCTTCGGGAGGAATGAAGAAGTCGTTGGCGGTCTTGTCGCCA
>NZ_JANJFL010000172.1:0-502 GCF_024584215.1 Pseudomonas sp. LJDD11
GTGACCGGCAGGAAAACCTGAAACTGTCCCGTGATCGCGCACAGTCGGTCGCCGATGTGCTGATCGACCTGGGTGTTGACGACAAGCGCATTCAGGTCGAGGGTTATGGTCAGCAATATCCGGTCGATGTGAATGCCTCCGAGCGTGGGCGAGCACAAAATCGTCGTGTAGAAATCGTCTTTTCCGACGACAAGGGCCAGCTAGGCGCTGCCCGGTAAGAAAAAATCTGAAAAAAAGCCCGGCGTCGGAAACGGGTCCGGGTTTTTTTTGGCTTAAAAAGCCGTGAACTTGGCATCTTTACCTGACAATATTTTTTGTCAGAGCGCACAATGATGGGCCTGAAGAGAAACTGTCCCCGTACACTTTTCGACTGTTCCGGTCTTTAGGCTATCATCTCCCCTACAAAAACAAATTGCGGGTCGGTTCGAGGCTGTGTCATGACCAATCTTTTGCTTTATCAACGCATCGCTCAGCAGTTGGCGGAAGACATCCGTCGGGGCGT
>NZ_JANJFL010000173.1:0-259 GCF_024584215.1 Pseudomonas sp. LJDD11
CAAAACCGAGGACTGACATGCTCTACGCCATCATTGCTACAGATGTTCCCGACTCGCTGGAAAAACGCCTGAGCGTACGTCCTGCTCACCTGGAGCGCATCATCGCCCTCAAGGACGCAGGCCGTCTGGTGCTGGCGGGTCCACATCCAGCCGTGGACAGCAATGATCCGGGCCCGGCCGGTTTCAGCGGCAGCCTGATCGTCGCCGAGTTCGAGTCCCTGAGCGCTGCCGAAACCTGGGCCAAGGCCGATCCGTTCGT
>NZ_JANJFL010000173.1:269-500 GCF_024584215.1 Pseudomonas sp. LJDD11
GCCGCAGGCGTCTATGGCAATGTTGTGGTCAAGCCGTTCAAGCAAGTCCTGCCATAAATGCAACGCCCCGATCCTGTCCGCCTGGGCAGGATCGCGCAACACCCTCCTGCCTCGCGATACTCATCATTCCCGCCTCCCTGCCGACAACCTCATCGATATTTCGAATAGAAACGGCTCTATCAAGGGAGTTCAGATGCGTCCAGGTGTGTTGTGTCTGTTGATGATGGTGTT
>NZ_JANJFL010000174.1:0-500 GCF_024584215.1 Pseudomonas sp. LJDD11
AGGCCGGCCTGCTCGCCGCCGCCTTGCCCATGGGCGCGAATCTGCTGCCTTCGGCCATGGCCTCCAGCACCGCCCCGACCTCAAAGGACAAGTGGACCACCTTGCGCGGGCTGTTCGATCAGGACCCCGATTACATCCACTTCGCCAACTTCCTGATCACTTCGCACCCCAAGCCCGTGCGCGAAGCCATCGAGTTTCACCGCGCCAATATCGACCGCAACCCTGGTCTGGCCATGGACTGGGACCTGAAGGAAATCGCCCGCCGCGAAGACGCGGTGCGCGAGTGGGCAGGCAAGTATTTCAATGCCAGGCCCGGCCAGATCGCCCTGACCGGCAGCACGACGGAAGGCCTGGCGATTATCTATGGCGGCATTCATGTACGGCCGGGTCAGGAAATTCTCACCACCGAGCATGAACACTTCTGCACCCGCAATATCCTGAACTCGCGCCACAAGAGAGAAGGCACCCAGGTTCGCAAGATCCGCCTGTTCAAGGATTCC
>NZ_JANJFL010000018.1:0-124375 GCF_024584215.1 Pseudomonas sp. LJDD11
GAGGACAGCCGTGGACGCTGGTATTTCAACGTCGTGGTCGAGGTCGACCGCCAGTTATCGCCAGGCCAGGACGCGGTGGGTATCGACCTCGGACTGAAAACCACGGCCACCTGCAGCGACGGTGATCGCCTTGAAAGCGGCAGGTTCTACCGGGATCTGGAGAGCGCCCTGGGCACGGCCCAGCGCGCCGGCAAGAAAGCCCGTGTGCGGGCGATTCACGCCAAAATTGCGAACCGCCGCAAGGATTGCCTGCATAAGTTCAGCAACGCGCTGGTCGCGCGTTGTGGCGTCATTGTGGTGGGCGATGTGAGCTCACTGAAACTCGCGAAAACCAGGATGGCCAAGTCGGTGCTGGACGCCGGCTGGGGCCAATTGAAAACCATGCTGGAATACAAATGCGATCACGCAGGCACGGTTTTCAAGGTTGTCAGCGAGAGAAACACCACCCAAACCTGTTCGAGCTGCAAGCAATTGCCGGACTCGAGGCCCAGAGGTATCGCAGGGCTTGGAATAAGGGAATGGACTTGTTGTGGGTGCGGTGCCACCCACGACCGCGACGTCAACGCCGCAAAAAACATTCTCGCGCTCGGGCATGAGCGTCCAGTTGTGGGAATCCCCGCCCTTTAGGGCGGGGAGGATGTCAAGTAATGAATTTCATACTTGTCCAGCATTCGCTTGCCCGCAAGTCCCAGTCCGCTCCGCCAGTGAGAAATATTATCATTTTTGATGGTGTTTTGGCATCAAGCCTTAATGCCAACATACATTCACTAAGTACTGTATGCCCCCGGTGGGAGCGACCTTGGTCTGGGCGGCATTGCGACGAAGAGGCCGGTCAAGTCACCGCATCTGCTGTGAATCTGCCCAGAACAACCCGCCCGGCGCTGGCGCCGGGCTGGATCGGGCTTGCTTTAAAAGTCGACCGTGGCCGACAGCTGCAGCGTGCGGGGTGAACCCAGGGAGAACGCCCCGTAGGAGGCGACGCCCGACCAATACTGTTTATCGAACACGTTTTGTACGCTGGCCCTGAACGTGGTCGGGCGTTGAGCGATTCGGGTCGTATAGCGCGCGCCCAGATCGATACGGGTCCACGGATCGAGCGCCTGGTTGTTGGCCTGGTCGACGTATTGTTTGCTGGTATAGATCGCACCGCTGGTCAGGGTCAGGCCCTCGATGGCGGGGGTGTCCCATTCGGCCCACAGGTTGGCCTGGACCTTCGGCACGCCTACCGGAGTGTTGCCGCGATTGGCCGCTGTGGCGGTCTCGGTCAGTTCGGCGTCCAGCAAGGTCAGGCCGCCAAGCAGGCGCGTACCGCGCGTGACTTCGCCGAACAGATTGAGCTCCACCCCCCGATTGCGTTGCTCGCCTTGCACCGCGTACACACCATTGCTCAACTCGCCGCTGGGTTTTTTGATCTGAAACAGGCTGAGGGTCGATGAGAATGTCCCATAATCGGCCTTGATGCCGACTTCGTGCTGACGGCTGATATAGGGTGCGAAGATTTCGCCGGCGTTGCTTGCCGTCGCCGGTGCCACATCGCCTTTGCTCAGGCCTTCGATGTAGTTGTAGTACAGCGAGACGTGTTCCCAGGGTTTGATGACCACGCCAAACAACGGCGTGGTTTTGCTTTCGTCATAACGCGAGGTCACCGCGCCAGCGGCATTGAAGTTATCCGATTTGATGCTCTGCTGGCGCAGACCGGCGGTGACCTGCAGCCGCTCGTCGACCATTGACAGGGTATCGGCCAAGGCCAGACCCGACAGCTCGGTTTGCGAGACTTTTGCCGGGTCGGGGCGGGCGATCGAAGGCTTGGCACTGTCTTGCGGGTGATACAGGTTTGAGCGTAATGCAGCGCCGGAAATGATGCCGCGCGACAGCTCGTCCCGGTAGCGCGTGGCTTGTAATGTGGCGCTATGGCTCACCGCTCCAGTGTCGAAACTCCAGCGTGCACCGGCATCGACGGTATAGCGCTCAACTTCGAAGCGGTAGTAACCGGGCACCGAACTGGTGTCGCCTGCGCGGTTAAGCAGGGTGGGCGTCTGATCCGACAGGCGATTGACTTGCGAACGACCGCCACCGGCGTGGGCGAACAGGGTCAGCGAGTCGCTCAGATCGTACTCGCCACTGAGCAGGGCGGTTTTGTCACGGGTTTCTGACCAGCCCCAGGCTTGCGAGACGTTTTTGCGGCCGTTGCTGGCTGAGGGTATCGGCTGGCCTGTGGCAATCAGGAACGGCCGCGATGCCGCGTCGAAGTGTTCGGCCTGGCTGATCAGGTCCAGTGAGGTGCGCAGCCGTTCGCCCTGATAATCGAGCGACAGCGCACCAATATTCACCTCGCGTTGTTGTTTGTCGATGCGCGTATCACCTTGCTGGGTACTGCCATTGAACCGCACGCCGAACTGGCGCGACTCGCCAAAGCGGCGGCTGAGGTCCATGCGCCCGCCGAGTTGCGAGTCACTGGCATAGCTGGCCGTAAAGCGGTTCAGGTCTTCATCCAGAGCGCGCTTGGGCACGATATTGATCACCCCGCCGACGCCGCTGTTGGGTGACATGCCGTAGAGCAGGGCGGCAGGGCCTTTGAGCACTTCAATGCGTTCGGCGTACTCGGTAAACACCCGATAGTTGGGGGCCACGCCATACACGCCATCGAAGGCCAGTTCGCCGAGGTTGCCTTCGCCTACCGGAAAACCGCGAATGAAGAACGAGTCGACGATCCCGCCGGTCTGCCCGGTAGAGCGCACCGATGAGTCGCGTTCAAGGGCATCGGCAACCGTCACCGCCTGCTGGTCGCTGATCATCTTTGCGGTGTACTGGCTGACGCTGAACGGGGTATCCATGATTTCGCGGTTACCCAGCAGGCCCACACGTCCGCCCCTGGCAACCTGACCGCCGGCGTAGGCTTCGGGCAGGCTGCCAGGGTGACTTGAGCTGGCGCTGATTGTGGTGCTGTCAAGGGTCAGGCCGCTGCTGGGCGGTTGTGGAGCCAGGGTGTAACTGCCATCGCCGCGCTCGACCAGCACCAGCCCGCTACCGGCCAGCAGCCGGGTCAGGGCTTGCCGGGCGGTGAAGTCACCGGTTAGCCCCGGACTGTTCAAGCCTTCGGTAAGCGCCGGCTGAAACGACAAGGCCACTCCGGCCTCAACGGCAAAGCTGGACAGGGTCGCACCCAGCGGCCCCGGAGCAATCCGGTACGCATGGCTGGTGCCGTCGGGGCTGGCGGCAACGACCGGCAATGCGCCGATGACCGCGCTCAATGAGCATCCGATAAGGGTATTGCGAACAGCCAGGAAGAGTGCACGAGGCGGGAAAGGAGTGGCGGACATGCAGGAACCTTGTTGGCGAAGATGGCAGGGTTTATGTCCTTGCCAGCCAGGAACGAAAAAAGTATCAGGCCTGCCGGGAAATAATCCGGCCTACGTCGCTGACAACGTTGTCCAGTAGCCGCCCAGATGCTCGCTGACCGTCAGTGAGTAGGTTTGCGCCAGCATCTGCAAGGCGCGCCGGGTGTCTTGCAGCGGGAAGGCGCCGGCCACCCGCAGCCCGGCAATCGCCGGGTCACAGCGCAGCACGCCGGGGCGATAGCGGCCCAGCTCAGCGATAAAGTCGTCAAGGCGCTGGTTATCGGCCAGCAACATGCCGCGGGTCCAGGCGCCGGCTGCCGGGTCGAGTGCCAGAGGCACGGTATATTCGCGGCTGGTGAATTGCACACTCTGCCCGGCATTGACCCGCCTCGCAGCGCCTGCCTGCGCATCATTGAGCTGGACCTGCACCGCGCCTTCGAGCACCTGCAAGCGGGTACTGGCCTTGAGCACCCGCACGATGAACCGCGTCCCGAGCGCCTGCATCCGGCCTTGCGCCGTGCTGACCCGCAACGGTCGCCGGTCGCTGGCGGTCTGCACCAGCAGTTCACCGGCCAGCATGCGGATCAGGCGCTGCTGGTCATCAAAGCGCACATCAATGGCCGTGTCGGTATTGAGAGTGAGCTGTGAGCCATCAGCCAGGGTCAGCTCGCGGCGCTCACCCACAGCGCTGCGGTAGTCCGCCGACCAATGCCCGGTGTCGAAAACCTTCCAGCCCGCCCAACCGGTCGGCAGCACCGCCAGCAGCACGGCCAGCTTGCCGACCAGCGCCCGACGCTCGCGGCTGGCCGGGCGATCCAGCGCCGCCATGGCCAGTGTCGGCGGCAAACCGCCAAGCTTGCTTTGCAACAGTTGCGCGCGCTGCCAGGCGTGCGCACGCGCCGGGCTACTGGCCTGCCAGGCCAGCCACTCGACCCGCTCATGCTCATTCAGCCCGCCCTCGTTCAAGCGCATCAGCCATTCAGCGGCTTCTTCCAGGGCCTGATGCTCACCGGTTGCAGACATCATTCGACCAGCAACAGGCACTGGACGAAGGCCTGCTTCATGTAGCGTTTGACGCTGATCAGCGAGATGTCCAATTCGGTGGCGATGTCCTGATACTTGAGGCCGGCGATCTGCGAGAGCAGGAAGGTGCGCTTCACCAGCGGCGGCAGCGCATCGAGCATGGCGTCGATGTCATGCAGCGTCTCCAGCACCATCAGCCGCACCTCGGGCGATGGCACCTCAGGCTCAGGCAGCTGCGCAAGCGCCTCAAGGTAGGCGCGCTCCAGCGCCTTGCGCTGATACCAGTTGACCAGAATGCCCTTGGCCACACAGTGCAGGTAAGCACGCGGCTGTTCGATGCGGGTCACGCGTGAGGCCAGGATCCGGGTGAAGGTATCCTGAGCCAGATCTGCCGCATCCATGGCATTGCCCAGCTTGTTGCGCAGCATGCTGTACAGCCAGCTGTGATGGCTGCTGTACAAGGCTTCGATCATGCTCAGTTGGGCCGCGGAAGTCGCTGGTGGGACATCACTCATGGCGTGAATGGCTAGCATTTGAGAAAGGTTCCCAATGCTAGTGAGGGCACGGCAGTCATGCAAGTGGCAGATAGCGCTCATGATGCCGGGAACGAAGCCGCTCGCCACGCAGTCAACGCTGTATCCCCCACCTAAAAAGGTACAGTTCATGGCCCGTGATATTTCCGACAAGCTCGCTCGCGACCTGCACGACAAGACCCGTTCGGAACTCGACAGCTTTCTTGATCAGGCCGATGCCTTGATCAAACGCGGTCACGCCATTGGCGCTAATCGCGGACCGCAGTCGCGCCATCTGCTAGGTCAACTGCTCGACCGCGCTGACGCTCTGCTTTCGCCCAAACGACCCAAGCCGGTCAGCGCCGGCCCGTCGAAGCTGGAACAGGCCAAGGCGTTCGCCCGCGCCAATCCGGGCAAGGCTGCGCTGGTCGCTGTCGGGGTCGGGTTGATTCTCAAGCGTATGTTGTCGCGGGGCTGAACCTGCTGCGCCAGCCATTCAGGTATCGCGTAGCAGGTCGTTGGCGTTAAGCAGGTCCCAGGCGATGTGCGGGCGCTTTTCCAGGCCCCGGCGGATCGCCGCCGGGATCGCCTGGCGAGTCTTGCGGCATAAGCCGGGCAGGTCGTCCAGGTGAATGCCGATACCGCGCATGCTGCGCACTTCATTAAAACCGGGGGCGATGTGCACCCGAACCCCCAGTTGTTCGAAGATCCGCTTTTGCAGATGTTCCAGTTGCGCCAGGCTTTCGACGTTTTCCAGGCGTTCGAGCAAGCGCTTTTCCTGCTCGCGGGTCAGCAGCAGGATGCGCTGGTCGGTGCCGGGTGCGTGCAATTGTTCACGCCGACAATCACAGGCGCCGGGCGGGCAGGGATGGCGAAGCGGGCTCGTGCTCATGGTTGCAGCATACTCACTCGTATCCAAATGTGAATATCCGTTCGCGACGGATCAGCTACAAGCCGCGTTCCAGACGCTCCTGTCAAGTACGGCCTGACGGTCCCGTTCGATTATCGCCCGGATAGCACTGAAGGCTGATTGACGCTTGTCGCGCGGCGACCTTACTCTGAAGGCCAGTGACCGATGAGTGGGCCGTCAGAGCACCGCCGATTAGCCTCTGCCTGGTGCGACCACGCCACGGCAGCCCGACAAGAATAATTACAAGAGTGCCTTGCCTTATGGATAGTCGTCTGCTCAGTGAGCGCAGTCGGGTGTTCGACCGTGCCGACCCGCATCTCGTATCGGGCTATGTGAACCAGCATGTCGGTACCCATAATATTCGTATGCCGGCAGCAGGCCGTCCATTGGCCAGCCTCAACCATCGCCAGTTCGCCAACCTTGACCTGTGCCGTATCAGCTATGGCGGCAGTGTCAGGGTCATCTCCCAGTCGCTGGAAACCATCTTCCATTTGCAGATCCTGTTGAGTGGCCACTGCCTGTGGCGTGGGCATCGTCAGGAGCATTACTTCGCCCCCGGTGAGCTGCTGCTGATCAACCCTGATGACCCGGTGGACCTGACCTATTCGGATGATTGCGAGAAGTTCATCCTCAAAATGCCAGTGAGCCTGATCGAGTCGGTGTGCGAACAGCAGCGTTGGCAGCACCCGCGTGACGGGGTGCGGTTTACCGAAAATCGCTATCAGTTGCCGGGCCTCGATGGCTTCGTCAATCTGCTGGCCATGGTCTGTCAGGAGGCTGAGGCTGACGAGCGGATGCTCAAGGTCGAGGAGCACTACGCGCAGATTGTCGCCAGCAAGATGCTGACCCTGATGAAGACCAACGTCAGCCGCGAGAACCTCGCCGGGCAGCCGGCAGTGTTCGAACGGCTGCTCGATTACATCGAGCGCAACCTCAAACACGATATCGACCTCGATGCCCTGGCCATCCAGGCCGGGGTCAGCCTGCGCAGCCTGTACGGGCTGTTCGAGCGGCATCTGGGCGTCACGCCCAAACTCTACGTGCGCCAGCGCAGGCTTGAACGCATCCATGCCTGCCTCAAAGACCCCAATTGCACCGTGCGCAGCCTCACCGAAATTGCCATGGACCATGGCTTTTTGCACCTGGGGCGCTTCTCGGAAAGCTACCGCCAGCGCTTCGGCGAACTGCCCTCCGATACCCTTAAGCGCCGACAGCTGTAACGCCTGCTGGCTCGGTAGGCACTACCGGGCGGCAGATTCTCTGCGCCGCTGCTCCCGCTGCTTCTGCTTTTCGAGCCGAGATATCACAGACGCCGCCGAACGCGACTTTGGCGCTGGCCGACCGCCAAATCGGCACCGGAGTGAGCGAACCCCGCCCGCAAAGGGCGGGGCCAAGCCAGGAGCAATGCCTTTGGTTACTTTGGTCCGGGAGTCGCACTCAAAACCAAAGTGACCCGCCCGTCGGGGCTGAACCCGAGGCACAGGCAACTGCGGCAATGACCTTTGCATAAACCGAAAGATCTTCGCGGCTAAAGCCGCTCCCACAAATGCCCCCGGCCAACCCCCGCTTTGCAGAAAACGGATAGCGATCTGCAAGAACCGGATATTGCCCATCCCGCCCTGACCCTAACCTGACCCGGCCTGAACAATAACAATGGAGGCCCTGGCCATGTCCCTGGGATTCGACTACCTGAACTCACTGCTCCAGGAAGACAAGGAGCAGGGCATCTTCCGCTGCAAGCGTGAGATGTTCACCGACCCGCGCCTGTTCGATCTGGAGATGAAGCACATCTTCGAAGGCAACTGGATTTACCTGGCCCACGAGAGCCAGATCCCTGAGGTCAATGATTTTCTGACCACCAGCATCGGTCGCCAGCCGATCTTCATTGCCCGCAACAAGGACGGCGAACTCAACGCCTTTCTCAATGCCTGCAGCCATCGCGGCGCGATGCTGTGCCGGCACAAGCGCGGCAACAAATCCTCCTATACCTGCCCGTTCCATGGCTGGACGTTCAATACCAACGGCAAACTGCTCAAGGTCAAGGACCCCAAGGACGCCGGTTATCCGGCAAGCTTCAACTGCGAAGGCTCCCATGACCTGACCCGCGTGGCGCGGTTCGAGTCTTACCGGGGCTTTCTGTTCGGCAGCCTGAATGCCGATGTGCTGCCGTTGGTCGAGCACCTGGGCGAGTCGGCGAAGATCATCGACATGATCGTCGATCAGTCGCCTGAGGGCCTGGAAGTGCTGCGTGGTTCCAGCAGTTATATCTACGAAGGCAACTGGAAGCTGACCGCCGAAAACGGCGCCGATGGCTACCATGTCAGCGCCGTGCACTGGAACTACGCCGCCACCCAGAACCAGCGCAAGCTGCGTGAAGCCGGTGAAGAGATCAAGACCATGAGCGCCGGCAGTTGGGGCAAGACCGGTGGCGGGTTCTACTCCTTCGACAAGGGCCACCTGCTGCTCTGGACCCGTTGGGCCAACCCGGAAGACCGGCCGCTGTTCGAGCGCCGCGACGAACTGGCCAAGGACTTCGGCCAGGCCCGTGCCGACTGGATGATCCAGAACTCGCGCAACCTGTGCCTGTACCCCAATGTGTACCTGATGGACCAGTTCAGCTCGCAGATCCGCATCGCCCGGCCGATTGCGGTGGACAAGACCGAGATCACCATCTACTGCATCGCCCCCAAGGGTGAGAGCAGCGAGGCCCGTGCCAAGCGCATTCGTCAGTACGAAGACTTTTTCAACGTCAGCGGCATGGCCACCCCGGACGACCTGGAAGAATTCCGCTCGTGCCAGATGGGCTACCAGGGATCACGGGGCTGGAACGACATGTCGCGCGGTGCCGCGCACTGGATCGAGGGCGCTGATGCCGCCGCCCAGGAGATCGAACTCAAACCGTTGCTGTCCGGGGTGCGCACTGAAGACGAGGGTCTGTTCGTGCTGCAACACAAGTATTGGCAGCAAACCATGCTCAAGGCCGTAGCTGACGAACCGCAACTGATCCCTGTGGAGGCTGTGTGATGAGCGCCCTGTATGAAACCGTGCGGGATTTTCTGTACCGCGAGGCGCGCTACCTGGATGACGCCGACTGGGACAACTGGCTGGAACTGTACAGCAGCGACGCGACCTTCTGGATGCCGGCCTGGGACGATAACGACGAGCTGACCCAAGACCCGCAAAAGGAAATCTCGCTGATCTGGTACGGCAACCGTGGCGGCCTGGAAGACCGGGTGTTCCGGATCAAGACCGAACGCTCCAGCGCAACCATTCCCGACACCCGCACCTCGCACAACATCAGCAACATCGAAGTGCTGGAGCAGGACGACGGGCAGTGCAAGGTGCGTTTCAACTGGCACACCCTGAGCTTTCGCTACAAGACCGTCGACAGCTATTTCGGCACCAGCTTCTACACCCTCGATATCCGCGGTGGGCAGCCCTTGATCAGGGCCAAGAAAGTGGTGCTCAAGAACGACTACGTACGTCAGCTGATCGACGTTTATCACATCTGAATCGGCGTGGCTGAATGACTGGCCGACTGCTGCTGCGAGGTGCGTCATGCACAAGATTGCCCTGAATTTCGAAGACGGCGTGACCCGTTTCATCGACGCCGCTGCCACCGAGACGGTTGCTGATGCGGCCTATCGGCAAGGTATCAATATCCCGCTCGATTGCCGTGACGGCGCTTGCGGCACCTGCAAGTGTTTCGCCGAAGCCGGCCGCTACGAGCTGGGCGAGGACTATATCGAAGACGCATTGACTGAAGACGAAGCCGCACAAGGCTATGTACTGACCTGCCAGATGCGCGCTGAAAGTGACTGCGTGATCCGTATCCCGGCGTCCTCGGATGTGTGCAAGACCCGCCAGGCCAGTTTTGAGGCGGCGATCAGCCAGGTCGAGAAGCTCTCCGACAGCACCATCGCCCTTAAAATCAAAGGTGAGTCGCTGAGCCAGCTGGCGTTTCTGCCTGGTCAGTACGTCAACCTCAAGGTGCCGGGCAGCGAGCAAAGCCGCGCCTACTCGTTCAGCTCATTGCAGAAAAACGGCGAGGTCAGCTTTCTGATCCGCAACGTGCCGGGCGGGTTGATGAGTAGCTTCCTGACCGGTATGGCCAAGGCCGGCGACAGCATGACCCTGGCCGGTCCGTTGGGCAGTTTCTACCTGCGTGACATCAAGCGGCCGCTGTTGCTGCTGGCTGGTGGTACGGGGCTGGCACCGTTCACCGCGATGCTGGAGAAAATAGTGGAGCAGGGCAGCGAGCACCCACTGCATCTGATCTATGGGGTGACCCATGACAGCGACCTGGTGGAGATGGACGTGCTGGCCGATTTCGCCACGCGGATTCCCGACTTCAGCTACAGCGCCTGTGTGTCCAGCCCGGACAGCAGTTACCCGCACAAGGGCTTTGTCACCCATCACATCGAGCCCAAGCATCTCAACGACGGCGACGTTGATGTCTACCTGTGCGGCCCCCCGCCGATGGTCGAGGCGGTCAGCCAGTTCATCCGCGAGCAGGGCATCACGCCGGCGAACTTCTATTTCGAAAAATTCGCCGCCAGTGCGGCCTGAACCAGGGAGGCTGTGATGAGCAAGCGATTTGCAGACAAAGTGGTGCTGGTCACCGGTGCCGCGCAAGGCATTGGCCGACGGCTCGCCGAGCGGTTGCTGAGCGAAGGCGCATGGCTGGTGGCGGTGGACCGTAGCGAGCTGGTGTTCGAGCTGGCCGACAGCCTGGACGACCAATGCCTGGCGCTGACCGCTGACCTTGAGCGCTGCGAAGACGCGCAGCGGGTCATGGCGGCGGCCGTTGAGCGCTTTGGTCGGCTGGACGTGCTGATCAATAACGTGGGCGGGACCATCTGGGCCAAGCCCTTCGAGCACTATCAGGCACAGGAAATTGAAGCGGAGGTGCGTCGCTCGCTGTTCCCGACCCTGTGGTGCTGTCATGCCGCACTGCCGTACATGCTGGAGCAGGGCAGCGGCGCGATCGTCAACGTGTCGTCGATCGCCACCCGTGGCGTTAACCGCGTGCCCTACGGCGCGGCCAAGGGCGGGGTCAACGCGCTGACCGCCTGCCTGGCGTTCGAAACCGCCGGGCGCGGGATCCGCGTCAATGCCACTGCACCGGGCGGCACCGAAGCGCCACCGCGGCGCATTGCGCGCAACGCTGCGCCGCAGAGTGAGCAGGAGAAGGTCTGGTATCAGCAGATCGTCGACCAGACCCTGGGCAGCAGCCTGATGAAACGCTACGGCAGCCTTGATGAGCAGGTTGGCGCCATTCTGTTCCTGGCCTCGGACGAGGCTTCGTACATCACCGGCGTGACGTTGCCGGTAGGCGGCGGGGATCTGGGGTAGGGCAGCGCTGTGCGCTGCATTGGTTGGCAACCGGAGTGCCGACCAATGCAGTGCGTGGCACTGTCTGAAAAAGCTTATACGCAGCAATGCTCTCCACAACAAAAACAAGAGATTGATGCCATGCGAAACATCGACGTACACGCAATTATCGACAACGCGCGGTTCGGCCGCTTCCACTGGATGGTGATGAGCTGGTGTGCCTTGCTGTTGATCTTCGACGGCTATGACCTGTTCATTTATGGCGTGGTATTGCCTGCGATCATGAAAGAGTGGGGGCTGACCCCGCTGCAGGCCGGTGCACTGGGCAGCTACGCGCTGTTTGGGATGATGTTCGGTGCCTTGGCGTTCGGCAGCCTGGCTGACCGGATCGGGCGCAAAAAGGGCATTGCCATCTGCTTTGCGCTGTTCAGCGGCGCAACCATCGTCAACGGCTTCGCCAGCAGCCCCACCGAGTTTGGTATCTGCCGCTTTATCGCAGGGTTAGGCTGTGGCGGCCTGATGCCCAACGCCGTGGCACTGATGAACGAATACGCCCCCAAGCGTATGCGCAGCACCCTGGTGGCGGTGATGTTCAGCGGTTATTCACTCGGTGGCATGCTCGCGGCCGGGGTGGGCATCTTCATGCTGCCGCGCTTCGGTTGGGAGTCGATGTTCTTGGTCGCCGCACTGCCGCTGTTGCTGCTGCCAGCGATCCTCTACTACCTGCCCGAGTCAATCGGTTTTCTGGTGCGCCAGGGCCGCAGTGATGAAGCGCGCAAACTGCTCAATCGGCTCGATGCCAGCCACAACCTCACGACCGATGACGTACTGGTTGTAAGCGATGCCAAAGGCAAAGGCGTGGCGGTTCTGGAGCTGTTTCGCGAGGGCCGTGCGGTGCGCACGCTGGCGTTGTGGGTGGCGTTCTTCTGCTGCCTGCTGATGGTGTATGCGCTCAGCTCCTGGCTGCCGAAACTGATGGCCAATGCCGGCTATAGCCTGGGCTCGAGCTTGTCGTTCTTGCTGGCGCTGAACTTCGGCGGGATGTTCGGGGCGATCTTCGGCGGCTGGCTGGGTGACCGTCTGAACCTGACCAAAGTCACTGTAGGCTTCTTCATTCTGGGTGCCGTGTCGATCAGCCTGCTGGGCTTCAACAGCCCGATGCCAGTGCTGTACCTGCTGATCTTCATCGCCGGGGCCACCACCATCGGTACCCAGATTCTGCTGTATGCCGGCGCGGCGCAGCTGTACGGCCTGTCGATGCGCTCCACAGGTCTTGGCTGGGCCTCGGGCATCGGCCGCAACGGCGCCATCGTCGGCCCGCTGCTCGGCGGCGCGCTGATGGGCATCAACCTGCCGCTGCAACTGAACTTCATGGCCTTCGCCATCCCCGGTGCCATCGCGGCGATTGCCATGACCGTGTTCGCCATCAGCGCGCAACGCCAGGCGAGCGCCAGTGCGCCGCTGCTGGCCAGGCAAGCCTGAAATCCATCTGCGCGAGCGAGCGGCCTGGCGCTCGCGCAGAGGCTCCGCTCGCTTATAAAAATGCTACGTCTTGCGAGGTCCCATGAACGACCTGTTCAAGGATGCGTCCCTGTCTGCGGTGCTGGCCGGCTGCATTGCCACGGTGATTTCCTATGCCGGGCCGCTGGTGATTATCTTCCAGGCGGCTGACTCGGCGCAGTTGTCCAATGCCCAACTGTCGTCGTGGATCTGGGCCATTTCCATCGGTAGCGCGTTGTTGGGCGGCTTGCTCAGTCTGCGCTACAAGGTGCCGGTGGTGATTGCCTGGTCCATTCCGGGCAGTGCGTTGCTGGTGTCGCAATTGCCGCAGTTGGGGCTCAACCAGGCGGTGGGCGCTTATTTGGTCGCCAGCCTGATCATCGGGGTGGTTGGTCTGAGTGGCGCCTTCGACCGAATCATTGCCCGCTTGCCGGGTTCGATCGCTGCGGGGCTGCAAGCCGGGATTCTGTTCAGCTTCGGCACGGCGCTGTTCGAGTCACTGCCGGCCAAGCCCTGGCTGGTGCTGGCAATGTTCGCCACCTATGTGTCGATGCGGCGCCTGTTGCCACGTTACGCGGTGATGGCGGTGCTGCTGGTGGGTGCGCTGATGACCTGGCTGAACGGTGATTTCAAGGGCGATGCGCTGGTGCTGGGGCTGGCCACACCGACCCTGATCACGCCTGAGTTCAGCGTTGAAGCGACCCTGAATCTGGCCTTGCCGCTGGTACTGGTGGCGCTGACCGGGCAATTCATGCCGGGTATGGCGGTACTGCGCAACGCCGGTTACCAGACCCCGGCCAGCCCGCTGATCAGCGCCAGCGCCCTAGGCAGCGCCTTGTTGGCGCCGTTCGGTTGCCATGGCCTAAACCTGGCGGCGGTCACCGCCAGCCTGTGTACCGGCCGCGAAGCCCATGAAAGCCCCAGGCGGCGTTACATCGCGGCGCTGTCTGGCAGCCTGCTGTACCTGATTCTGGGCATTGCCGGGACCACCCTGGTGTCGCTGTTTGCTGCCTTTCCCAAAGAACTGATCGCTGCACTGGCCGGGCTTGCGCTGTTCGGTGCAATCAGCGAGGCACTGAGCCGCAGCAGTGCGCAACCCGCTGAGCGCGACGCCGGGCTGTTCACCTTTCTGGTGACCGCCTCGGGGGTGTCATTGCTCGGCTTGTCGGCGGCCTTTTGGGGCTTGCTGGCGGGGGTGATCGTGCACGTCGCGATGCAGGCACGACGGCCGTCGTCGGTGGCGGCCTTGCCTGGCGAAAAAACCTGAAAGCGTTGCCCCTCAGCGCAGGCTGTGCCGGTTTCGGCGCGCTGAGGCTTCACTTATTCATAACAACAAGAGAACAACCATGAGCCAACAGCAGATCGCCAAGCGTCACCTCATCAGCCTGGTCAGCCTGAGCCTGCCGCTGACCGCGTTAACCGCCGGCGCGGCGGAGAAAGAGGGCTTTATCGACGGCGCCAGTGCCACCTTACAAGCGCGCAATTACTACTTCAGCCGTGATTTCTCTGACATCGTCGGCGCCAACCGGCAGTCAAAGCAGGAGGAGTGGGCGCAGGGCTTCATCCTCAATGTGAAGTCCGGCTACACCCCAGGTGTGGTCGGGTTCGGCCTGGACGTTACCGGGCTGCTGGGTATCAAACTCGACAGCAGCCCGGATCGGGTCAACACCGGCTTGCTGCCTACCCACGGCGATGGCCGGGCAGCCGATGAGTACAGCCGGGTCGCGGCGACCTTCAAGGCGCGGCTATCGAAGACCGAACTCAAAGTTGGCGAACTGCAACCCAACCTGCCGGTGCTGAGCTTCAGTGACATTCGCCTGTTGCCGCCGAGCTACCAGGGTGTGGCGCTCAGCTCCAGTGAAATCAGCGGCCTGACCCTGCAGGCCGGCCACCTCAACAGCACCCACCTGCGCAACGAAGCCGGCGACGACAAACTCAACGCCATGCTTGGCCATGTGCCGCAACGCCAGGCGGCTGCCGATGCCTTCAACTACCTGGGCGGCGACTACAGCTTCAACGACAAACGCAGCTCATTGAGCCTGTGGTACGGCCAGCTTGAAGACATCTATGCGCAAGGCTTCGTCGGCCTCAAACACAGCCAGCCAGTGGGCAACTGGGTGCTGGGCGCCAACCTGGGTTACTACAGCGCCAAAGAAGATGGCGACAAGTTGCTGGGCACTATCGACAACCAGGCGTTCTTCTCGCTGCTGTCGGCCAAGCGCGGCGGGCACACCTTTTATGTTGGCTACCAGGCCATGTACGGCGACAGCCCGTTCCCCAGGGTATTTGCCAACGTCACCCCGCTGGGCAACGAAGTGCCGACCTACGAGTTCGCCTACACCGACGAGCGCTCCTGGCAAGTGCGTTATGACTATGACTTCAGCGCCCTGGGCGTACCCGGCCTGACCACCACCGTGCGCTACATCAGCGGCGACAACGTCACCACCGGGGCCGGTTATGAAGGCAAAGACCGCGAGCGCGATCTGGACATCGGCTATGTGGTGCAGAGCGGCACCTTGCAAGGCCTGGGCATTCGCGTGCGTAACGTTGCGGCACGTTCCAACTACCGCAGTGATATCGACGAAAACCGGCTGATTCTTAGCTATACATGGAAACTGCTGTAGGCGCTCAGCGCTTCGCTTCAGTTGCGAATTGACCTTGTGCTCTTGCTCTTGAACTTCGAACCGAGATGGTACAGACGACGCCAATCGCGACGATTGGCGCTGGCCGAGCGTAGGTGTCGATTTGGTGGGGAAACCGACATGGAAGTCGCTAGCCAATGCTGTTCACTTAAGCACTGTATGCCCCCGGTGGGAGCTGGCTTGCCAGCGAAGAGGACGGCACATTCGCAGCAGATGTTGTGACTTTACTGGTCCTTCGCGAGCAGACCGGGGCGCCGGCCGGCTCTTCCCACCGGGTCCGCAGTGCTTATCTGAACAGTATTGCGGCTAAAGCCACTTCCACCGCCACATCACATCTTCTTCTTGCGCTCATGCGTCGGCGACGGTCTGCCAAACAGATACCCCTGCAGGTGCGAGCAGCCCTCGGCCCGCAGCCGCGCATACTGCTCTTCGGTTTCGACCCCTTCAGCCGTAGTCTTGATCAACAAGCTGCTACTGATTCCGGTAATCGCCCGAATGATCGACATCGCCTCACGGCTTTCTTCCATCTCATGCACGAATGACTTGTCAATCTTGATCCGGTCGAACGGGAACGAACGCAAGTAGCCCAGCGACGAATAGCCGGTACCAAAGTCATCCAGCGCAATACCGACCCCCAAGGCCTTGAGTGCACGCAAGGTCTCAAGGTTCTCTTCGTTATTTTCCAGCAACACCGACTCGGTGATCTCCAGCTCCAGACGATGTGGCGCCAGGCCCGAGTCATCCAGCGCCAGCTTGACGATACTGACCAGCTCGCGGTTCTTGAACTGCGCCGGCGACAGGTTCACCGCCACACTCTGCTCAGTGCCCCAGGTGCACGCCTCTTGGCAGGCCAGGTTCAAGGCCCGGGCGCCGACCTCGTGAATCAGGCCGGTCTCCTCGGCAACCGGAATGAACTCCAGCGGCATCACCAGCCCCTTTGACGGGTGTTGCCAGCGCATCAGGGCTTCGTAGCCGGTGATGCAGCTTGTGTCCATGCCAATGATGGGCTGGTAATACAGGTGCAACTGGCCAAGGTGCAGCGCCTTGCGCAGATCGATTTCCATCAGCCGACGGCGCTGGGCAGCCTCGGCCATGTCCTCGTGGAACACCTCATAGCGGTTGCGACCATTGCGCTTGGCTTCGTACAGCGCCATGTCGGCATGACCGAGTAGCAGTTCGGCGTGCTCATGCGGGTTGCGAGTAAAAGCGATACCGATACTCACGCCGATCAGGAAGTTATGGCCGTCCATGAGAAACGCCGGGGCGATGCAATCGATGATGCGCTGCGCAGTACGCAAAGCGTCTTCAGGGCGATCGATGCGCGGCAGGACAATGGCAAATTCATCGCCGCCCAGCCGCGCCAGGGTGTCTTCGTCGCGCAGTACCCCGTGCAGCCGTTCGGCCACCGCGCGTAACAGCTTGTCGCCAAAGGCATGGCCGAAAGCGTCGTTGACGTTCTTGAACTTGTCCAGATCAAGGCACAGGGTGGCGACCATGCGTTGATTCATGGCGCAATTGTGCAGCGCCGCTTGTAGCTCTTCGTGCAGCAAGGTGCGGTTGGCCAGACCGGTCAATGAGTCGTGGTGCGCCATATGATGGATCTGCTCGCGGGCGGCGATCTCGTCAGTGACGTCTTCGGTAATCAGCAGCACATAGTCCGAGTGCGCATCGACATCAATGCGGCGCAGGCTCTTGGTGCGTAGCACCCGCGGGCCGATGGCGGTCCGCAAACGATCTTCGGCCAGCCGCATGCCGGCGCCGTTCAGGCATTGATTAGTCTGTTCGCGAATATAGTCGGCCAGGTTGGCAGGCAGGCACTCATGCACGCGACGGCCGACCATTGACTGTGCGCTGCCAAAAATTCGCTGCGCCTGCTCGTTGGCCAGCAACACCTCGCGGGTACTGGCGTCCTGCACGATAACCCCGGCCGGAATGCTGCCGATCACCGAGTCGAGAAAGCGTGACAGGGCTGCCATTTTTTCGCTGTAGCGCTCGGCCAGTTCTTTGGCGGCCAGCACCTGAAGCTCGGCCTCGCGGCGCTCGGTGATATCCCGGGTAATCTTGGAGAAGCCGATCAACAGACCGTCTTCGTCATGCATGGGGACGATCAGCACGTGAGTCCAGAAGGTGCTGCCATCCTTGCGCTGGCGCACGCCCTCGGCCTCGAACCGGCCGTCACGCAGTGCGGTGGCCAGGCCCCGATCCGGCAGACCTTTGGCGCGGTCCTCGGCGGTGTAGAACAGCGAGAAGTGCTGACCGACGATTTCTTCGGCCAGATAACCCTTGGTGCGCTGCGCTCCGGAGTTCCAGTTCACGACATGGCCGTCCGGGTCAAGCATGTAGATCGCGTAGTCAGGAACCCCCTGCACCAGCAGACGAAAGCGCCGTTCCTGTTCGCGCTGGGCCATCAAGGCCTGCCGTTGCGCCGTCCCGTCACGGGTGACTTTGGCGAAACCGATCAGCGTACCGTCATCGGCACGAATCGCGTCGATGATCACGTGCGCCCAGAAGGTACTGCCGTCTTTGCGCAGGCGCCAGCCTTCAGCCTCGAACCGGCCGGTCTGACGAGCAATGTTCAGGCCGTGCATGGGGACGTCACGGGCACGTTCGTCTTCGCTATAAAACAACGAAAAATGCTGACCGACGATTTCCTCGGCCTTGTACTGCTTGGCCCGTTCGGCGCCGCTGTTCCAGTTGGCGACTACTCCCTCCGGGGTCAGCATATAGATGGCATAACCCACAACGCTCTGCACCAGCAGGCGATACATCACATCCGTGTTTTCAGCTACCAGTGTCATTGCTACACATGTCGTCCAGGGTAAGGGCAGGGTGTGCGTACTGCACTTTAATGGTGCGCAAGCATGCTAGCTAGCGCATTGCCATTATTTCACGTGGGGGTAATTGAGCGACACCCGTATTCAGGTTATTTCACGCCAATTAGGGGGGAAGAAAACTGCGGGTGTTAACGATGCGCAATCAGGAATGCGTTCCTGATAGGCCGACGGTCAGCGCCGCGCACTGTTGATGTGCGCGGCGCGGCGCCAATCAGGTGCGAAAGCGCCGTACCAGTGCGTCGAGTTCGTCAGACAACGACGCCAGGCTCTGCGAGTCGGACCTTGCCGACTGCGCAAGCTCGACCACCAACTGCGCATCGCCATGGATCTGGCTGATATGCCGGTTGATGTCTTCGGCGACCTGATGCTGCTCTTCGGCAGCGGTGGCGATCTGGGTGTTCATGTCCCGGATTACATCCACCGACTCGCGGATCAGGCTGAAGCTGCTGCGCGCCTGGCCGATCTTGCTCACCGACTGCTGCGACACCTGCAGGCTCGAATGCATTTGTTGCGCGACCGAGGCGGTACGGCTGGCCAGGTTGCCGAGCAAGGTGTCGATCTCGGCGGTGGAGTCGGCTGTGCGTTTGGCCAGCGCCCGGACTTCGTCGGCCACCACGGCAAACCCACGGCCTTGCTCACCGGCGCGCGCGGCTTCGATGGCGGCGTTGAGCGCCAGCAGGTTGGTTTGCTCGGCAATCGAGCGGATGGTGTCGAGAATCGACTGAATGTCGTTGCTGTCTTTTTCCAGCTGGCTCATGTCCTTGGCCGAGCGAGAGATTTCTTCGCTGAGCCGGTCGACACTGTGCACCGCGTCGTCGATCTGCCGCTGGCCGTCGCGGGCCTGTTGCTGGCTGGTGTCGGCCGATTCGGCGGCCTGGCTGCAGGAGCGGGCGACTTCGTTGGCGGTGGCGACCATTTCGTGGAAGGCGGTAGAGACCATATCCACTGCCTCACGCTGACGATTGGCGGCGTCGGCCATGTCACCTGACACTTGGGTGGCGCTGCGTGAGGCCGCCAGAATACTGCTGGCGGCGCCGGCGATGTGCTGGATCAGGCTGCGAATCGCGCCCAGGAACTGGTTGAACCAGCCGGCCAGTCTGGCGGTTTCGTCATTGCCACGTACCGCCAGGGTCACGGTCAGGTCACCTTCGCCCTGGGCAATGCTTTCCAGCCCGCTGGATACACCATTGATGGGGCGTACGATCAGGCTGGCGAAGCTGGTGCCGATCAGCGCAAAGACCACGGCCAATACGGCGGCAATCACCCCGATCAGCCAGGTCAGGTTATTGGCCGAGGCCATGACTTCGTCCTGCTTGATCAGGCCGATAAAGCTCCAGCCCAGTTGCGTCGACGGGTAAACGTTGGCCATGTAGCGCTCGCCATTGAGCTGCACTTCGCGCAGGCCCTGGCTGGCCTTGGCCAGTTCGCTGTAGCCGTCGCCCAGCTCCGCGAGCTTTTTGAAGTTGTGTTCCGGCTTGCTCGGGTCGACCAGCACATTGCCGTTGTTTTCCACCAGCATCAGGTAGCCGCTGTTGCCCAGCTTGATCTGCTTGACGATGGTGGTCAGTTGTTTGAGTGACACATCAATGTTGATCACTCCGCCCGGATTGCCCAAGGCGGTGGGGATCGCCCGGACGGTGCTGACCAGTACCGCGTCGTCGGCTGCCCAGTAATGCGCTTCGGTGCGCAGCGTCTTGTTCGGGCTGGCCATCGCCAGGCTGTACCAGGGGCGAGTACGCGGGTCATAGCTTTTCAGGTCGGGCTCGCCCGGACCGATCGCATAGCTGCCATTGCTCAGGCCAAACTGCACATAGGCATAGGCCGGGTGGCTCTTGATCAGGCGGCTGAACAGGTCGGTCAGTTGCCGGTCGGTGTCCGAGGCAGCCACGCTCTGAGCATCGGCGCTGACGTAGCTCTTCACATCGTTGCCGGCATTGAGCAGCAGCGGGTGGCTGGCCAGGTTATCAACGTTCTGGCTGATGCCTTCGAAAAACAGCTGCATGGCGTTCTCGACCTGGCGGATTTCCCGGCCACTGCTGTCGGTGAAGGTGTCGGTCGCTTCACTACGCAAATTGAGAATAACGATGCTGGCCACCACCACGATGGGGAGGCACGCGATAACCGCGAAGGCACCGGTCAGCTTTTGTTTGATGTTCATTCAGGCTCCAGATTGTTATTAGGACCAGGATGCGACCGCCGCTGTGCACGCAGGGTGGGTCTAGCCGCCAGAAAACCGGGGCTTGGCAAGTAACCGTCAGGGTCTCGGCCAATAAGTGCGATTCTTTAGCTTTTTTGTCTGATGGTATGCCAATTTTTTCTATCGGGGATCATTGGCAATGCTTGAACTAGAGGGGTTGAGGCGAAAACTGAGCGAGCGGGGAGGCCAGAAAACAACAAGGCGGCCTAAGCCGCCTTTTGCTTGAGCAGGGGAGAAATCAGGTGCGGAACTTGCGCACCAGGGTATCGAGTTCATTGGACAGCGACGCCAGGCTTTGCGAGTCCACCCGTGCCGATTGAGCCAGTTCCACCACCAGCTGTGCATCGCCATGGATCTGGCTTATGTGCCGGTTGATGTCCTCGGCGACCTGATGCTGCTCTTCGGCGGCGGTCGCGATCTGGGTGTTCATGTCGCGGATCACATCCACCGATTCGCGGATCTGGCCGAAACTGGTGCGTGCCTGGCCGATCTTGCTGACTGACTGCTGCGACACTTCCAGGCTCGAATGCATCTGCTGGGCGACCGAGGCCGTACGGCGGGCCAGATTGCCGAGCAGGGTGTCGATTTCTGCGGTGGAGTCGGCCGTGCGTTTGGCCAGCGCCCGGACTTCGTCGGCCACCACGGCAAAACCACGGCCCTGTTCACCGGCCCGCGCCGCTTCGATGGCGGCGTTGAGCGCCAGCAGGTTGGTTTGCTCGGCAATCGAACGGATGGTGTCGAGAATCGACTGAATGTCGTTGCTGTCTTTTTCCAGCTGGCTCATGTCCTTGGCCGAGCGAGAGATTTCTTCGCTGAGCCGGTCGACACTGTGCACCGCGTCGTCGATCTGCCGCTGGCCGTCGCGGGCCTGTTGCTGGCTGGTGTCGGCCGATTCGGCGGCCTGGCTGCAGGAGCGGGCGACTTCGTTGGCGGTGGCGACCATTTCGTGGAAGGCGGTAGAGACCATGTCCACCGCTTCGCGCTGGCGATTGGCGGCGTCGGCCATGTTGCCCGAGACCCGGGTTGCGCTCTGGGAGGCATCGAGAATGCTGTGCGCAGCATTGGTGATGTGCTGGATCAGACTGCGGATCGCGCCCAGGAACTGGTTGAACCAGCCGGCCAGTTTGGCGGTTTCGTCATTGCCGCGCACCGGCAGGGTCACGGTCAGGTCACCTTCACCTTGGGCAATGCCTTCCAGGCCACTGGATACGCCGTTGATCGGCCGCACGATGAGGCTGGCGAAGCTGGCACCCACCAGGGCGAACACCACGGCCAGCACGGCAGCAATAATGCCGATCAGCCAGGTCAGGCTATTGGCCGAGGCCATGACTTCGTCCTGCTTGATCAGGCCGATGAAGCTCCAGCCCAGTTTGTCAGCCGGATAGACGTTGGCCATGTAGCGCTCGCCGTTCAGCTCGACCTTGACCAGGCCCTTGCCGGCCTTGGCCAGCTCACTGTAGCCGCCGCCCAGTTCGCCGAGCTTTTTGAAGTTGTTTTCCGGTTTGTTCGGGTCGACCAGCACGTTGCCGTTGTTTTCCAGCAGCATCAGGTAACCGCTTTCACCCAGCTTGATCTGTTTGACGATGCCCGTCAGCTGCTTGAGTGAAACATCAATGTTGACGACACCCCCAGGGTTGCCGAGTACGTTGGGGATAGCTCGAATGGTGCTGACCAATACCGCGTCATCGTTCGCCCAGTAGTAAGCCTCGCTTCGCACGGTCTTGCCTGGGTTGGCCAGGGCGGTCTTGTACCAGGGCCGGACGCGCGGGTCGTAGTTTTTCAAGGTCTTGTCTTCGGGCCACATCGCATAGCTGCCGTTGGCCAGACCATAAGAGACATACGAGTACGCCGGATGACTTTTTGCCAGACGGGTAAACAGGTCAAACAATTGTTTGTCGGTCTCCGACGGTGGGGTGCTCAGCGGGTCCGGACCGGTAAAATTCTTGACGTCGTTACCTGCATTGGCCAGCAGCGGATAAGAGGCCAGATACTCGACATTCTGGCTGATTCCGTCGAAGAACAACTGCATTGCATTCTCGACCTGGCGGATTTCCCGTCCGCTGTTGTCGACAAAATCATCCGTGGCCTCTGTGCGCAGGTTGACGATAACGATGCTGGCGACAACAACAATGGGCAAACACGCGATAACCGCGAACGCCCCTGTCAGCTTCTGTTTGATATTCATTTTGGCTCCGGATTATTTTTATACATCGCAATTGAGCAACCGCTGATGCACGCTGCGTGCCGGTCCCAGCAAAACCGGCCAAAGCAGAAGTACACGTTAATAACGTCGGCGTTGCGGCGGGATTCTTGAGTGGCTGATTGCGCTTAAATGTTTAAGCCAGGGAGGGTGTGTCCCGGTAACCCAGTTCACGGCTGATACAGGCGCTGGTTTCCAGCAACAGGGTCTGGAAACGCTCCGTGGCGCCTTCAGGGTCCATCACGGCATCGGGCCCGGACAGGTTGATTGCCGCCGTCACCTGCCCGGTGTGATCGCGGATTACCGTGGCAATCGCGGTGGAGTAATCGGAGCGATGCACGACCCAGCCGCGCTCGCGGTCCTGGCGAATCATGCTTTGCAGTTCGGGCAATGTCCGCGGCGCGGGTGGCGGGTAATCGTCCAGGCGAATGTGCTGGTACAGTGCCCCAAGCCGGGCATCATCCAGTGCGGTCAGCAACATGCGCCCCATGGCAGTGCAATGGCAGGCAATGCGTGTACCCACCGGAATGTTCACCGACAGGCGCTGGGCGGCAAACGCGCGATACAGATAAAGGCTGTCGGTGTGTTCACGGATGCTCAGATGACACGACAGTGAAGTGCGGTCGCGCAGGGCGTTGAGCGCCGGCATGGCGACATCGACGATGTCCCGGCTGGCCAGATAGCTGAAGCCGTCGCTGACCACCCGAGCACCGAGTTCATAGTGGCTGTTGAGCTTGTTCAGATAGCCCATGTGCGTCAGCGTGACCAGAATCCGGTAGATCGCCGAGGTGCTGACCTGCAGCCGCTCGGCGATCTCCTGAATGCTCAACGCACGCACCTGGGCGTTGAACAGGCCCAGGACGCTCAAACCCCGGGCCAGGGCCGGGACCAGATAGTCGACGTCTTTGTCCAGAGGTTCGATCATGCAATCTCCAGGGTGATGCATTGGACCATAGGAGCTGCTTGAGCAGCGAAGGCTTCGCAGCTAAAGCTGCTCCCAAGTCCTGTGTTTGCTGCGCGATCGGCCCTGCTCAGGCAAATTCGCCCATCGCATCGAGCAACGCCGCCTTGAAATACTCCAGCGAGCAGCGATCAAAGAGGATCTGCAGGCACGGGGTCAGTGCCGACCCTGCATTGATCACGATCACGCTGATCCGCGCTGCCGAGGTCTGAGCCACGGCGCCGGGGCCGAAAGCCTGGGCCCGCAGGTCGACGCCGCACAGCTTGGCCATCACCTCACTGACCGCGCTGCCCGACAGTTGCAGCCAGGCGTGGCTGTCCTGGCGCGGCAGCAGGTAGTTGGCGTTGTGATCCAGCTCCCAGCGGGCCTCTTCATCGGCAATCCGTTCGCCCTGATCGGCGGGGCTGCCCAGCAGCAGGTATTCAGTTTGCGACAGCCGCACCACATGGCTGCCATCGTCCTGGGTCACGGCACGGTTGGGGGCGTCTGGCAGTTGAAAACCGCGCGCCGCCAGGTACTCAGCGCTCTGTGTGCCGCGAAAGCCGACCCGCGGCAGGTCGGTCAGGTCGCTCAGGCTGCACAACGCCAGGCTATCGGCGTTTATCGGGCGCCGGGTGGTGACATTTTCAACAAGAAGGCTGGACATGTTCAAAGCTCCTGACGCTGGTTTTCAGGGTCGAAGAAAGGCAGTTGCACCACGGTGGCCTGGACCATCACGCCGCCCTCGACGCGAATCGGGATCTGCTGGCCGGGCTGGCTCTGATCAAAGCCTGCATAGGCCAGGCCGATGATCTTGCCGAGGGTTTGCGAGTACTCGCAGGACGTCACGTTGCCACTGATGTCCGGGCCGCTGAGCACCAGATGGCCTTCGAGCGGCTGCGGGCTGCCCGCTGGCAGGGTAAAACCGACCAGTTTGCGCTTTTGCGGCTGCGCTTCGAGGATATCTATCGAGCGGCGGCCGACGAAAAACGGCTTGCTCCGACTGACCGCCCAACCCATGTCAATCTCGCCGGGATGGGTCATGCCGTCGGTGTCCTGGCTGATGATCACGTGGCCTTTTTCCAGGCGCAGCAGGCGCTGGGTCTCGACCCCGAATGGCTTGATATCGTATTGCTTGCCGGCCTCGATCAGCGCATCCCAGAGCTGCACGGCATGGCGGGCCGGCACATGGATCTCATAGCCCAGCTCACCGACAAAGCCGACCCTCAGCAGCCGCGCCTTGATCCCGGCGACCGTGCCCTGGCGCACTGCCAGATAAGGAAAACCGGCGGCAGACAGGTCGATGTCATGACACACCTTTTCCAACACTTTGCGTGAGTCGGGGCCGGCGACGTTGACCGCGCTGATCGCGGCGGTGACGTTGGCGATATCGACGTTCAGCCGCCACTGGGCATTCCACTTGAGCATTTGCTGATAGATACGGTCCACGCCGCTGGTGGTGGCGGTGACGTAGAAGTGCTGCTCGGCAAAGCGTGCGCATACGCCGTCGTCGATCACCGCGCCCTGTTCGTTGGTCATCAACGCATAGCGCGAACGGCCCACCGGCTGCTTGATAAAGGCAAAGGTGTACATCCGGTTCAGCAGCTCGGCGGCGTCCGGTCCGCGGATGTCCAGCCCGCCCAGGGTCGAGACGTCGATGATCCCGACCTTGCTGCGCACATGCCTGGCTTCGGCCTGCATGCAGGCATCGCGTTGTGCGGGCTGGCCATAGAACGCCGGACGCTGCCAGATACCGGCGGGCATCATTTTCGCGCCTGCCTTTACATGCCGGCTGTGCATCGGGGTCTGGCGGTACGGGTCGAAGCCGCGCCCGGCGACGTGCGCAAGTTTTTCCGCCTCGAACGGCGGGCGCGCGGTGGTGACCCCGGTTTCACTGATGCTGCGCTGGGTCGCAGCGGCGACCAGGCGTGCGGTCGGCAGCGCCGAGTGGCGGCCCTGGGATGGACCCATGCCCACCGTGGAGTAGCGCTTGACCAGTTGCACATCGCGGTAACCGATGCGCGTGGCATTGACGATATCGCGCACCTGCAGGTCTTCGTCAAAGTCGACGAAATCCTTGCCTTTGGGGTGCGGAAAAATCGGCCAGGGGAAGTTCACCTGTGCCTCGCCTTTGAGCGGCGCGGCCTGCTGGGTAGTGTGCAGGCCAAGGCTGGCAATGATGTCGAGGGCGGCGCGGGTGGCGTCTGCCAAGACGTTGTCCAGGCTGTGCTGGCCGTTTACGGAACCGGCAATGTTCAGATTGGCCGGCAGGCCGCTGAGGTTGAACTCGGCGCTTTGCTCGTCATAGGCGAGTTTGCCACCGGCCTGGCACAGCAATTGATAAACCGGCATATAGCCGCCTGACATACACAGCAGGTCGCAGTCCAGGGTCATGCCCGCACTGGCCACCTGACCCTGGCCGGTGATTTTGCGCAGCTCGACGCCATTGATGTGGCGCATGCCCTTTTCGTGCAGTGCTTCATACACGGTGGTGCTGGCGTGGCAAGTGATGCCGCGTTTTTCCAGCTCGATCAACAGGCTGCGGTCGGCTGGCTGGTTACGCATATCCACCACAGCGGCCACCTGCACGCCCTGATCATGCAGATCCAGCGCGGCCAGATAGCCGTCATCGTTACCGGTGAGTACCACGGCGCGTTGGCCGGGCTTGACCGCATACAGCTTCATCAGCCGTTGCGCCGCGCTGGTCAGCATGATGCCGGGCAGGTCGTTGTTGCGGAAAATCACCGGCTGATCGAACGAGCCGCTGGTGATCAGGCACTGCGTCGCGCGCACTTTATACAGGCGTTTGCCTTGAATCACCGGCAGGTAGTTGTCGGTGAACCAGGCGTTGCAGGTGGCGCTGTGCAGAATCCGGATATTGGCGTGGCCTTCTACGGCCGCCACCAGTTCGGTGCGCAGTTGCCCGGCCCGCTGACCTTCAAGGTCAAAGCGCGCATACGTCAGCGAGCCGCCCAGAATCGGCTGCTGCTCGATCAGCAGCACCTTGGCGCCGGCATTGGCGGCGGTCAGCGCCGCTTGCAGGCCGGCGGGACCGGCGCCGATCACTGCCAGGTCGGTAAACAGATACGCCTTGTCGTAGTACTCGGGCTTGAAGCCGAGGTCCAGCACACCCAGGCCGGCTTTTTTGCGGATCACCGGCTCCCAGACTTTCCACATGCCCTTGGGCTTATAGAAGGAGCGGTAGTAGAACCCCACCGGCATGAATTTGGAGAACTTGCCGAGCAGGGCGTCCTTGTCGTTGTCCAGTGAGCCGTTGTAGTTCTGGCCGCTGACCCGCAGGCCGTTTTCCAGGGCAAACGTATCGGCCAGCACGTTGGGCTCGCGGGGCAGTTGCACCAGGGTATTGGCGTCTTGCCCGGCCATGCTCAGCGGGCCGCGCGGGCGATGGTACTTGAACGAGCGCGACAGCAGATGACGACCACTGGCGAGCAGGGCGCTGGCAATGCTGTCGCCTTGCAGGCCTTCATAGGCCTTGCCATCGAAGCTGAAGGTCAGCGGCTTGCTGCGGTCGATCAGCAGGCCCATCGGGGCGGGCAGGCGGTTGGCGGTACTCATCCTGCGATCTCCTGAGTCTGTTGGGTGAATTCGACCCGGCTGTTGAACAGCTCGCGGGCATCGAAGGTGCGCACAATCTCGTCACTGCCGGTGTGGCGCTCGGCCAGAAACCAGTAACTCGATGGCGTGTGCATCCACCACTCGCGAATCACCCCCAAGGTGTCTTCGCTGTTGAACACGTAGTCGGCCCACTGGGCATCGCTGCAGGTCTGCGGGTCGGGCATGGGTTTGAATTCGCCGCCGTAGGTGAATTCGCTGATGTTGCGCGGCCCGTTGAGCGGGCATGTCATGACTTTCATGTGTCGCTCTCCGCTTAGTGGCTGGCCGCCGTGGCGCCCATTTCGTTGACTTGCTGGAAGGTCGAGAAACGCTCCAGGCCAAATGGCTTGATCAGCTCCGGGACCTTGCCGCCACTGGCGACCAGCTCGGCCATGGTCTTGCCGCAGATCGGCGTGGCCTTGAAGCCCCAGGTGCCCCAGCCGGCGTCCAGGTAGTAGTTCTTGACCGGCGACAGGCCCATGATGGGGCTGTAATCGGGGGTCATGTCGGTGATCCCGGCCCACTGGCGCATCAGCTTGGCGTTGGCCAGAAACGGGAACATCTCGATGGCGTGCGAGAGCAGGCTTTCTTTCAAGTCGAGCGTTGAGCGAGTGTTGAACAGCGGGTAGGGATCCGAGCCACCGCCGAACACCACCTCGCCACGGCTGGTCTGCTGCACGTAGCAGTGCAGCGCCGAAGAACTCACCAGCGGGTCGAGAAACGGCTTGAACGGCTGGGTGACCATCGCTTGCAGCGGGAAGGTCTGGATCGGCGAGCGGATGCCGGCCTTTTTCATCATCTGCGAACTCATGCCGGCCACCGCCTGCACCGCGCAGCCACAACGCACCGTGCCCCGGTTGGTCTTGACCGCCGTGATGGCGCCGTTTTCGATCACCAGTTCCTGAACGTCGGTCAGTTGATGAATCTCGACCCCGCGCTTGGCGGCCTGCTTGGCGTAGCCCCAGGCCACCGCATCGTGCCGCGCTGTCGCCCCGTCGATGTGCCAGAGCCCGGCGAGCACCGGAATATGCCCCGGATCAAGGTTCAGGCTCGGCACCAACTCGCGGATCTGCTGACGGTCGATCATCTCGGTGCGCCCGCCAAAGTGCTTGTTGACCTCGGCGCGCTGGCGGAATGAACGCACCGTGGCGTCGGTATGCGCCAGGGTCAACTGACCCCGGTGCGAATACATGATGTTGAAGTCGAATTCATTGGACAGCCCTTCGAACATCCGTACCGATTCAGCGTAGAACTTCACCCCCTCGCTGGTCAGGTAGTTGGAGCGGATCACCGCCGTGTTACGCGCGGTGTTGCCGCCGCCCAGGTAGCCTTTTTCCAGCACCGCAATATTGTTGATGCCGTGGTACTTGGACAGGTAATACGCGGTGGCCAGGCCGTGGCCGCCTCCGCCGATGATCACCACGTCATAGGCCGGCTTGAGTTCCTTGGGGGCCGGCAAGTCGACTTCCACCGGGTACTCCGAGCTGAGCCCGTACTTCAATAGACCTAAAGGCATACGGCCTCCTGCGGCTGGCTATGGGCGAGGGCACGCTGGCGTTGCTGCTGCGCGGCGATCAGGGTGTTTTTCATCAGAAAGGCGATGGTCATAGGCCCGACCCCGCCGGGCACCGGGGTGATGGCCGAGACCTGGGCCAGGGCGGCGTCAAAGTCGACATCACCGACCAGCCGGCTACGGTCGTGGTCCTGAATACGGTTGATGCCCACATCGATCACCACCGCGCCGGGTTTCAGCCAACTGGCATCGATCATTCGTGGCCGACCTACCGCCGCGACCACGATGTCGGCCAGTTGGCACAGCGCCTTGGCATCCTGGCTGCGCGAATGCACCACCGTCACCGAGCAGTGGGCCTTGAGCAGCAAGGCTGCCATTGGCTTGCCGACAATGTTCGAGCGGCCAATCACCACCGCGTGCTTGCCGCTCAGGTCGCCGAGGGTCTGCTCCAGCAGGTACATGCAGCCGGTGGGGGTGCAGGGCGTTAGTACGTCACGGCCCTGGCTCAGGCCGCCAACGTTCTCGCTGTGAAAACCGTCGACATCCTTGCCCGGATCAATCGCCTGCAAGGCGCGGGTTTCTTCAATGTGTCCGGGTAACGGCAGTTGCAGCAAAATGCCGTTCACTGAAGCGTCGTTGTTCAACTCGGCGATCAAGTCCAACAGCCGGGCCTGCGGGCAATCGGCTGCCAGCCGGTACTCGATGGAGCGAATCCCGCATTCCTCGGCGCGCAGAATCTTGTTACGCACATACACCTGGCTGGCCGGGTCTTCACCGACCAGAATCACCGCCAGCGCTGGCTGGATGTGATCGGCCTTGAGCATCAGCACGTCCTGTTTGACCTTCTGCAGCACCCGGGCGGCGGCGGCTTTACCGTCGATCAGTTTTGAGCTATTCACCGGAAGATCACCGTTCTGTCAGTGTTGAGAAAGACCCGGTGTTCAAGGTGATAGCGGACCGCCTTGGACAGTGCCACGGTTTCTGTGTCACGGCCGATGGCGACCAGGTCATCAGGCAAATAGGCGTGGTCGACCCGCTGTACCTCCTGCTCGATGATTGGCCCCTCGTCCAGGTCGCTGGTCACGTAATGCGCGGTGGCGCCGATCAGCTTTACGCCACGCTCATAAGCCTGGTGATACGGCTTGGCACCTTTGAAACCCGGCAGGAACGAGTGGTGGATATTTATGGCGCGGCCTGAAAGTTGCTTGCACAGATCATCGGAGAGGATCTGCATGTAGCGCGCCAGCACCACCAATTCAGTACCGGTCTCGTTGACCACCTGCATCAGCGCCGCTTCCTGAGCGGCTTTGGTGTCTTTGGTCACCGGCAGGTAGATAAACCGGATGCCCTCACGCTCGGCCATCGGCCGCAGATCGAGGTGATTGGAGACAATGGCGGTGATGGTCATGTGCATCTCGCCCTTGTGATAGCGATACAAGAGGTCGGTCAGGCAATGATCGAACTTGCTGACCATCAGCAGCACCCGCATCGGCCGGCTGCTGTCATGCAGCTCCCAGTCCATGTCAAAGCTGGCCGCTACATCGCTGAACCCCGCCTTGAGCTGCTCGATGTCACCGGCGTGACCCTCATTGAAGCGAAACACCGCGCGCATGAAAAAACGCCCGCTGAACTCATCATCAAACTGCGCCATTTCACCGATGTAGCAAGCGTTACCCGCCAGATACGACGTCACCGCCGCGACAATCCCGGACGTCGCCGGACAGCTGATCTTCAGGATGAAATGGTTCTTTTCGTGTTGCATGGCACGTCCTCGGAAAATGGCGGCAGCTCAACGCAGAGCGAAAAAATTCAGCAGTAAATTCTGGTTTTAAGGGTGAATAAAAATTCCCCTAAGGAATTAAATATTCGTCTTGGCGAATTTATAGGTGAAAGCGGACGGGCCGTCCAGAGAAATCTGGAAAGAATATTTCTTGTGGGGAAAGTCGCGCCGTGGGCGCGGGCGGCAAGCGGTAAGCTTCAAGCGGCAAGAAAAAAGCCTAAGCCAGGCTCCATTTGCTTTTGCTCTTCGAACCGAGATGGTCCAGACGACGCCAATCGCGACTTGGGCGCTGGCCGGGCGGCGATTCGCTTTAGCCGCGAAGGCTTCCCGGCTAACGCCCATACATTCACTTAAGCACTGTATGCCCCCGGTGGGAGCTGGCTTGCCGGGGTGCCGGACCACAGCGAAGACGGCGGCACAGTCGCAGCAGATGCTGTGACTTTACTGGCCCCTTCGCGAGCAGACCGGGGCGCCGGCCGGCTCTTCCCACCGGGTCCGTGTCTGCTGCGCGACAGCGCGGCGCCGAGGCGGCGGGCGATCTCCTACACAGAGGCGAGCGGCTTACTCGCCCTGCGCCCCATAGTTCATGATCGACAACAACCGGATCGGCACTTGCACCAGTTGCTCCGGCCCATGCGGCACCTCACCGTCGAAGGTCAGGCTGTCGCCGGCTTCCATCCGGTACAACTGATTGCCATGCCGGTAAATCAGCTCGCCCTCCAGCAAATGCAAAAACTCGGTGCCCGGATGCGAGAAGGTCGGAAACTCTTCGCTGGCGTCATCCATGCTCACCATATACGCCTCGAAACTCTTTTTTGGCCCACGGGTGTGGTTAAGCAAATGATAGGTATGGCCCTTCTCCGTACCGCGGCGCACCACCTCCAGCCCTTCATCCTTTTTGACCAGCAACGCCGTGCTGCCCTGCTGATCGTACTGGCTGAACAGTTTCGACATCGGCATGCCCAGCACATCGCATAAACGGCCCAGGTTATCCAGGCTGGTCGACACCTGGGCATTCTCGATCTTGCTCAACATCCCTTGGCTGATTCCGGCGATACGCGCCACATCCGCCAGCTTGAGTTCCTGAGCCTGGCGCTGGCGTTTGATCTGAATGCCGATGTACTGCTCCAGCTTGAGCTTGGGGGTGTCCGATTGAGTCATAGGCTGTGCACGGTTTCCGTTCAATAATTTTTATTTCGCACTGAGAATGTGCAGCGACGTTCGTAGGGCTGTTTTGCCGGTGAAATATTCGCGGTGGGAAAACAAGTTTCCCATATATACAGAACAAAAGGCCCGATAAAAGGATTTTTAGCCCTGACTGAAAAACTGGCAAGGGCATTGCATTCCTGTAATGAAAGTAAGTTTCCTGATCGGAATAAGTGCTTCCGGCAGCGAAACAGGGGTTGTTCTTTCAAGCCGCTTTCGTCACAGGAGTCACGCTCTATGTTGCCAACAGAAACACAGCGTCTGATCCAGGAGCACGGCATCAAGTACGTGCTGGCTCAGTTCGTCGATATTCACGGTTCGTCCAAGACCAAATCGGTGCCGGTCAGCGGCCTGGAAATGGTCGCCGAGAGTGGCGCCGGGTTCGCCGGGTTCGCCATCACTGGTATGGGCATGGAGCCTCACGGTCCCGACTTCATGGCCCGTGGTGACCTGTCGTCACTGGTGCCGGTGCCATGGCAGCCCGGTTATGGCCGCGTGGTGTGCATCGGTCATGTTGACGGTAAACCCTGGCCTTACGACAGCCGCTATGTGCTGCAACAGCAGGTTGAGCGTCTGAGCCAGCGTGGCTGGACCCTCAACACCGGGCTGGAGCCTGAGTTCAGTCTGTTCAAGCGCGATGCTGCCGGCCAACTGCAACTGGTCGATGCCAGCGATAACCTCGACAAGCCTTGCTATGACTACAAAGGTCTGTCGCGTTCACGCGAATTTCTCGAACGTCTGACCGAAGCCCTGCAACCGGTGGGCTTTGACATCTACCAGATCGACCACGAAGACGCCAACGGCCAGTTCGAGATCAACTACACCTACAGCGACGCCATGGAGTCGGCCGATCGCTTCACCTTCTTCCGCATGGCCGCCGGCGAGATCGCCAACGACATGGGCATGATCTGCTCGTTCATGCCCAAGCCGGACCCCAAGCGCGCCGGTAACGGCATGCACTTTCACCTGTCGATCAGCAGCGCAACCAACAAGAACCTGTTCCACGACGCCAGTGACCCAAGTGGCATGGGCCTGTCGAAAATGGCCTACCACTTCGCCGCCGGCCTGCTGGCCCACGGTCCCGCGTTGTGCGCGTTCGCGGCCCCCACAGTCAACTCCTACAAGCGGCTTGTGGTTGGCAACTCGTTGTCGGGTGCGACCTGGGCGCCGGCGTTCATTGCCTTTGGCTCCAACAACCGCTCGGCCATGGTTCGCGTGCCCTATGGCCGCCTGGAGTTCCGCCTGCCGGATGCTGGCTGCAACCCGTATCTGGTCAGCGCCGCGATCATTGCCGCCGGCCTGGACGGTATCGATCGGCAGTTGGAAGTCCCGATGGTATGCAACGAAAACCTTTACAAGCTCGGCCTTGAAGAGATCGCCGCGCGCGGCATCAAGACCTTGCCGCAGTCGCTCAAGGAAGCCTGCGACGCGTTGGAGGCCGATCCGTTGTTTGCCGAAGTGCTGGGTCCGGAAATTGTCGGGGAGTTCATCAAGCTCAAGCGCATGGAATGGGTGGAATACAGCCGCCATGTCAGTGACTGGGAAGTGAAGCGCTACACCGAGTTTTTTTAAGCGACACGTTTCAAGCCGCAATAAAAGCCGCTTCAAGTTTCAAGCCGCAAGCTGCAAGCAAAAGCAGAGTTGCGGTGAGTACACGATTTTCTATCAACACGGTCAGCTTGAAGCTTGCAGCTTAAAGCTAGCCACTGCCGAACAAAGTGAGGCCTGCCCCATGTGTGGAATTGTTGGTTTGTATTTGAAGAACCCGGCGCTGGAATCGCAGCTCGGCAAGCTCTTCGAGCCGATGCTCGAAGCCATGACCGATCGCGGCCCGGACAGTGCAGGTTTTGCCATTTATGGCGATGAAGTGGCTGATGGCTGGGTCAAGCTGACCTTGCAAGGCACCACCGAAGGCTACGACTTCAAGGCCCTGGTGGCTGCCGTGCAAGACAAACTGGGTAGCGAACTGGACTGGTTCCAGAACGCCAGCGCCATCGTGCTCAAGATCAAGGCCGAAGAAGCGGCGGTGCGTGCCGTGCTGGCCGAACTGGCCCCCAGCGTACGCATCATGAGCGCCGGGCAGAGCATCGAGATCCTCAAGGGCATGGGCTTGCCGCAGGAGATTTCCGAGCGCTTCGGCCTGGCCGCCATGAAGGGTAGCCACATTATCGGCCACACCCGTATGGCCACAGAAAGCGCGGTGACCATGGAAGGCAGCCATCCGTTTTCCACCGGTGCTGACCTGTGCCTGGTGCACAACGGTTCGTTGTCCAACCACTTCCGTCTGCGCCAGGAACTGCGCCGCGAAGGCATCAACTTCGAGACCGAGAACGACACCGAAGTGGCCGCCGGTTACCTGGCCTGGCGCCTGCAACAGGGCGACTCGCTCAAGCAGGCGCTGGATAACTCACTCGAAGCGCTGGACGGTTTCTTCACCTTCGCCATCGGCACCCGCAACGGCTTTGCCGTGATCCGCGACCCGATTGCCTGCAAGCCTGCGATCCTTGCCGAAACCGAGGACTACGTGGCCATGGCTTCGGAGTATCAGGCGCTGTCGAGCCTGCCGGGGATCGAAAACGCCAAGGTCTGGGAACCTGTTCCCGCCACCATGTACATCTGGGAACGCGAGTCGGCTTAAGGAGCACGCATTATGAAAACCATTGATCTGTCCAGCGCCAGCGTGCGTGATCTGAACCAGGCTTTGCACGACCAGGCCAAAAACGTTGAAGAGCGCGAGTGGTTGGTGACCCACCCCAACGGTGCGCACAACCTGGCCGTGGGCGTCAACGAAGCCATCTCTATCGATATCCAGGGCCACGCCGGCTATTACTGCGCCGGGATGAACCAGAAAGCCTCGGTCACCGTGCACGGCAATGTCGGCGTGGGCTGCGCCGAGAACATGATGAGCGGCTACGTGCGGGTCAAAGGCAGTGCCTCCCAGGCGGCCGGCGCTACCGCCCACGGCGGGCTGCTGGTCATCGAAGGCGATGCCGGCGCGCGTTGCGGGATTTCCATGAAAGGCATCGACATCGTGGTCGGTGGCAGCATCGGCCACATGAGCTGCTTCATGGGCCAGGCCGGGCGCCTGGTGGTATGCGGCGATGCCGGTGATGCGTTGGGCGACTCGTTGTATGAAACCAAAATCTTCGTCAAAGGCAGCGTCGAGTCGCTCGGCTCTGACTGCATCGAGAAAGAGATGCGCGCCGAGCATATCGAAGAGTTGCAGGCGCTGCTCAACCGCGCCGGTTTCAAGGAGAACGCCGCCGATTTCAAACGCTACGGCTCGGCGCGCCAGCTGTACAACTTCAAAGTCGACAACGCCAGCGCGTACTGATCAGGAGCACTAACCATGACCGAGTTTTCCAATTCCAAAGCCCAGGCTCCGGTCCTGCGCGAGTCGGCCACCTTCGATCGCCTGACCATCCAGGAAATCCAGCGCGCCGCCGAAACCGGCATCTATGACATTCGTGGCGGCGGCACCAAGCGCAAGCTGCCGCACTTCGATGACCTGCTGCTGCTCGGCGCCAGCGTGTCGCGCTATCCGCTGGAAGGCTACCGCGAGAAATGCGGCACCGACGTGATCCTCGGTAACCGTTTCGCCAAGAAACCGTTGCACCTGAAGATTCCGGTGACTATCGCTGGCATGAGCTTCGGCGCGCTGTCGGCCAATGCCAAGGAAGCGCTGGGCCGTGGTGCCAGCATTGCCGGCACCAGCACCACCACCGGCGACGGCGGCATGACCCCGGAAGAACGCGGCCAGTCGCAGCACCTGGTTTACCAGTACCTGCCGTCGCGCTACGGCATGAACCCGGATGACCTGCGCAAGGCCGATGCCATCGAGATCGTGCTGGGGCAGGGCGCCAAGCCGGGCGGCGGCGGCATGCTGTTGGGCATGAAAGTCACCGAGCGGGTCGCGGGCATGCGCACCCTGCCAATCGGCGTCGACCAGCGCTCGGCCTGTCGTCACCCGGACTGGACCGGCCCGGACGATCTGGCGATCAAGATCGCCGAGATCCGTGAAATCACCGACTGGGAAAAACCCATCTACGTGAAAATCGGCGCCAGTCGTCCTTACTACGATGTGAAACTGGCAGTCAAAGCCGGTGCCGACGTGATCGTGCTCGACGGCATGCAGGGCGGCACCGCTGCGACTCAGGAAGTGTTTATCGAGCACGTCGGTATCCCGATCCTGCCAGCCATCCCGCAAGCGGTTCAGGCCCTGCAGGAAATGGGCATGCACCGCAAAGTGCAATTGATCGTCTCCGGCGGGATTCGTAATGGTGCAGACGTCGCCAAGGCCATGGCCCTGGGCGCTGATGCGGTGGCCATCGGTACGGCTGCTCTGGTGGCGCTGGGTGACAACCACCCGCGGCTGGACGAAGAACTGAAGAAGATCGGCTCGGCCGCCGGTTTCTACGACGACTGGCAGAACGGCCGCGACCCTGCCGGTATCACCACCCAGGACCCGGAACTGGCCAAACGTCTGGACCCGGTCGAAGGCGGGCGCCGCCTGGCAAACTATTTGCGTGTATTGGTGCTCGAAGCCCAGACCATGGCCCGCGCCTGCGGCAAGAGCCACCTGCACAACCTCGACCCCGAGGACCTGGTGGCTCTGACCGTCGAATCGGCCGCCATGGCCCGCGTACCGCTGGCCGGCACCAGCTGGATTCCGGGTTCGCAGTATTGATTCGGTGATCCCTTTGTGGGAGCGAGCAAGACGGATCGCCGCCCGATCGCTCCCACAAATGATCGGCATCACATCCAGAGAGGCCGCAAAGGCCCGTTTTCCAAACAACATTCCCCGCTGCCAGACACTTTCCATTACCCCGCAGGAGCGTTGAAGATGGTTAATCGTCTACCTGGCAAATCCCTTCTTGCAGCACTGGCGCTGGGCGCCTGTATTCCTTTGGCCCAGGCGGCCGAAACCCCGACCCTCAATACCGGCAGCACCGCGTGGATGATCACCGCCGCGGTGCTGGTGCTGTTCATGTGCCTGCCCGGCCTTGCCCTGTTCTACGGCGGGCTGGTACGTGCCAAGAACATGCTCTCGCTGTTCACCCAGTGCTTTGGCATCGCCGGGCTGGTCGGTGTGTTGTGGGTGCTTTACGGCTACAGCCTGGTGCTGGACACCACCAATATGGTCGCCGGGGAGGTGACCTTTAATAGCTTCGTCGGCAGCCTGAACCGTGCTTTTCTGGCCGGCCTGACCCCCGACAGCCTGGTCGGCGAAATCCCCGAAGGTGTATTCATCACCTTCCAGATGACCTTCGCCATCATCACCCCGGCGCTGATCGCCGGGGCTTTTGCCGAGCGCATGAAGTTCTCCGCCGCGCTGTTGTTCATGGCGCTGTGGTTCACCCTGGTTTACGCCCCGGTGGCGCACATGGTCTGGGGCGGCGGCGGGGCGGTGATGCACAACTGGGGCGTGCTTGATTACGCCGGTGGCACCGCTGTGCACATCAACGCCGGGGTCGCGGCACTGGCGGCCTGCCTGGCACTGGGCAAACGCAAAGGCTACAAGAATGAACCCATGCCGGCACACAACCTGAGCCTGACCATGGCCGGCGCGGCGATGCTTTGGGTCGGTTGGTTCGGCTTTAATATCGGCTCCGGCGGCGGCCTTTCCGGGTTGTCCGGCATGGTGATGATCAACACCCAGGTCGGTGCGTGCGCCGGGATCATTGGCTGGATGTTCAGCGAGTGGCTCAAAGCCGGCAAACCCAGCGCGCAAGGGCTGGCGTGCGGTGCGCTGGCGGGCCTGGTCGGCATCACCCCGGCCTGCGCCTACGTCGGCGTGGGCGGTGCGCTGGTGATTGGCCTGCTGTGCGGCGTGTGCTGCTACCTGGGCGTCACCGTGCTGAAGAAACGCCTCGGCTACGACGACAGCCTCGACGTCTTCGGTCTGCATGGCATTGGCGGGATTGTCGGTGCGGTGCTGACCGGGGTGTTCTGCGTGCCGGCGCTGGGCGGTTTGGTGCCGGACGCCAACATGCTCGATCAGGTGATCGCACAGATCAAAGGCGTGGCGCTGACTGTGGTGTATTGCTTCGTGGTCAGCTGGGCGATCCTCAAGGTGGTCAAGGCACTGGTCGGTTTGCGCGCCGATGACTCGACCGAAGAGCTGGGGCTGGATCTGGGCGAGCATAACGAGCGGGCGTATAACCACTGAGTGGCGAGGTAGCCGCCTTGTACCCATGCAAGGCGGCCAGGTTCTCCTTTTCAAGTCCTTCAACGAGTGGAACGCCGCCCGCGCTGGCGCGATTTTGGGGCGCAACCCGCAGGGCCTCGGCGCGGTTGTGATGAAACGGCAACAGACCAGGAGTCAGTACTCAGTCGGGCTGGTGGTTGATCTGCAAGCGTGTGGCCAGGCTGGCCAGTCGTTTGTCCAGCGTCCACAAATGCGCCCGAGTGATCAAGGCTGATGCCAGCAGTGTCATGTCCACCAGCCCGCACCCCAAACCGTAGAGCTTGTGCTGCTCCACGAAAGTCATTACTTCGGTCCATGTGGGTTGCTGGCAGTGCTTCAAACTGGACAGATCTGCCAGCGTTCGAGTCCGCTCAGGTGGTGTACCGCACGCCAGTTCACCCATAACCATGGGGTGGATCAGCACCCGGTCCTGTTGAAGCAAGTTCGAAAGGCCCGGGTTGTAGCTGCGAAAGTGAGCCACCCAGATAGAGGTATCGACAAGCACATCCATCATTCGGATGCATCACTTCGACGGGGGATATCCTCCATTGAGGGCATTGCAGAGCCAAGGGCTGCCAAACGCTTTGCTGCCTGAATACGGACAAACATCTGCACGGCCTCACGAAAAAGCTCGGCCTTGTCCATGTTAGGGTCTGCGACTTCAAGGGCGCGTTCATACAAGGCGTCATCAATCGTAACGGTCGTTCTCATGATCAAGCTCGCATCTGTCATCAATAATGATGCAATTCTACATCAGCCTTGATGAGGTCGGGGCATCTCTGTCAACGTTAGACGCTCGACAGGCCGTTGAAAAACTACCTGCTGGCTGAGGGCGTACGGCGCTCAGTCTCCCACAAAAAAGCCGGGCATCGCGCCCGGCTTTTGCGTCACTTAGCGTATCTCAACGAAACGCCGGCACCACGTGCTGGATGAACAGCTCCAGCGATTTCTTCTTCTCGGCGTGCGGCAGGCTGTTGTCGCACCAGAAGCTGAACTCGTCGACACCCAGTTCCTGGTAGTAACGAATACGTTTGATGATTTCTTGCGGGGTGCCGATCATGGTGTTTTTGCGGATGTTCTCCAGTTCGAACTCCGGGCGCTCGGCGAATTTCGATTCCGGGCTTGGCTCCAGAAAGCCGTTGACCGGTACGGTCTTGTTACCGAACCAGGCGTCAAAGGTGCGGTAGAACTTGTTGATCGCGGCGGCGCCGACTTTCCAGCCGTCCGGGTCATCTGCGCTGTGCACGTGGGTGTGGCGCAGCACCATCAGTTGCGGGCGTGGCACGTCCGGGTTGTTGTCCAGCGCGGCCTGGAATTTGTTTTTCAGGTCCAGGACTTCTTCGTCGCCTTTCATCAGCGGCGTGACCATCACGTTGCAGCCATTGGCAACCGCGAAGTTGTGCGAGTCCGGATCGCGGGCGGCGATCCACACCGGTGGGGTGTTGACCGGCTTGGGGATGCTGGTGGAGGTCGGGAATTTCCAGATCTCGCCGTCGTGGGCGTAGTCGCCTTGCCACAGGGCCTTGACCACCGGAACCATCTCACGCAGGGCCTTGCCGCCTTCGGTGGCGGGCATGCCGTTGGCCAGGCGGTCGAACTCGACCTGATAGGCGCCACGGGCCAGGCCCACTTCCATGCGGCCGTTGCTGATCACGTCGAGCAGGGCGCATTCACCGGCCACCCGGATCGGGTGCCAGAACGGCGCGATGATGGTGCCGGCGCCCAGGTGGATGGCCGTGGTGCGCGCTGCCAGATACGCGAGGATCGGCATCGGGCTTGGCGAGATGGTGTATTCCATGGCGTGGTGTTCGCCTACCCAGACGGTGCTGAAACCGCCTTTTTCGGCCAGCAGGGTCAACTCGGTCAGGTCATCGAACAACTGCCGGTGGCTGACTTGCTCGTCCCAACGTTCCATATGCACGAACAACGAAAATTTCATGACATTACCTCGGTCTTGGCGCCCGACAGTGAGTGGGGAAGGGCGGATCTGTATTTTTTGGTATACCGTAATATCGAATGCTGACGCAGATCAAGCCGCCGTGGGCAGGGCACCCATTTTGCCCAGGCAATACACCATTGGTGCGACGGGCTGCTCAGGCAGGATCAGGTTCTTCACTGCGCCAACCATGATCGCGTGATCGCCACCTTCGTATTCGCGCCACAGCTCGCATTCAATGATCGCCGTAGCACCGGCCAGCAATGGATTGCCCAGTTCGCTCAAGCTCCACTCGATGCCTTCAGCCTTGTCTTTGCCCTTGCGCGCGAAGGCATAGGCTTCGGTTTTCTGCTCGCTGCCGAGCAGGTGAATGGCAAAGCGTTTGTTCTTGATCAGTACAGGATAGGAGTCGGAGCTGTAATTGGGGCAGAACAACACCAGGGCCGGTTCCAGGGACAGCGCGCTGAAGGCGCTGGCGGTCAGCCCGACCACTTGGCCATCATCATCCAGGGTGGTGATGACGGTAACGCCGGACGGGAAGGAGCCCATGACGTTCTTGTAGACATTCGGGTCGATCATTGGATACCTCTCGTTGGAGACCGCTGGGGGCGCGCTGGTGTGGACGGAGCCGAAGCAGATTGTTGTCTGTCTGATGGTATACCGTAATACTTAATTCGCAAGTGTTTTTGTTGCATCGCTTGTCTGAGCCTGACGCTGCAATTGGGCTGTATGCCTTGATATTTCTGACCTGCACCGTTGTTTGCGGCCGCTTCTGACGCTTGACAGGCGCCTGTTGAGGGGCCGAAAGATGGCCGGTAGGGGGTTGTGTGTATGTGGCATACCATAATATGGTGTTATCAGCGCAATGAATGGCACGAATGACACCTTCATTGCCTCACACTCATTCCGGCCCTGTTCAAGCAGGGCGCTGCATGGTTTGGCTCTGCACAACAACAAATTCAGGCGAGACGATGTTTCTTCACTTTTACCCAATGGTGCCGGTCACCACGCTGCCCAGCGTTATTCGATTCGTAACGGATTTCTCAACTGCCAAGAGTCTGCGCACCCTCAGTGCGTAAGGCGTCGGGCCTGCCGCTTTTCTAAGCCCGGATGATTGAGCCTCGTCGGCCTGCCATATGCAGGTCGTGGCCCGGCTCGTCCGGAAAAAGCCGCAGGGCCTGATGGGTTTGTCATCTGGCGCCGGCCACGGCGTCGGCCATCGGTTTCGAGATAGCGACTATGTCCAAGCACAACACGCCCCAGCAAAACCCACATGACAGCGGCAGCGCGCCGCTGATCGAAAACCACACCGTTGATTACGTTCCCCCGGCAGAGCGCCACGGCAAGGCTCGCGACCTGTTCACCCTGTGGTTCAGTACCAATATTGCGCCACTGCCGATCGTCACCGGCGCGATGGCCGTGCAGGTGTTTAACCTCGACTTTTTCTGGGGGCTGCTGGCGATTGTGCTGGGTAACCTGATCGGCGGCGTGGTCATCGGTCTGGCTTCGGCGCAGGGCCCGCAACTGGGCATCCCGCAAATGGTCCAGAGCCGGGGCCAGTTCGGTCGTTACGGCGCGTTGCTGATCGTGTTCATCACCGCGCTGATCTACGTCGGCTTCTTTATCTCCAACATCGTCCTGTCGGGCAAGTCGATCCAGGGCCTGGCACCGTCAGTGTCGATGCCCACCGGCATCCTGATCGGCGCACTGAGCGCTACCGCCATCGGCGTGATCGGCTATCGGTTCATTCACACCCTCAACCGGATCGGCACCTGGGTGATGGGCGCGGCGCTGTTGGCCGGCTTCAGCATGATCTTCCTGCAAGAGTTGCCGGATGACTTCTTCATTCGTGGCGGCTTCGATGCCGCCGGCTGGATCGCCACCTTGTCGCTGGGCATCATCTGGCAAATCAGCTTCTCGCCATATACCTCGGATTACTCGCGCTACCTGCCCAAGGAAATCGGCATCGGCAAACCGTTCTGGGCTACCTACTTCGGTGCCAGCCTGGGCACTATCGCCTCTTTCAGCTTCGGCATGGTTGCCGCGCTGGCCACCCCGCAAGGCACCGAAGCCATGGCGGCGGTCAAGCAATCCACCGGCTGGCTGGGGCCGGTCCTGATGGTGCTGTTTCTGCTCAACATCATCAGCCACAACGCCTTGAATCTGTATGGCGCGGTGCTGTCCATCGTCACCTCGATCCAGACCTTCGCTGCGCAGTGGACGCCGAGCATCAAGCTGCGCGTGGTGTTGTCGACGATCATTCTGGTGGGTTGCTGCCTGGTGGCGGTCAGCGCCTCGGGCGACTTTATCAGCAAGTTCATCGGCCTGATCCTGGCACTGCTGATCGTGCTGGTGCCGTGGGCGGCGATCAACATCATCGACTTCTACCTGATCAAGCGCGGCGTGTACGAGATCGAGTCGATCTTCCGCAATGACGGCGGCATCTATGGGCGCTTCAACCCCCACGCGATCATCGCTTACGCCATCGGCATCCTGGTGCAACTGCCATTCGCCAACACCTCGCTGTACGTCGGCCCATATGCCAACTACATCGAAGGCGCCGACCTGTCGTGGCTGGTCGGTCTGCTGGTCACTGCGCCGCTGTATTACTGCCTGGCCACGCGCAGTAAAAGCGAAGCCAGTCGGGCTGCACGGTTGCGGTACAACGACTGAGTGGATCATCCCGCCCAAGGGCGCCCCGGCCGTGTTGCCGGGACTCGGGAATGGGTCGTGCAGCCACTGTATGCCCCCGGTGGGAGCGACCTTGCTCGCGAAGACGGCGGCACATTCGCTACAAATGCTGTGACTTTAACGGCCTCTTCACGAGCAAGCTCGTTCCCACAGAGGTTTGCGGCGCTTAATTGAACAGTATTGGCTTTAGCCCCGAAGCTTTAAGCCCTGAAGCTTTCAGGGCCCTTCGCGGATAAATCCGCTCCTGCAAACCGTCGGGATCAGAACTGGCCTTTGAGACTCAGCACGAAGTTGCGCGGCTCACCATACAGGTTGCCGTAGCCACTGGACGAGACGGTGCTGTAATAGGTCTTGTCGAACAGGTTGTTGCCGTTCAGGGCCAGCGTCCAGTGCTCGTCGAGCTTGTAGGCCGCGCGCGCTGAGTAGATCGTATAGCCGCCTTCGACGTAGGAGTAGTCCAGCGACTGTGTGCCACCCAGCGGCACGACGCTGCCGGCCTCGCTTTGCGCGCTCTGGGCCAGGACCCCGGCGCCGATGCTGAGTTTGGGCAGGCTCTGCAAGCGGTAGTCGCTCCACAGCTTGAACAGGTGCCGTGGGGTGTGGCTGCTGAAACGCGCGTCGCCTTCGCGCTTGTTCTCGTTGGCGTTGTAGGTGTAGCCCATGGCGACCTGCAAGCCCGGCAGCACTTCGCCGTTGAGTTCCACTTCAAAGCCCTGGCTCAACTGGTAGCCATTACCGATGTAGCAGCACGAGGTCACGCTGCCCCACTGGCGTGGGTAGCTGGTGTCTTGCTGGCCTTCGCCTTTCTTCTCGATGCGGTACAGGGCGAAGCTGCCAAGCAGTTTGCCGTCGGCCATTTCGCTCTTGATGCCGATCTCGTAGTTGGTGCCGGTCATCGGCTCCAGCGCCTTGCTGCCCGGCGGCGGGCCTTGCAGCAGGGTGGACTGGGTCTTGTAGATTTCGGCATGGCTGGCGTACAGGCTGACGCTCGGGGTCAGTTCGTAGACGATGCCGTAATAAGGAACGAACTGGCTGTCGACGTCCAGCGACGACAGTTTCTGGCCGGTGGCGCCGACGTACTCGGTGTCTTCCTTGAGGGTGTAGCGGCCGCCGACGATCAGCGATAACTCGTCGGTCGGGCGAATCCGCAGCGAGGTGTACGAACCCACCTTGCGGATATCGGTCGAGGTGTCCGGGAAGCTCTCGGCGGTCGGGAAGTAGGCCGGCAGGGTCGGCGCAAAAATCGTGTCTGAGTACAGGTAGTTCCAGTAGCTGCCGCCGCGGCTTTTGATCTTGGTTGCATCGATACCGACGGTCAGGTCGTGGCTATGGCCCAGCAGCTCGAAAGAGCCCTGCAGGTTGAGATCGAAGGTGGTCTGGGTATTGCGGTAGCTGTGCTGGTTGTTCCACCAGTCGCCGCCGGTGCCGGTGGCGCGATCGATGGGGTTTTCCAGCTCGACCACGTTCTGGTCGTTCTGGTTGATGTTGTGGCGCAGGTTGGCCACCGCCTTCCAGTTGTCGCTCAGTTGCTGGTCGAGGCGCACGAATAGCGTGGTGTTCTCGATATCGTTCCAGCTCCAGGGCGTGGTCATGTTGGTGCGCCGCGACAGGCCCAGGTCGCCGCCGTCGGCGTAGCGGCCGATGGTGTTGCGCACGCCATTGAGGTCATCGCGCTGATGGCTGAAACCGGCCAGCAGCAGGGTGTCGTCGGTGGCATCGAATTCGAACGAGGCGTAGTTGAGGTTGCGCTTCTTGTGGTCGTAGTTGACGAAGTTGCGCTTGTCTTCCAGTGCCGCGACATAGCGGCCACGCAGGCGGCCGTCCAGGCCCAAGGGGCCGGTGACGTCAATCTCGCCACGGTAGTTGTCCCAACTGCCCGCCGAGGTCTGCAGCTTGACCTGGTTGTAGGCCAGCGGCCGCTTGTACATCAGGTTCAGCACCCCGCCCGGCTCACCGCCACCGTACAGACCATCGGCGCCGCGCAGCACGCCGACGCTGTCGAACTGCGCCAGGTCTTCATAACGGGCGCTGTCGAGCAGGGTAGAGGTCGCGCCACCCTGATAGCGCACGTCATTGATCGCGAAACCACGCGACAGGTAGGTGTTCTTCGCCCAGGCCTCCTGACGCGAGATGCCGGTCATCTGGTTCATCACCTGATCCATGCTCTTTAGCTGCTGGTCTTCCAGGCGCTGGCTGGTGATCACGGTCACCGACTGGGCGATGTCCTTGAGCTTTTGCGCACTTTTGCCGCCCATGGCGGTGGTGCCGGGCGCATAGCTGCCGGTGTTCTCGGTGCTTTCACCCAGGGCCTGGCCCTCGATGTTGGTGGCCGCCAGCTCCACGCCCGAAGCGCTGTCATGAGTGTCGACGGGCAGTGTTTCGGCCTGTAGCGGGCCGTGCAGCAGCATGCTGCTCAGCGCCAGGCAGACAGACAGGTGCAGGGACGTACGCTGGAAGGAGCGGGGAGGGAGCATGGAGAGATCCGAATGTGAGTGCTAATTGTTTTCGGATGCGAATTATTTACATTTGAATTGCTTTTACAAGTGCCTCCTAACGAATTTTTTACAAAATGTTTTTCCTTTAACGTAATACCACCCCTACTTGTTGACCTCAATTAATCAGATCGGGAAACCTCGGCGGGCAGTTCCTGCCCGCCAAGGGTCGCGAGTAATCAGCGAATGTCGGCGATCATGCACCGTTATTGGCGCTTGTCGGGGCCTTGGCAATGACCTTGATTTCAAAGTCGAACCCGTACAACCAGGTCACACCAACGGCGGTGATGGTCGGGTAGGGCGCCTCGCCCCAGTATTCGGGCACCACCTGCCAGATGGTTTCGAAGGTCGATTGCGGATCGACCATGAACACGGTGACATCCACCACGTCCTCGAAGCTGCCACCCGCGGCCTCAAGAATGGCATTGAGGTTGTCGAAGGCGCGGCGCACCTGATTCTGCAAACCGGGTTCCGGCGAGCCGTCTTCACGGCTGCCGACCTGGCCGGACACGAACAGAAAACCATTGGAACGAACGGCCGGCGAGTAGCGGTTGCGCTCATAAAGGGCCTGGCGGCCAGCGGGGAAAACAACGTCACGTTGGGTCATGGGAAACTCCTGGGGATGAGCCGGAAAGCGATGTGCTGAAGGCCACTTTAGGTGGCGCCCCGGTGCGGATAAACTCGCAAACTCACCCATCACTGTTTGTAAATCGCAAACAATCAGGAGCGCTGATGGACCGTTTCGACGCGATGCTGGCCTTTGCCCGCGTAGTGGAAACCGGCAGCTTCACCAAGGCTGCCGACACCCTGCACCTGAGCAAGACCAGCGTGACCCAACTGATCCAGCAGCTTGAGGCGCGCTTGCGGGTGCGCTTGCTCAACCGCACCACGCGCAAGGTCAATGTCACCGCCGATGGCGCGGCCTATTACGAGCGCGTGGTGCGGCTGCTGGCCGATATGGACGATGCTGAAACCAGCCTGTCGAGCGCCGCTGCAGTGCCACGTGGACGGCTGCGGATCGATGTGCCCAGCCCGCTGGCGGCCAAGGTGTTGATCCCGGCCTTGCCAGGCTTCTACGCCCGTTACCCGGACATTCAACTGGACATGGGCGTCAGTGATCGCAAGGTCGACCTGATCGACGAAAACGTTGACTGCGTGGTGCGCGGCGGAGAATTGACCGATCAGTCGCTAATCGCGCGACGACTCGCTGACTTGCGGCTGGGCGTCTACGCCGCGCCGACTTACTTGCAGCGTTTCGGCACCCCGGCGCACCCCCGTGAGCTGGAAGATAGCCGCCACCGGATCGTCGGTTACCTCTGGGCCCGCACCGGTAAACCCTTGCCCTATGCCATGCAGCGGGGCAACGAAAGCCTCAAGGTCCAAGGCCATCACGCGCTGGCGGTCGATGACGGGAATGCCTATCTGGCCGCCGGCCTGGCCGGGCTGGGTATTCTCTGGCTGCCGGAGTACATGGCGACAGCGCATGTGCAAAGTGGTGAGCTGATGCAGCTGTTCAGCGACTGGCAGCTCGATTCGATGCCGATGTACATCGCCTGGCCGCCGAACCGGCATGTCAGTGCCAAGCTGCGGATGTTCATCGAGTGGGTGGTGGAGATGGTGGGTCATAAGGGGTAATGCCGATCAGTTAAGGACAACGCGGTCTTCTGGGAGGAGCCGGCCGGGGCCCCGGTCTGCTGGCGAATGCTGCGGTGCATCCACAGCAGATGTGCCGGCTTTACTGGCACTGTCGCGAGTAGAACTCCCTCCCACCGAGACTGAGTAAGATCCGAAATCGCTTAACTGATCGGCATTAGTCATAAGGGGTAGTTCAAAAGCGTAGAGAGCAGAAAATATGCAGTCGCTTACGTGACTGTCTTATTTTCACGTGTTGATCTGCTGGAGAAAAGTCAGACTATTAGTTAATGACGTTAACTTGTGTAAAATCGCTTTTCGTGCCGTCGTCAGTCTTCAGTATTGGATGGGCTCTTTGGAAGAGCTAGCTCTCGTATCCCCGCACTGGAGTACGCAGGTAAGATCCGGAATCGTCCTCGCTGCATGAAATTGCCGCCCGGCCTGTCCTTGTCTGACAGTATATGGCGAGCAACAGGCGAACACGTTAGGTGCATCAGGTCTTGCCATGGACTTCAGAAGGTAAATAGGCTTTCTGTGGATGCGTTTAATGGGGGATTTCATTTGAAAATAGAAACGTTTTAATAGGGAGTACACCGGTGTCAAGCGAAGAGGCTCAGGCAAAAGTAATGGAGCAGGCAACCAGTCTGATAAGCGAGTGGAATCCATGGTTAGGGCTAGCGTTCACTGTGGGCATAATGACTTGGGCCATCATCCGCGCCAGATCTGCACACTTTCTCTTTGACAGACTCTGGCGATTCATCGGAGGGGGGGCGACAAGTGATGGGGATCTGGTCAGTGCATGGGCGGTTGTCAAGGACATGGAAGGTTTCAGATTCAGAACAGGCATCAATTTTTCTTCGAAGGAGGCGTTCCTCAAGACCCTGAAGTGGCTTGAAAGTCACCGTATGAACATCAGTGACCTGTCATTCGCGAAAGCTTGGATAGGTGATGAACCTTGGAAAGTAAAAGATCCTGAACTGAGCACCTGGAAGTACCTGATTTATACGGGTATCGGTTTTTTCTGGGTAGTAGGATTTCTCATGATGTCATTCGGGGCTCAGACAGAGGCGTTACTATCAGTCAAGAAAACCGGAACAATGTTCTGGACAGATGGTTTGAAGGCGACAGATTTTGCGCTTGACTGGAGCACACACGATTTCATTGTACTCAGGTCCGATTGTCAGCAGCCGGGGTTGGAAATAGACGGTGTCACCAAAGAAGATCTGGAGGTTATCTGCTCCAGCCTAAATGCCGCGGTTTCTGATGAGGTGAAGAGCATACTGCGGGAACAGCAGATCATGGGCTGGGTCTTGGGTACTGCGTTTTTTCTGGTTGTCTTGATGATCGTTCGATACTTGGCCAGCGCACGCATGGCGAAGAGATTAAGTGTACTTGCTGCTCCTTGACATGCTCGTGCTGCGCTATCAGACAGAGGTGGTTTCAGGCGGTCAGGATCCGGGGGTCTAAAGTTGTTAATCCCATTTCTGGCCGCACCTTGTCATGTTTTGGGTGAGACTTAATTATTTCGATTCGCTCTATTGACTTTGTTTGCCCGGCCCGCGCATGATCGCCGGGCAATCACTGCGCCACGGACTACCAATGCTTACCAGCTTTGACCATTCGCCGCTTTCCCGGGACTTCTGTCTTGCGGCGTGCGTGTGCGTGTCCGTTGCCAATAAATCCAAGAAACAGTCGCTCATTTGACCGGGGCGCGCTGTCCCGTCAGATGGGCTGACAGGACACCAAGGCGCCAGGCAGATACCCTCCCAGCACCCGCTCCCGCACCCTCCTGACGAGACCCGCCGGTCTACTCAAGGAGATTTTGCATGTCAGCTTTTCGTGGTATCTGGGTCGCTCTGGTCACACCCTTTCGTAACGATGAAATCGATTTTCCTGCCCTGCAGCACCTGGCTGGCAAGCTGCTCGACGACGGAGTCCGTGGTCTGGTGGTCTGCGGCACTTCCGGCGAGGCCGCAGCGCTCAGCCATACCGAGCAACTGGCGGTGCTCGATGCGGTGCTTGAGCGGGTGCCGGCCGATCAGGTCATCATGGGCCTGGCCGGTAACAATCTGCGCGAGCTGCTGGCCTTTCAACAGGACATCCAGCAGCGTGCACTGGCTGGCCTGCTGGTGCCGGCGCCGTATTACATCCGTCCGTCCCAGGCCGGGCTGGAGTTGTTCTTCCAGACCGTGGCCGATGCTGCCACGGTGCCGGTGGTGCTTTACGACATTCCTTATCGCACCGGCGTGCGCATCGAGCGCGAGACGATCCGGCGGATCGTGCGCCATCCGCGTATTGCAGCGGTCAAGGATTGTGGCGGCGACCTGGACACCACCACTGCACTGATCGCCGATGGCAACGCCGAGATTCTCACCGGCGAAGACCTGCAGATCTTCAACAACCTGTGCCTGGGCGGTGCCGGTGCGATCTCGGTGTCAGCGCATATTCGTGCCGACCTGTATGTGCAGATGCAGCGTCAGGTCGACAACGGTGAACTGGCCGCCGCCCGCGCGACCTTCTACCGTCTGCGCGAGTGGATGCAGGCGGCGTTCTGTGAACCGAACCCGGCGCCGGTCAAGGCTGCGCTGGCCCTGCAAGGCTTTATGACGCCCGAGTTGCGTGAGCCGATGCAAGGCTGTTCAGTGGCGACGCGGGAGCGTCTGGCTGATGTGCTGGCGCAACTGGACCTCAAGCCCCGGATCTGAAACCGGTCAAACAGCTTCAGTCGGGCAGGGCAGCGGTCCTGCTCCTGATCTGTTGCAGGGCTCGCTGGTACACCGGGTGGCAGGGTTCAGGCAGATCTTGCTCCAGTGGTTGCCAGAAAAACTCAAAAACCCGGCCGCCATCGTCCGCGGTGGTAAAGCGCCAGTGCTCCGGCACTGGCCCGACAGCTTCGCAGCACTGCAAAGACCACAGTTGCCCATCAACGCCGCAAGGCCAGACGCCCAGGTCGCATTTGATTCGGGCGCCGGTAAGCCCCGATTCTTCCGCGAGTTCGCGCACGGCCGCCTGGGCTGCTGACTCATCAGGTTCAATACTGCCTTTCACCAGTTGGTAGCCGGCCAGCGGGTGCCGGAACGCAAGGATCTGCACTTGTTCGCCCTGGCGCCGCAACAGCACCGGGCAAGCCTTGCCCGGCTTGTCCAATAGCATCTCAATGAACGGCGCCTTGCCGGCCAGGTATTGGCCCATACCGGCCGTGTTACTCGCTTCGAGTTCGAGCTTGAGCGCTTGATAACGCTGGCGCAGTACCGCGTCCGCACGCAACAGGTCGCGAAACCGCAGCACCCGTTCAATCTGCGGATGACCGGTTACGCAGATGTGCAATTTGTGAGTGCGCACACCGTCGACATTGCGGCGATAAAAGTGATGCCCCGGCGTAAGGTCACTGCCGCGTACATAGCCGAGCCCGGCCAACACGGCATCACGCTGAGCTTCGTTACAGTGTTCACGGACTTCGATCAGTACGTCGATTTCCGGCTTGGCAGCCAGCCCTTCGACGGCGGTGCTGCCCAGATGGTGGGTGGCAACATGCTCAGTACCGAAGGCTGCCGCAATCTGTTCAAGGGTTGCCTTAAACAGCGCTGGCCAGCGATCGTCGTAGGGGGTAATGGTGCTGGTGAGTGCCATGCTGCGTCCTTGTATCGGCGGCGCATAAGAAGCGGGCGCGATAGTAACGGCTCAGCGCGCATGGCGCACCTCTGTTTCAGGCCGCAAAGCCACCATCAATGGTCAGGTTGGCACCGGTGATATAGCCCGCTTCCGGCCCGGCCAGGTAGGCGACAAACCCGGCGATCTCTTCGGCGCTGCCGTAGCGGTCCAGTGCCATCAGGCCCAGCAGGCCTGGCGCCATTTCACCGTTGGCGGGGTTCATGTCGGTGTCCACCGGGCCGGGTTGTACGTTATTGACGGTGATGCCCCGTGACCCCAGATCACGGGCCATGCCTTTGACCAGACCGATAAGCGCCGACTTGCTCATGGCGTAGGTGGCCCCCCCTGCGAAGGGCACGCGCTCGGCATTGGTGCTGCCAATATTGATGATTCGCCCGCCAGTGCCCATATGTTGCAGCGCCGCCTGGCTGGCGACAAACACGCTGCGCACGTTGATCGCCAGGGTGCGGTCGAAGTCGGCCAGCGGCAGCTCTTCGACCGAACCCAAAGCCAGTACACCTGCGTTGTTGACCAGAATGTCGATCCGGCCAAAGGCTTCTGCTGTTTGTGCGACCGCCTCAATCACCGCTTCGGCGTCGGCGCTGTCAGCCTGGATGGCCAGCGCTTTGCCGCCAGCGGCAATGATTTCGTCCTCCAGCGCCTGGGCTTTGCTGGCCGAGCTGACGAAGGTGAAGGCGACGCTGGCGCCCTCGGCGGCGAGGCGTTTGACGATGGCTGCGCCGATGCCGCGTGAGCCGCCTTGAACCAGAGCGACTTTGCCGGCGATTGAAGGGCAATGAGTCATGGTTGTTCTCCTGAAAGGGTCAGGGCGATGCGCCCCGCAGTGAGTCAAGTATTGCGGGTGAATTACCAGCCCGGTAGACCATTAATCGCATGCTCTGAGTAAACCAGAAGTTTATGATCAGGCTGTGTTTGTCTTCTGCAAGGATCGGCCATGGAAACCTTTGGCAGCATCGAGAGCTTTATCCGGAGTGCCGAAGCCGGCAGTTTCGCCGAGGCCGCGCGGCGGCTGGGGCTGACTTCCGCTGCGGTCGGCAAAAATGTCGCTGGGCTGGAAGCGCGGCTAGGCGTGCGGCTGTTTCTGCGCAGCACCCGCCGGCTGACCCTGACCGAGGCAGGGCGACGCTTTCTTGATGAGGTCGGTGGCAGTTTTGGTGTGATCCAGAATGCCGTGGCTAACCTGGCCAGCGCCGAAGGCCAGCCCGCCGGTACGCTCAAAGTGAGCATGGGCCTGATATTCGGGCGGCTTTATGTGCTGCCGCTGCTGGGTGAGTTTTTGCAGCAGTACCCGGCGATTGTCGCTGACTGGCATTTCGATAACCGTCAGGTCGACCTGATCGGCCAGGGCTTCGATGCCGCCATCGGTGGAGGATTCGAACTGCCGCCTGGTGTGGTGGCGCGCAAGCTGGGGCCGGCGCATCGCATCCTGGTCGCCGCCCCGGAGTATCTGCGCCAGAACCCGGTCGAACACCCGGATGATCTTGAAAACGCCGCCGGCATCCTGATTCGCTCACCACAGACCGGCCGGGTACGCAACTGGCCGTTGACCCACCGTAATCAGGAACAGTGCCCGCTACGCCTGAAGCCGCGCATGACCCTGAGCGATTCCGAAGCCGCCTGCGCCGCCGCCGAGCAGGGCCTTGGCATCGCGCTGGTGAGCCTGCCGTTTGCCTTGCCGTACCTGGAACGTCAGCGTCTGGTACGGGTACTGCCAGACTGGTATGTCGACGATGGCAATATTTCCCTGTACTACGCCGAGCACAAACTGTTGCCGGGCAAGACCCGCGCGTTCGTCGATTTTCTGCTGGAGCGGTTCAAGGCGCAGGGGTTGGCGCAGCGGTTCAGCGCCGTTTGAGGCCGTGACCATCGGGGCGCGACAAGCCCCGCCGTTCAGGGTGGGGAAGGAGTGCCACAGAGCAAGCGCTTGAGCGGCAGCTCAGCTAGCTCCCGCAGGTTAACTACAAGGCCGCTGCACCACGAGCAGGCAGGCTGCGCAATAAGCGTGCGACTGGTCCGTGCAGAAACTCCAAAATCCCCCTTGTTATAAAGCTAAGTGACTGAACTTAAAGCGTTTATAAGACCTGGCACTCACGTTGCAATACAGATCCCAACTTGGATACAAGATGGAATCTCAGCATATGTCCCAGGCTTCTGCGCTTTACACCTTGGCTGATTGGCAACAGGCCTATCGCGACGCTCTGCAACCCGGCGCCTTGCTGCATGAGCTGCGCAACCGCTTGAGTGAAGACGACACGGCGTGGATCAGCCGGGTCAGTGCCGAACAGCTCGATGCGCAACTCGATCAGTTGCAGGCCCGGCTGGAGGCCGCGGGTGGGGATCGTAGTGCGCTGCCGTTGTACGGCGTGCCGTTCGCCATCAAGGACAACATTGATGCGGCCGGTTGGCCGACCACCGCCGCGTGCCCAGAGTTTGCCTATGCTGCGCAAACCGATGCCACGGTTGTGGCGCGGTTGCGCGCTGCCGGTGCGGTGTTGATGGGCAAGACCAATCTGGATCAGTTTGCCACCGGTCTGGTCGGCACCCGTTCGCCCTATGGCGCGGTGCCCAACAGTTTTGATCCGGACTACGTCAGCGGTGGTTCGAGCTCGGGCTCTGCCAGCGTGGTTGCCCGTGGCCTGGTGGCGTTTTCGCTGGGGACTGACACCGCAGGTTCTGGTCGGGTGCCGGCGGGCTTCAATAACATTGTCGGTCTCAAACCGACCAAGGGTCTGCTGCCCAACACCGGTTTGGTGCCGGCTTGCCGCACTGTCGACTGCATCTCGATCTTCGCCCTGACCGTCGATGACGCCGAAACCGTGCTCAAACTGGCCAGCGGTTATGACGCCGCCGACCCCTACAGTCGGCACAACCCCAACAGCGCGCCAGTCGCAATCGGCGCCAGGCCCAAGCTGGCAGTCCCGGCAACCCTGGAGTTCTTTAGCGACGAGCAGAGCAGGGTGCAGTTCCAGCAAGCGCTGGACCGGCTTCGCCAGTCAGGTGCCGAAATCAGCGAAATCGACTTCACCCCATTTAGCCGGTTGGCCGAGCAGTTGTATCTGGGCCCGTGGGTGGCTGAGCGAACCGTCGCGGTTGAAGGCGTGGATCCTGCGGCAATCGACCCGGTGGTACGCGGTATTGTCGAGGGCGGCAAACGCTACAGTGCCTGCGACGCCTACAAGGCTGAGTACCTGCGCGCCGAGCTGTCGCGGCAGATCAATGACAGCCTGGCCGGCTTCGATGCGCTGGTGGTTCCGACCGCGCCGACCATCCGCCGTATCGCCGAGATGGCCGAGGAGCCGGTGCTGTTCAACAGCCAGTTCGGCACCTACACCAACTTCACCAACCTGGCCGACCTCTCGGCGCTGGCCCTGCCTGCCGGGCTGCGCGATGACGGCTTGCCGGCCGGTATCACCTTGCTGGCGCCGGCCTGGCACGACCTGGCGCTGGTCAGCCTGGGCAAGCGCTGGCAGCAGGCCCAAGACCTTACCTTGGGCGCCACTGGCGCTGCGAAGCCTGCGCCTGCACCAGCCCTGCAAGCGCCGGGCTGTGTGCGTCTGGCAGTGGTCGGTGCGCACCTGACCGGCATGCCGCTGAACTTCCAGCTCACCCAGCGCAACGCAGTGCTGGTCGAGCAGACCCTGACCGCCAGCGATTACCGGCTGTATGCGTTGCCCGGCACCGTACCGCCCAAGCCTGGGCTGGCGCGCTCTGCCAGCGGTGCACCGATCATCGTCGAGCTGTGGGACATCCCGCTGGCGCGCTTTGGCGAGTTCGTCGCCGAAATTCCGCCGCCGCTGGGCATTGGCAACCTGCAACTGGCTGATGGCCGTTGGGTCAAGGGCTTCATCTGCGAACCGCTGGCGCTGCACAGCGCTACCGACATTACCGAACTCGGCGGATGGCGGGCATTCATTGCCAGCCGCAACAGCACACCCACCCCCAACGTCTGAGGCGCCTGTCATGTTCAATACCGTATTGATCGCCAACCGTGGCGAGATCGCTGTGCGTGCCATCCGCACCCTCAAGCGTCTGGGCATCAAGAGCGTGGCGGTGTATGCCGATGCCGACCGCAATGCGGCGCATGTGCGCGACGCCGATGTGGCGATTGCCCTGGGCGGCGACAAACCTGCCGACAGCTACCTGCGTATCGACAAGATTCTCGCCGCCGCCAAGCAAACCGGTGCCCAGGCGATCTATCCGGGTTACGGCTTTCTGTCTGAGAGTGCCGAGTTTGCTGACGCCTGCGAGCAGGCCGGGATTGCCTTTGTCGGCCCGACCGCCGGCCAGATCCGTGAGTTTGGCCTCAAGCACCGTGCCCGTGAGCTGGCCGGCCAAGCCCAGGTGCCAATGGCCCCCGGCACCGGTCTGCTCGACAGCCTGGAGCAGGCGGTGCAAGCGGCGGAGCAGATCGGTTACCCGGTAATGCTCAAGACCACTGCCGGCGGCGGTGGTATTGGCCTGACTCGCTGTGCTGATGAGCCAGCGCTGCGCAGCGCCTATGACAGCGTCAAACGCATGGGCGAGCAGTTTTTCAGTGATGCCGGGGTGTTCCTTGAGCGCTTCGTCGATAAGGCCCGGCATGTCGAAGTGCAGATTTTTGGTGATGGTCAGGGGCAGGTGGTGGCCCTCGGCGAGCGCGATTGCTCGCTGCAACGGCGCAACCAGAAAGTGGTGGAAGAGACCCCCGCGCCCAACTTGCCCCAGGCCACCCGCGAGCGCCTGCATGCCGCCGCCGTGCAACTGGGGCAGTCAGTGGCTTATCGCAGTGCCGGCACCGTAGAGTTCATTTATGACCCTGCGCGGGACGATTTCTACTTTCTGGAGGTCAACACCCGCCTGCAGGTCGAGCACCCGATCACCGAGATGGTCACCGGCCTTGACCTGATCGAATGCATGCTGCAAGTCGCCGCCGGCAGCCCGCTGGATTGGGCAGCGCTGCGACGCGCCCCGCAAGGCGCAGCCATTGAAGTGCGGCTGTACGCCGAAGACCCGCTGAAGAACTTTCAGCCGAGCCCCGGTGTATTGACCGACGTGTACTTTCCGGACGATGTGCGGGTCGATGGCTGGGTCAGCACCGGCAGTGAAGTGTCGGCGTTCTATGACCCGATGATTGCCAAGCTGATCGTCAGGGGCGAGGACCGCGCCGATGCCATGGCGCGGATGCAAGCTGCACTGGCCGCGACCCGGCTGCACGGCATTGCCAGCAACCTCGACTATCTGCGCCAGGTGGTGGCCGACCCGCGGTTTGCCCGTGGTGATGTCTGGACCCGGCTGCTCGACGATTTCACTTTCAAGGCCAGTGTCATTGAAGTGCTGGAGCCGGGCACCTATTCCAGTGTTCAGGACTATCCAGGGCGGCTGGGCTACTGGGACATTGGCGTGCCGCCGTCAGGGCCCATGGACGATCAGGCGTTTCGCCTGGCCAACCGGATTGTCGGCAACCATGTCAGTGCCGCGGCGCTGGAGTTCACTCTGCAAGGGCCGACCTTGCGCTTTCACAGCGCAGCCCTGATCGCCCTGACCGGTGCCGATTGCCCGGCCACGCTGGACGGCGAGCCGGTCGCCTACTGGCAGCCGGTTTCCGTACAGGCCGGCCAGGTGCTCAAGCTTGGGCGTGCGCAATCGGGTTGCCGCACGTATCTGGCCGTGCGCAACGGTCTGGATGTACCGCTGTATCTGGGCAGCCGCTCGACCTTCGCGCTGGGCCAGTTCGGCGGGCATGCCGGGCGCACGTTGCGCACCGCCGACATGCTGGCCATCTCGCAGCCGGAACTGGCCGGCTGCACCACCCCGGCGCCGATCAGTGCGCCGCAGGCAGTGCATGCCAGCCTGATTCCGCACTACGGCAATGAGTGGGAAATCGGCGTGCTCTATGGCCCGCACGGAGCGCCGGATTTCTTTACCGCACAATCGATCGAGGCGTTCTTCGCCGCCGAGTGGGAGGTGCATTACAACTCCAACCGTCTTGGCGTGCGGCTGTCCGGTCCCAAGCCCGACTGGGCGCGCAGCGATGGCGGCGAGGCGGGCCTGCATCCCTCTAACGTGCATGACTGCGAGTACGCGATCGGCGCGATCAACTTCACCGGTGACTTCCCGGTGATCCTCACCAAGGATGGCCCGAGCCTGGGCGGGTTTGTCTGCCCGGTGACCATCGCCAAGGCCGAGCTGTGGAAGATCGGCCAGGTCAAACCCGGCGACAAGCTGCGCTTCAAACCCATCGGTTTTCAGCAGGCGCAGAGTTTGGAGCAGGCACAACTGGGCAGCCTCGAAGCCCTGGCCGCGATCAGCGCCGTGCCGTTGCCAGCCCCGGCCCTGCAACCGGCCGACACCGCGTCGGCGACCATTCTCGCCGAGCTGCCGGCCAGCGGCTCACGGCCACGGGCGGTGTATCGCCAGGCCGGTGACGCCTACATTCTGCTCGAATACGGCGACAACGTGCTGGACCTGGCGCTGCGGCTGCGCGTGCACCTGTTGATGGAAGCCCTCAAGGCCCGGCCGCTCAAGGGCCTGGAAGAGCTGGCGCCCGGCGTGCGTTCGTTGCAACTGCGCTACGACAGCCGCGTGCTGCACCAGAAGAGCCTGCTGGAGCACCTGCTGATGCTCGAAGAGGGGCTGGGCGACGTCTCGCAGCTCAAGGTGCCGACCCGGATCATTCATCTGCCGATGGCCTTCGAAGACAGCGCGACCCTCGGCGCCGTCCAGCGCTACCGCGAGACGGTGCGCAGTGAAGCACCGTGGTTACCGAATAACGTGGACTTCTTGCAGCGCATCAATGGCCTGGACAGCCGCGAGCAGGTGCGTGACATCCTGTTCCAGGCCAGCTACCTGATTCTGGGGCTGGGCGACGTGTACCTCGACGCCCCTTGTGCGGTGCCGCTGGACCCGCGCCACCGGTTGCTCAGCTCCAAGTACAACCCGGCGCGGACCTTCACCGCCGAGGGCACGGTGGGCATCGGCGGCATGTACATGTGCATCTACGGCATGGACTCGCCCGGCGGCTATCAGCTGGTGGGCCGTACCCTGCCGATCTGGAACAAGTACGTGAAGAACCCGCAGTTCGCCAACGGCCAGCCATGGTTGCTGCACTTCTTTGACCAGGTGCGTTTCTACCCGGTCAGCGAAGCTGAACTCAATGAACAGCGCGAGGCGTTTCGTGAAGGCCGTGGCCAGATCCGCATCGAGCACAGCGAATTCGACTTCGCCGAGTACCAGCGCTTGCTGGCCGACAACGCCGAGAGCATTGCCGAGTTCCAGAGCCGGCAGAAGGCGGCGTTCGACAGCGAGGCGCAGTTGTGGCACGACGATGAGCCGCCGGTACTCCGAGCGGCGGCCGACAGCGAGGCTGATGCGCAGGACTATGAAGGCCATCTGGTCAGCGCCGAAATGTGCGGCAGTGTCTGGAAGGTGTTGGTCGAGCCGGGTCAGCACGTCGAGGCCGGTACGCCCCTGCTGGTGGTCGAGGCGATGAAGATGGAGCTGTCGGTGATCGCACCGGTGTCCGGAGTGGTCAAGGCCGTGCGTTGCCAGCCCGGCAAGGCGATCACGCCGGGCGATGCGCTGGTGTGGCTGGAACCGGGTGAGGCGGCCTGACATGCAACTGTCCAGCACCGTCATGCGCAGCAAGGAACGCCCGGAGAATCTGGCCGAGCGGATCTATGCGCAGCTCAAGGACGACATCTTCGAGTTTCGCCTGCTGCCGGGTGACCGCTTTTCCGAAGGCGAAGTCGCCGAGCGCATGGCGGTCAGCCGCACCCCGGTGCGCCAGGCGCTGTATCGCCTGGAGCGCGAAGGTTACCTGGAGGTGTATTTCCGCAGCGGCTGGCAGGTGCGGCCATTTGATTTCGAGCATTTCGAAGAGCTTTACGATCTGCGCATCGTGCTGGAACTCGAAGCGGTCAAGCGCCTGTGTGACTGGCCGCGTGCAGAGCTACCGCCACTGCTGGCGCAACTGGCCGAGACCTGGATGGTCGCGGCCGATCAGCGCCTGACTGACGGCAGCGCCGTGTCGCGGCTGGACGAGCAGTTTCACTGCCACTTGCTGGAGGCGGCCGGCAATCGCGAGATGGCGCGGATTCATGCCCAGGTCAGCGAGAAAATTCGCATCATTCGCCGGCTGGATTTCACCCAGGGGCCGCGCATCGAGCTGACCTATCAGGAACATGCACTGATTCTGGAGGCGATCCTCAAGCGCCGCTGCGAGCAGGCACAGTCGTTATTGAAGACCCACATAGAGGTCAGCAAGGCCGAGGTCCGCAAGGTCACTCTGCATATGTTGCACACCGCCCGCCAGCGTTCGCTGGCGGCAGGTAGCAAGCAAGAACATTTCGCGTCTGCCCACCACAAGCCAACTGTTGACTCAACAATATGATGGGGGATTCATCCATGCGTCGTCGTAGCCTGATCAAAGCCTTTACCTTGTCTGCATCCATTGCCGCCATGGGCCTGAGCTGGACTGTACAAGCCGCCGAAACCATCAAGGTCGGTATCCTGCATTCGTTGTCCGGAACCATGGCGATCTCCGAGACCTCGCTCAAGGACATGGCCCTGATGACCATCGACGAGATCAACGCCAAAGGCGGTGTCAACGGCAAGCAACTCGAAGCCGTGGTCGTCGACCCGGCCTCGAACTGGCCGCTGTTCGCCGAGAAGGGCCGCCAGTTGCTGACCCAGGACAAGGTCGCGGTGGTGTTCGGCTGCTGGACCTCGGTGTCGCGCAAATCGGTGTTGCCGGTGTTCGAAGAACTCAACGGGTTGCTGTTCTACCCGGTGCAGTACGAAGGCGAAGAAATGTCGCCCAACGTGTTCTACACCGGTGCCGCGCCAAACCAGCAGGCGATTCCGGCAGTCGAGTACCTGATGAGCGAAGACGGCGGGGCGGCCAAGCGTTACTTCCTGCTCGGCACCGACTACGTCTACCCGCGCACCACCAACAAGATTCTGCGCGCTTTCCTGCATTCCAAAGGCGTCAAAGACAGCGATATCGAAGAGGTCTACACCCCGTTCGGCCATAGCGATTACCAGACCATTGTCGCCAACATCAAGAAGTTCTCCGCCGGCGGCAAGACCGCCGTGATCTCCACGGTCAACGGCGACTCCAACGTGCCGTTCTACAAAGAACTGGCCAACCAGGGCCTGAAAGCCACCGACGTGCCGGTGGTGGCGTTCTCGGTGGGCGAAGAAGAGCTGCGCGGCATCGATACCAAACCGCTGGTTGGCCATCTGGCAGCCTGGAACTACTTCCAGTCGGTTGATAACCCGGTGAACAAGAAGTTTGTTGCCGACTGGCAGGCCTACGCGAAGAAGAAAAACCTGCCGGGCGCCGACAAAGCGGTGACCAACGACCCTATGGAAGCCACCTACGTGGGTATTCACATGTGGGCACAGGCGGTGGAAAAAGCCAAATCCACCGATGTCGACAAGGTGCGTGAAGCCATGGCCGGGCAGACCTTCGCTGCGCCGTCGGGCTTCACCCTGACCATGGACAAGACCAACCACCACCTGCACAAGCCGGTGATGATCGGCGAGGTCGAGGATAACGGCCAGTTCAGTGTGGTCTGGCAGACCCAGGAGCCGATCCGCGCCCAGCCATGGAGCCCGTACATTCCCGGCAACGACAAGAAGCCTGACCACGCGGTGAAGAGCCACTGATACACGCCGGTACTTGTGGGAGCGACCTCGGTCGCGAAGCTTTCAAGGCTTCGCCGCTAAAGCGGCTCCTACACAGCCCTGTCCAATCTACAGGTCACTTATCATGCCCAACTTCTTTCACCGCTTGATGCTGATCTGTGCACTGCTGCTGCCCTTGGGCGCGCAGGCCGGGGAGGCCGACGACTTTGTTGCCGGCAACTCCGCCGCGCAGGCCGACCTGCTCGAAGCCTGGTCAGTGCAACCGCTCGGTGAGCGACTGCCCTGGCTTGAAGCCTTGCGTGACGGCCGGGTGGCGGCCGACAGCAGCAAGCGCGCATTTATCGACAACAACGGCCAGTACAGCGCCGTGGACGGCGGTCCGGCAGCGGCCGACGAGCCGCGTAAACTGCGCCTGAACAATCGCCTGCGCGGGCTGGTCGACACCGCGCTGGCCAGTCATCAACTGATGAGTAACGATGCCGCAGTGCGGCTGGCCGCTGCGCAGCATCTGCAACGCAATGCCCGCCCGGCACAACTGGCGTTGCTCAGCCAGAGCCTGACCCGCGAGTCCGACAGCCAGGTATGGAACGCCCTGAACCTGGCGCTGGCCAACCTGCAATTGACCGACAGCAGCCCCACCGTGCGGCTGGCGGCGGTGCGGCTGTTGGGCGAAACCGGTGAGCCGCTGGCGCGCACCCGGCTTGAGGCGCTGCTGGAACCGGGCGTGGAGCCCGACGCCAGCGTACGCATTGCCGCGCAGACCAGCCTGGCGCAGGTCAAGCGCAAGCTGTTGATGGGCGACCTGCTTGGCCAGGCGTTTACCGGGTTGTCGCTGGGTTCGATCCTGCTACTGGCCGCATTGGGCCTGGCGATCACCTTCGGTTTGTTGGGGGTGATCAACATGGCCCACGGCGAGATGCTCATGCTCGGTGCCTATACCACCTACTGTGTGCAGGTGCTGTTCCAGCAGTACGCGCCCGATGCGCTGGCGTATTACCCGTTGCTGGCACTGCCAGCGGCCTTCTGTGTCACGGCGTTGATCGGCATGGCTCTGGAGCGCACGGTGATCCGTCATCTGTATGGCCGCCCGCTGGAAACCCTGCTGGCGACCTGGGGCATCAGCCTGATGCTGATCCAGGCGGTACGTCTGATTTTCGGCGCGCAGAACGTCGAAGTTGCCAACCCCGGCTGGCTGTCGGGCGGGATTCAGGTGTTGCCCAATCTGGTGCTGCCGTACAACCGGATCGTGATCATCGGCTTTGCGCTGTGCGTGGTCGCGCTGACCTGGCTGTTGCTGAACAAGACCCGGCTGGGCCTGAACGTGCGCGCTGTGACCCAGAATCGCAACATGGCGGCCTGCTGCGGCGTGCCCACCGGGCGGGTGGACATGCTCGCCTTTGGCCTGGGCTCGGGGATCGCAGGGCTCGGCGGCGTGGCGCTCAGCCAGATTGGTAACGTTGGTCCGGACCTTGGCCAGGGCTACATCATCGACTCGTTCCTGGTGGTGGTGCTTGGCGGGGTCGGGCAACTGGCTGGCAGTGTCAGCGCCGCGTTTGGCCTGGGTGTGCTCAACAAGATTCTCGAACCGCAGATTGGCGCCGTGCTGGGCAAGATCCTGATCCTGGCGCTGATCATTCTGTTTATCCAGAAGCGTCCGCAAGGCCTCTTCGCGCTCAAGGGAAGGGTGATCGACTGATGAACCAGCCATTGATGATGACCGCCGCGCAGAAGGCCGGCCCGAAACTCACCCTGCTGATCGGCGGCGTGCTGCTGGCGGTGCTGCTGGCCATGCCGATGCTGTCGCTATTGCCTGCCGAACACCCGTTGCAGGTTTCGGCTTACACCCTGACTCTTGTCGGCAAGATCCTTTGCTACGCCATTGTTGCGCTGGCGCTGGACCTAGTGTGGGGGTATGCAGGAATGCTGTCGCTGGGCCACGGATTGTTCTTCGCGCTGGGCGGCTACGCGATGGGCATGTATTTGATGCGCGAAGCGGCCGGTGATGGCCTGCCGGCGTTCATGACCTTCTTGTCATGGACCGAACTGCCCTGGTACTGGGCCGGTACCGATAACTTTCTCTGGGCCCTGTGCCTGGTGGTTCTGGCCCCCGGCCTGTTGGCATTGGTGTTCGGTTTCTTCGCCTTTCGTTCGCGGATCAAGGGCGTGTACTTCTCGATCATGACCCAGGCGCTGACCTTCGCCGGCATGCTGTTGTTTTTTCGTAACGAGACCGGCTTTGGCGGCAATAACGGCTTTACCAGCTTTCGCAGCATCCTGGGCTTTTCGATCAGCGCGCCGGGCACCCGTGCGGTGCTGTTCCTGGCCACCGTGTTGCTGCTGGCCGGCTGCCTGTATGTGGGCTGGCGGCTGGCGCAGAGCAAGTTCGGTCGGGTGCTGACCGCGCTGCGCGATGCGGAAAACCGGCTGATGTTCTGCGGTTACGACCCGCGCGGTTTCAAGCTGTTCATCTGGGTGCTCAGCGCGGTGATGTGCGGGCTGGCCGGGGCCTTGTACGTGCCGCAAGTGGGGATCATCAACCCCAGCGAAATGTCACCGACCAACTCGATCGAGGCGGCGGTGTGGGTGGCATTGGGCGGGCGCGGCACCCTGATCGGGCCACTGCTCGGTGCCGGGCTGGTCAACGGCATGAAGAGCTGGTTCACCGTGGCCTTCCCTGAATACTGGCTGTTCTGCCTGGGCGCGCTGTTCATCGTCGTCACCCTGTACCTGCCCAAGGGCGTGATCGGCCTGCTGAAGAAAAGGAGCGAATCATGATTGCCAGCCACGCAAACCCGGCCTTCATGCTGGAGCCGATTCTGGATCCCAACAGCGACGCCGGCACTGGCCGAGACGCGCTGGGTCTGGGTAACAGTGCCGGGCCCGGCCTCAACACCCGGCACGGTACGATCCTGACCCTGGAAGACATCAGCGTCAGCTTCGATGGCTTCAAGGCGCTGAATAATCTCAACCTGTACATCGGGGTCGGTGAACTGCGCTGCATCATCGGCCCTAACGGCGCGGGCAAAACCACCTTGATGGACGTCATCACCGGCAAGACCCGACCCGGTCAGGGCACGGCCTGGTTCGGCGAAACTCTGGACCTGACCCGCATGAGCGAAGTGCAGATCGCCCAGGCCGGCATCGGCCGCAAGTTCCAGAAACCCACGGTGTTCGAAGCGCTGAGCGTGTTCGAGAACCTGGAGCTGGCGCTCAAGACCGACAAGTCGGTGTGGGCCAGCCTCAGGGCCCGCCTGAACGGCGAGCAACGCACGCGCATCGACGAGGTGCTGGACACCATTCGCTTGAGCGCGTCACGGGATCGCCCGGCAGGCTTGTTATCGCATGGCCAGAAGCAGTTTCTCGAAATTGGCATGTTGCTGGTCCAGGACCCGCAATTGCTGTTGCTCGATGAACCGGTGGCGGGCATGACCGATGCCGAAACCGAGTTCACTGCCGAGCTGTTCAAGCGCCTGGCCGGCAAACACTCGCTGATGGTGGTCGAGCACGACATGGGCTTTGTCGGTGCGATTGCCGACCACGTCACGGTACTGCATCAGGGCAGCGTGCTGGCCGAAGGCGCGCTGGCCGATGTACAGGCTGACGAGCGGGTGATCGAGGTTTATCTGGGGCGCTGACGCGCCGGCTTCAAGCAGAGACTTGCCGCTGCAATTTCGAGGAATCCACATGCTCCAAGTAAGCGACTTGCATCAATACTACGGCGGCAGCCATATCCTGCGCGGCCTGTCGTTCCAGGCCAACGTCGGCGAAGTGACCTGCCTGCTGGGCCGCAACGGCGTCGGCAAAACTACCCTGCTCAAGGTGCTGATGGGTCTGTTGCCAGCCCGCGAAGGCGCGGTGCAATGGGAGGGGCAGAACATCAACAGCCTCAAACCGCACCAGCGAGTCCAGGCCGGGATTGCCTATGTGCCGCAGGGCCGGGAAATCTTCGCCCGGCTGACGGTCGAGGAAAACCTGTTGATGGGCCTGTCGCGTTTTCCCGGCAGTGAGGCGAAAGAAGTCCCGGCCTTTATCTACGAACTGTTCCCGGTGCTGCTGCAAATGAAGCAGCGCCGTGGCGGTGATTTGTCTGGCGGCCAGCAACAGCAACTGGCCATCGGCCGTGCCCTGGCCAGCCGCCCTCGGCTGTTGATCCTCGACGAGCCCACCGAAGGCATCCAGCCATCGGTGATCAAGGAGATCGGCGCAGTCATCAAGCGCCTGGCCGAGCGGGGCGACATGGCCATTGTGCTGGTCGAGCAGTTCTACGACTTTGCCGCCGAGCTGGCCGACCAGTATCTGGTCATGTCGCGCGGTGAGATTGTCCAGCAGGGCCGGGGCGAGCACATGGAGGCGCACGGGGTGAGGGGGCTAGTGACCATCTAAATCTTTAGTGTCTGGCCCGGCCCCTTCACGACCAAGGTCGTTCCCACCTTATTTCAGATTAGAATTGAGGTGGGAACGACCTTGGTCGTGAAGAGGCCGGTAAAGTCACAGCATTTGCTGCGAATGTACCGCTTTATTTGCTAGCAACCGGAGCGTCGACCGGCTCTTGCGAGCGCCGGGTTTCTATCAACTGGGGGCTTTGCACCGAGGGCACTGCATCCTCAAACCACTGCGGCCAGGAGCTGCGATGCCGGGTCTCGACCGGGATGCAGGCAAGCAGCCGGTCGCTCAGCACGTCGGTTTGCTGCACGGTCTTGGCGATGCGGTACTTGATGCTGTGGATGCATTCGCGGTCGCCAAACTCGCAGCGGTTGAGCTTTGTGCCGCCGCACGGCCCGTTGGCCAGGCCTTTGGGGCAAGTCTCGGGGCACACGTAGAGGGTGTCTTGCAGGCGGCAGCGGCCACAGCTATCGCAGCCAACCATAGGGCGTTTGGCACTGCGCTCCAGGCGGTGCAACAGGCGCGCACCACCCGCCGTCGCGCACACTGGCCGCCGCACGGCCCAGCCAAATGCCCGGCTCAGCCAGGTGGTGCGGCTGAATAGCTGGTGATGCAGGGCGTCCATCAGGTGGTAACGCAGCTGCTCTTTGTTGCTGGCTCTGGCCTGCGATTGACCCGGTTGCCAGGTTTCGCCGGCCGGCTGAAAGCTCACCGGTGCCAGCCCCGGCATCTGCCAACTGGCCTGCCAGGCGCTGGACCATTGTTCAAGGTCGGTAATCTGCGCCTGCCAGTCGTTGACCGCCTGCTCCAGCGCGTGCATTTGCGTGGCGTCGTGTACGCCAGAGAGCTCCACTGCGGCATAGCCCATCAGTTTCAGGCCGACAATCTGCAACCCCAGGCGGCTGATACTGCGCTGTTGAGCGAACGCTTTCGAGACTTCGGCCTCGGCGTTCACCGCCTCCAGCATCGAGGGGCTGACCACCGTCCCGGCCACATGCTCGAGCATTCTGGCCCGGCCTGCCGTCAAGGCCATGACACAGGCCAGCATTGGCTTGGGCGAGGGTTGGCGGCGCATCCAGGCCAGGGCTTCGAGATGCTTTTGCGCATCGAAGCCCAGTTGCAGGCTGAGAAAATCCGCACCGGCCTTGAGCTTTTTCTCAGCCTTGAAATACTGCGCGCCGCTTTCTTCTTCGCGGTACTTGAACGGGTTCAGCGCCGCGCCCAGCAGCCAGTGCGGGCGCGCCTGCCGGGCGATCATCAAGGCCGATACCGATTCCAGGTAACGCACCGGCTGCTGGCCCGGCTCATGGCCGGGCAGCCGGTCGCCGGTGACGATGAACAACTGCTCAAGACCCAGATTGTCGATGCGTTCGAGCTGACCGAGTAGGTCAGCGCGCTCGCGGTCCTTGCCGGAAAAATGCACCAGCGCCGGCACCGGACGCGACAGGCGGCTGTAGGCATCCAGCGGCGTCAGGTCGAAACGGCTGCCGACCCGGTCGGCAATCGTGCCGAGCAACGGCCAGCCGCAGAAATCGCCGCGCTGCATCAGCGTCTCGAACGATTCGAAGCTTTTCGCGGTGGGCTTGGGCACGAATTCGACGAGGCAAACGAAAGGCTGCTCGTTAAGGGCCTGCTTGAGGCTGATCATCATGTCGCTACCGGTAGGTCAAGGCGCTTATTGTCGACTGGTGGCGTGGGTGCCTGTTGTCTGAGAGCGACATGGCGAGAACGGCCAAGCGGCGATTGAGCAGGGGATAAATGCGAATATGAGAAAAACTCTAGTTCATCTCAAATTATATGAGTTTGTCTCAGTCGCTGCGCTTGCCGACAATTGGCCATCGAATATCTGCACCGAAGGATTGCACCATGGCCCTGGCACATAATCTGGGTTTTCCGCGCTCTGGCCGCGACCATGAACTGAACAAGGCGCGTGAGGCCTTCTGTAACGGCGAGCTCGACGAAGCCGGGTTGCGTGCCAAAGGCCGAGCGTTGCGTAGCGCGCACTGGCAAATGCAAAAGGGGGCCGGTATCGAGCTGTTGCCGGTGGGTGATTTCGCCTGGTACGACCAGGTGCTGAGCCACTCGCTGATGTTCGGCGTGGTCGCGCCGCATGTACGTAGCAAAGGCGAATTCAGGCCGACGTTACAGACGTTGTTCAGCATGGCCCGTGACGCCACTGCCGACGACATGAGCCGGTGGTTTGACACTCAGGAGCACTATCTGGTCCCTGAGTTCAGCGCCGATCAAGCGTTTTCCCTGAGCTGGGAGCAGTTGTTCGAAGAAGTCGACGAAGCCCATGCGCTGGGGTATGCGGTCAAACCGGTGGTGATCGGCCCGCTGACTTACCTGTGGCTGGGCAAGGCCAAGGACCAGGCGTTCAACAAACTGGAACTGGTCGACCGCCTGCTGCCGCTGTATGGCCAGATCTTTCAGCGCCTGGCTGCCCAGGGTGTCGAGTGGGTGCAGATCGATGAGCCGATCCTGGTGCTCGACCTGCCGCAGGAGTGGAAAAATGCCTATGAGCGCGTCTACAACCTGCTGCAGCGCGAACCGCTGAAGAAGCTGGTCGCCACTTATTTCGGTGGCCTGGAAGACAACCTTGGCCTGGCCGCCGGATTACCGGTCGATGGCCTGCACATCGACCTGGCCTGTGCCCCGGCCCGTTACCCGGTGATTCTCGACCGCTTGCCGGCATACAAGATCCTGTCGCTGGGGCTGGTCGACGCTCGCCAGCCGCAACGCTGCGATCTGGACCGGGCGCTGGCGCTGTTGCGCCATGCTCACGAAAGGCTTGGTGAACGCCTGTGGGTCGCGCCATCGTGCTCGTTGCTGCACGGTCCGGCCGCCGCAGCCGGTGATGGCCTGCCTGATGCCGGACGGCACGGCGGGCTGGCCAGCGCCGTGCAAAAGTGCGCTGAGGTTGCCGTGCTGGCCAAGGCGCTCAACTGGCCAGAGTCTGTCACCGCGACCCCGGCACAGAGCTGCGCGGCCTAAGCGTGGCCGCTTGAAGCCCAAAGGTTCCGGTGGTTGTGCTGGCTGGAGGTGTCATGAAAACCATCCTGATCATTGGCATCGGTGCCGGCAACCCGGACTACCTCACTGTCCAGGCCGTTAACGCGCTGAATCAGGTGGATGTGTTCTTCCTGATGGATAAAGGCCTGAGCAAGGGCAAGCTCAATCAGCTGCGGCGGGACATCTGCGAGCGTTACATCAAGGACCGTGACTACCGCATGGTCGAAGCGCCGAGCCCGTCACGGGCAGGTGACGCTGAGGATTACCGGCAGAGCGTCGCTGAACTCAATGCGGCCAAACAGTTGGTCTTCGAGCGGCTGATTGACGAAGAGCTGCAAGACGGGCAGTGCGGGGCGTTTCTGGTCTGGGGCGATCCGTCGTTGTATGACAGCACGATCCGTATCATCGAGGCCATCAGCCGGAGCGGGCGTCACGCGCTGGATTATCAGGTGATTCCCGGCATCAGCAGCGTCCAGGCCCTGGCCGCACAGCACAAGGTGGCACTCAACAATATAGGTCGCTCGATCGCGATCACCCCCGGGCGGCTTGTGGCCGAAGGCTTTGCCGATAATGTCGACAGTGTGGTGGTGATGCTCGATGCCGGGAATGGCTTGCACAGCCTGGTTGACCAGGATCTGGAGGTCTACTGGGGCGCTTACCTGGGCACGGAAGATGAAATCCTCGTTTCAGGCAAGCTGCATGATGTGGTTCAAGACATTGAGCGGCTGCGTGAGCAGGCCAGGGCAGCCAATGGCTGGATCATGGATACCTGCCTGCTTAAACGGCCTGAATGACCGGCCGGGCGGCGATCCGCTTTAGCCGGGAAGCCTTCGCGGCTAAAGCCGCTCCTACGGGATAATGCCGATCAGTTAAGGGCGGCGCGGCCCGGTGGGAGTCGGCTCAGCCGACGAATGCAATGGCGCGTCCACCAACTTAGCGTGAAGCCCGCAAATTCTGCAGTTGCGTAGCAAAACGCTCTTTGGCCCGCGCCGGCAGGTCATCTGGCAGACCCGCCTGGCTATTTGCTTCACCCACCTGAATCAGCATGACCATGCCCATCGCCAGATGCGGAATGCACTGCACGCCGTACAGGCCCGGCACGCTGAAAGTGTGTTCGAACGGCTTGTTCAACGGGCTTTTGAAGGCATCGGCGCCCTGCGGTAGCAGGCCCGTCAGGCTGGCCGCGTTATGGCCGCTCTGGGTGGGCAGGAAGCGCACCGTGTCACCGGCAGCGATGTGCAGGTGATCCGGTTCATAGACCATGGCGCCCTCGGCGCCACGGGTGAGCATTTTGACTTCCCAGACTTCTGCTGTCGCTGGCAGTGCGATACCGAGCAGCAGCCAGCAGGCCAAACGTCTCATGGCTGTTCGGCCTTGCCACTGGCAAACGCGCTGGCCAGGGTTTCCAGGCCACGGAACAGGCGCACACCAGCCTGCATGGCGTCAGCGTCGAGGATGATGATGCGGTTGTTCTTCACCGCATCCATGTTTTTGGTCACCGGGTCTTTGTGGAGAAACTCCAGCTTTTTCTGGAAGTCATCCGCCGGGAAACGCCGACGGTCCATGCGCGCAATGATGATCCAGGTCGGGTTGGCCTTGGCCAGGGTTTCCCAGCCCACGGTTGGCCATTCTTCACTGGACTCGACCACGTTGCGCACGCCCAGGGTCTGCAGCATGAAGTCGGCAACACCCTGGCGACCGGCGACGTACGGGTCGATTTCCAGGTCAGCGCTGGAGAACCAGAACACCGCACTGGTGTTGCTCAGGTCCTTGCCGGCCAGTTGACGGGTGGCGTTGTCCAGGCGTCCCTTCAGCTCGGTGTTCAACTGCTGGCCACGCTCCTGCACATCGAAAATCTCGGCCAACTGGCTGACGCTTTTATAGATGGTGTCGATCTGGAAGTTTTGCGTGCGGGTGCCGTCGGCGCCGACCAGGTTGTCCTTGCCCTCACAGTCCGAAGGTAGCAGGTAGGTGGGGATCTTCAGGTCGCTGAATTGCTCGCGGGTGCCGACCACCCCTTGGGGGCCGACCATCCACTCGAACTGCACGGTCAGCAGTTGCGGCCGCTTGCCGATCACCGCCTCGAAGCTCGGATCGTTGTCGGCCAGGCGCTCGACCTTGTCGTTCTGCGCCTTGAACTCCGGCAGCACATTGTTGAACCACAACGAGGTGCCCACCAGTTTGTCGCCCAGCCCCAGCGAATAAAGAATTTCCGTGCCGGCCTGGCCGATGGTGACGGCGCGCTCGGGAGCCTGGGCGAAAGTCTGTGGCTTGCCACAGTTATCGATGGTCAACGGGTACTGGGTGGCGGCGGCCTGGGCCAGACCGGCAAGGCTGAACGTGGCGGCCAGGGTGATAAGGCGAGCGAGCATGCTGCGGTACTCCTGTCGAAGCTGCACAAAGGCAGGCGCCCGGACAGGCATCGATAAGCCCCATAAGCACAGGGCTGCACCCGGAGCCGGGCGCGGATGTCCATCCCGGACACCCCGCCGGTTGGTTGATTTTTTGCCGGCAGGTCTCCTGACTGGCGCGTCCTGGCCCGGCTCCGGCCTTCCCGGATCGTGTGACCCAGTGGCATCGTGGAGCAGGCTCGGCACCTACAGTTGCGGGGGCAGTTCCGGTTCGCGGGTCAGATGGCCGAGCTACCTGATGAGCGACGGATTCCCTATTAATTCCTGGTGGAAACCGGCGAGCGGCATGGTAGGGCATCGGGCTGTAAAGCGAAAGGTCAGGGCCGGTGCCACGGCGGGTTCCCCGCACGTCTGGCAAGGTGTAGCATCAGCACCGGCCTGATGCTGCCCGCCGCTCGCCCTGCGTCTTCTACCGGCCAGGAAGGTGAAAGCATCGCTGTACACACCCAACCCTATCGCTGCTTTCAAGCGTCGAGGCTTGGCAATGCGGGCACCGGACTGCCTTGACCGGAGAGCTGTGATGATCACCATTGAACAGGCCAAACAAATGGCCAAGCGCTTGCGCGCTGCGTTGCCCGATAGCGTACTTTCGCATAGCGCCGCGCTGGAACTGGTCGCCCAACAGTTGGGTTACAAGGACTGGAATGTTGCGGCAGCGCGGCTGCCCGAGCAGTCTGCACCGGCCGCGATCAGCTTCGCCAAACCAATCCCGATCCTGCGCAGCTTCGACGAAGCCAAGGCGCGGGAGTTCTATCTGGATTTCCTGGGTTTCAGTGTCGAGTTCGAACACCGCTTCGAGCCAGGCCTGCCGCTGTACCTGGGTATCGTACGCGATGGCCTGCAACTGCACTTGTCCGAACACCATGGCGATGCCAGCCCCGGCGCGACCATTTTCATTCCGATGCAGGGTGTCGAGGCGCTGCGCGATGAGCTGCACGCCAAGCAATACGGCTACGGACGCCCGCAAATCGTCGAGCAGGCCTGGGGGCGGCTGCTGGAAGTGCATGACCCGTTCGGTAACCGGTTGAGGTTCTGCGAAGACTGATACAGCGCTTTCGCGACCCTAGTCATGAAGCGGTTGCACTCTGTTCGCGGCTGAAGCCGCTCCTGCATGGTGCCGAATTATTTCGGCAAAACGTTCAAATGCCGGTGTGGCATAGCCCCGTCGCCACACCAGCCAGGTCGTGCGGCTGCCGAGGTCCAGAGTCGGCAACTGCACCGGGTATTGGCACAGTTGCAAGACGCTGCGCGGCAGCACCGTCACCGCCGCACCTGCGGCCACACAGGCCAGCATGGCGTGATAAGAGCCCAATTCCTGAAACTGCCAGCGCGGATCATTGGCCGTTTGCAGCGCCTGCTCGGCCAGCGCCCGATACGTGCAACCGGATTTGAACGCCGCCAAGGTGCGAGTGCGTACCTGAGCAGGTTTTTGCACTTCAGCCTCGCTGGCTGGCAGCAGGAGCAGCAGTTGTTCTTGCCAGAGTTGCATGCCTTGCAAGCCGCTGGTGGCCATCGCCAGTTCATCGTTCAAATCTTCGGGCAAGGCCACGAACGCACAGTCGAGCAAGCCCTGACGCAACTGCTCGAGCAGCACCACCGAGGGGCCGGTGCTGATCAGTAAACGGGTCTGCGGATAAGCCAGGCTGTAGGCGGCCAGCGGCTCAGGCAAGCGACTGGCGGCGGTGCTTTCCATGCTGCCGACCCGCAGGCTGCCGCCCTCGGCGCTGCCGTTGAGCATCTGCCGTGCTTCATCCTCCAGCGCCAGCATGCGCCGGGCGTAGCTCAGGAACTGCTGGCCGGCCGGCGACAGCGCGATGCGTTTACCACTGCGAATGAACAGCTCGGTGGCAAGCTCTGCTTCCAGTTGCTGGATGCGCGTGGTGACATTCGAGGCCGCTCGACCCAGGCGCGCGGCGGCGCGAGTGATGCTCAGCTCGGCGGCCACAGCGTCGAAAATGCGCAGGCTTTCCAGATCCAATTAAATTCACCATTGAAGAATAATGTGATTATATTATTCTCAATATGATAATTATCAATCGCCGTTTTACTTGAGCATCCGGTGGAGCCGATCATGAGTTTTGCTAACGCATTTACTGCCCGGCTGGGCACCCATCCGATCATCCAGGCACCCATGGCCGGAGTTGCCACGCCTGAACTGGCAGCGGCGGTATCGAATGCAGGTGCGCTGGGCTCGTTGGGCATCGGCGCCAGCACGGTGGCCCAGGCCCGGCAGATGATCGAGCAGACCCAGGCACTGACCGACCGGCCATTCAACGTCAATGTGTTCTGTCATGCGCCCGCCGTGCGCGATGCTGCGCGCGAGCAGGCCTGGCTCAGGCACTTGCAGCCATTGTTCGATGAATTTGCAGCCGAGCCGCCGGCAGCCTTGGCAGAGATTTACAAGAGCTTTGCCGCCGATGATCAACTGTTCGAGATGTTGCTCGACACACGCCCGGCGGTGGTCAGTTTTCATTTCGGCCTGCCGTCTGGGGCGCAACTGCAAGCGTTCAAACAGGCCGGGATTTACACATTGGCCAGTGCCACCAATCTGCCCGAGGCACTGCAGATCCAACAGCTGGGCTTTGATGGCATCGTTGCTCAAGGCATCGAGGCCGGCGGGCACCGCGGGATGTTCGACCCGCAGGCGGTTGATGAGCGGTTGAGCACTTCGGTGCTGGTGCGGCTGCTGGTCAAGCACATCGACCTGCCGATCATTGCCGCTGGCGGCATCATGGACGGCCAGGGGATTCGGGCTGCGCTGGATCTAGGGGCGGCTGCCGCGCAACTGGGTACGGCTTTTATCCTCTGCCCCGAGTCGGCGGCCAACCAGGGTTATCGCGCCAATCTGAAAAGCCCGCGCGCGGCTGTGACCCGCCTGACCGCCACGCTGTCCGGGCGTCCGGCGCGGGGCATCGTCAATCGGTTTATCGAGCATGCCGAGCGGGGCGGTGTGCAGCCTGCGGCTTATCCGCTGGCCTATGATGCGGCCAAGCAGCTCAATGGCGCAGCGGCCAGGGCCGGCAGCGATGAGTTTGCTGCGCATTGGGCCGGGCAGGGCGCACCGCTGGCCCGCGAGCTGCCGGCCCGCGAACTGGTTGAGTTGCTGGTGCAGGAGTGGCAAGGCCTGTAGGCGCGAGCTTGCTCGCGAAGGCGGCGGTACATTCGCTGCATTGCATCGTTGGTGGCTTTGTCGGGCTCTTCGTCGGAGTGCCGCCCATACCAAGGTAGCTCCGATAGAAGTGTGCAGCGTTTAACCGAACACTATCGGGCTTGAGTCGCGTTCTCCGTTCACCGGCGTTCAATTCTGTGAACTTCAACCGCTTGGCAACCCTCCATCGCAATAGGGTATGTTGGTACCGATTACTGCATGGAGGAACGCCCGATGAGCAGCAACGACTTCACCCCCAACGAGCCCTTCAAGCGGTTGTTCTTCGCCTTGCCTTGCGATGGTGCGCAAACCAAGGCCATTTCACGCTGGCGCTCGGACTTGAAACTGCGCGGCGGCCGTCCGGTACCGGCGGCGAATTTTCACCTGACCCTGATGTTTCTGGGCGATGTCGGCGTGTCACAGCTGCCAGCGATCACCGAGGCGGCTGCGCGCTTGCGCCCGCTGGCTGCGTCGCCGTCGATTGTGCTCGACCAACTGCAGGTCTGGCGGCGCAGCCAGGCCCTGGTGCTGGTGCCGGAGTACCCGCAAGCGGCCTTTTTGCGTTGGGTCTATGAACTGCAGCAGGCCATGCTGCCATTGGGCTTTGCCGTCGACCCTCGCGAGTTTCAGCCCCACGTGACCCTGCTGCGCGACTACCGTGGCGAGGTGCCGGAGGCGCCGTTGGGCACCGAGTTTCACCTGAGCGCCCGAGAGTTCGTGCTGTATGAGTCCTACAAGGGTAAGTACGAGCCCCTGGCCCAATGGCCGCTGGCCGAGGCGCCGGTGAAGATTGAGCGGCACCGGCCGCTGGTGCATCCATTCGGGTTATAGACCAGTGGCCAAGCGACTGGGCCGATCAGGTAACTGAAAACTGTTCAGTCCAGCCCGGCCCAGAACGCTTCGGCAAACGGCGGCAAGGGTGCCAGCGGGCGGGTCAGGTGGATTTGCAGCGGAATGTCCCAGCTGTCATCCAGCGCCCGCACCAGCTTGCCGTCGGCGCGCTCCTGCTCGGTGAGGCTGTTGGGCAGCCAGGCCACGCCTTTGTTTTCAAGCGCCATGGAGGTGAGCACCGCGGCCAGATGACTGCTGAACGAGGGTTGCAGGTGCAGGTAACCGGCCTTGTCTTGCAGGTGATGGTCGATGATCCGCCCCAGCCCCGACTCTTTGCTGTAAGCCAGGTAGGGCAGAGTTTGCAGGTCGGCGCTGAACCCGGCGTCGGCGCCCATCAGCGGAATCAGGCTGTCCTCACCGATGGCCTTGCTCAGGTACTGGCCCGGCGGCAGCTTCGGTGGCACCTGCGGGTGCCGATGGCTGATCAGAAACTGCACCTGACCGTGCATCAGCAGCCGCTCACACTCGGCCATGCTGTCGGACTGCAGGCGCACCGCCTCAATCGGGGCGCCACGCCCGAGCTGGCGGATCCATTTCGGAAAAAACGTGAACGACAACGAATGGGTCGCCGAGAACCGGAGACTCTTGGCCGCCGTGCCGGCCACCTCACGGGCTTCTTCGCGGATGCGGTACAGGCGTGCTGCGGCATCCTGAACACTGGCCAGCACATGCTCGCCGGCCGGGGTCAGGGTTGCGCCCTGGGCCGAACGCTGGAACAGCTCGACCCCCATCCATTGCTCCAGCGCACGAATGCGTCGGCTGAATGCCGGTTGGGTCACATGCCGGGTTTGCGCTGCGCGAATAAAGCCGCCGTGTTCGGCCAGGGCAATGAAGTCTTCGAGCCAGACCAGTTCCATGGTGATGCTGCCTGTGCATGGGGGTGAACCGTTATAGCACGCCTAAAGCAAATATGTCGTACCCATCCAAGTTTGGGCAATGCTGTTTCGGCATTGCCCGGCGCGATAACGGCATTATTCGCCACGGCGGGATGCGCCTAACGTTGTGCTCAACACAACAAGAGGACAGCGCCATGCGCATCGTTGATATCCGCGAAAAAACCGTTTCCATTGCCTCGCCCATTGCCAACGCTTACATCGACTTTTCGAAGATGACCTGCTCGGTGGTCGCGGTGGTCACCGATGTGATCCGCGACGGCAAGCCGGTGATCGGTTACGGCTTCAACTCCAATGGCCGTTATGGTCAGGGCGCGCTGATGCGCGACCGCTTCCTGGCGCGGATCAGCGAAGCCAGCCCCGAATCGCTGATTGATGAGGCCAACGACAACCTCGACCCGTTCGCCATCTGGAAAACCCTGATGACCAACGAGAAGCCCGGCGGTCATGGTGAGCGCTCGGTGGCGGTGGGCACCATCGACATGGCGGTCTGGGACGCGGTAGCCAAGATCGAAGGCAAGCCGCTGTACCGGCTGCTGGCCGACCGTTACCGCAATGGCGTAGCCGACGACAAGGTCTGGGTCTACGCCGCCGGCGGTTACTACTACCCCGGTAAGGACCACACCCAGCTCAAGGCCGAAATGCAGAGCTATCTGGACCGTGGCTACGACGTGGTGAAGATGAAAATCGGCGCCGTGCCGCTGGCCGAAGATTTGTCGCGCATCGAAGCGGTGCTGGATGTGGTCGGCAGCGGCAAGCGCCTGGCGGTAGACGCCAACGGCCGCTTCGATCTGAAAACCGCGATTGCCTACGCCGAAGCGCTCAAGCCATACGACCTGTTCTGGTATGAGGAAGCCGGTGACCCGCTGGACTACGCCCTGCAAGCCGAACTGGCCAACCACTATGACCTGCCGATGGCCACCGGCGAGAACCTGTTCTCCCACCAGGATGCGCGCAACCTGCTGCGCCACGGCGGCATGCGCCCGGACCGCGACTTCGTGCAGTTCGACTGCGCACTGTCTTACGGCTTGGTGGAGTACCTGCGCACCCTCGACGTGATGCAGGAGCTGGGCTGGTCGTCGCGGCGCGTGGTGCCGCACGGCGGGCATCAGATGTCGCTGAACATTGCTGCCGGTCTGCACCTGGGCGGTAACGAGTCCTACCCGGACGTGTTCCAGCCGTTTGGCGGCTTTGCCGACGGCATCCGCGTCGAAAACGGCTACGTCGGCCTGCCGGACATTCCGGGGGTGGGTTTCGAAGCCAAGGCCGCGCTCTATGAGGTGATGCGCGAGCTGGGCGAACGTTGATGCCCCGCAGCGGCCGTCTGGTGTGGCGGCCGCTGCCGGGGTGCCTCTAAAAACGTAGGCGAGGCAGGCAGCGCTAGGCGAAATCAGGCGAGAAAGCGGATTTTACGGGTTGTAAATGAGCATTTTGAGCCTGATTTCAACAACGCGATGGCCACGCAGGTAGTTTTTAGAGGTGCCCTTCTGCATGCCCTCCCAACAAGAACAAGACGAGGTGCGACAACATGGAAAAGTCCGGTTCCCGCTGGTACAGCCAGCTCTATGTGCAGGTGCTGATCGGCATCGTCATCGGTGGTCTGCTGGGTTACTTCGAACCTGGCTTCGGCGCCAAACTGCAACCGCTGGCCGATGGTTTCATCAAGCTGATCAAGATGCTGCTGGCGCCGATCATCTTCGGCACGGTGGTGGTTGGTATGGCCAAGATGGGCAGCATCAAGGAGGTCGGGCGCATTGGTGTCAAAGCGCTGATCTACTTTGAAATCCTCTCTACCATTGCCCTGGTCATCGGCCTGGTGGTGGTCAATATCCTCAAGCCCGGCGAGGGCATGAATATTGACTCCAGCAAGCTCGATGGCAGCACCATCAGCAAGTACACCCAGGTCGCGCATGAGCAGGGCGGTACGGTGGACTTCTTCCTTGGCATTATTCCCAACACCTTTGTCGATGCTTTCGCCAAAGGTTCGATGCTGCAGGTGATCCTGCTGTCGGTGCTGATGGGCGTGGCGCTGGTGCAGATGGGGCCGGTCGCCAAACCGTTGATCAACATCATTGATCTGTTGCTGCAAGGGTTGTTCAAAATCGTGGCGATGGTCATGCGCCTGGCACCTATCGGTGCTGGTGCAGGTATGGCGTTCACCATAGGCAAGTACGGTATCGGCACCTTGCTGTCGCTGGGGCAACTGCTGATCGCGCTGTATGTCACCACCTTGCTGTTCATCCTGATCATTCTCGGCGCGGTGGCGCGCTGGTCTGGCCTGCCGTTGATGCAGTTCCTGCGCTACTTCAAGGATGAAATCCTGATCGTGCTCGGCACCTGTTCCACTGAGTCGGTGCTGCCGCGGATGATGGCCAAGCTGGAAAAACTCGGTTGCCAGAAATCGGTGGTCGGCATGGTGTTGCCCACCGGCTTTACCTTCAACGCCGATGGCACCTGCATCTACCTGACCATGGCCGCGATTTTCGTTGCCCAAGCCACCAACACGCCGCTGACGGTCATGGACCAGTGCGTCCTGCTGGGTGTACTGCTGCTGACCTCGAAAGGCTCGGCGGGTGTCGCCGGTGCGGGTTTTGTGACCCTGGCCGCAACCCTGACCACCATTCACACCATTCCACTGGTGGGGCTGGTGCTGTTGTTGGGAATCGACCGCTTCCTCAATGAGGCGCGGGCCGTGACCAACCTGATTGGCAATGGCATCGGCACCATCGCGATTGCCAAGTGGGACAACGCCTTTGATCTGGCTACGGCCAAGCGCGAGATCGCTGCGCTGGACAACGGCAAGGCCCCGACGATTGAAGCGCCGGGCTTGCAGAAGACTGACAGGGGTTAGGCATTTTACCGGTCACCACGCGCAGGCCAGCAGCGGCCTGCGCGTGCGTGCCTTAGTTCGCCAGCGGCGCCGCACTGATCGTGGCGTTGCGCCAGGCCGTGCTCAATTGTTCGTCCAGCAGAGCCGGCACCGGCTTACCCTGTTTCTCCAGGCTGAGCTTGAGGCCGTTGAGGGAGCGGCCACTGAGCCGGTTATTGATCAGATCGTCGCGGAAGCTCTGCTCGGCCTCGGCGTATTTTTGCAGCTCCAGTTGGGCGTACCCCAGCGACTCGCGCAGGGTGTAGTACCAGTCAGGCGGTTCGTTGTAGTTCAGGCTGTCCTGCACCGCGACGGCCTTGGTCCAGGCAGCCAGTATCTGCTCACCCTTGTTGCCGGTCAGGCTGGCGATGTCATCGGCCAGGGCTTTGGCTTGTGTGCCGGCCGCCTTGGCGCTGGCCTCTTTAAGATCCTGCAGATTCAGCTCGGCTTTGACGCTGGCCTGGGCCTGGTTGAGCAAGATCAGGTTGGCAATGCGCAACAGGTCGATCGCTGCATTGTTGCCGTACGCCAGCGGTTTAGCGGTTTTCTTGAAGTCTTCGGTCAGCGTGTCATTGACCTGCTGCAACCAGGCGCTGAGCAGCTTCTGCGCATCTGCCTCGCTCAGCCCCGGCCGCGACAGTTGTTCATAGGTGCTGGCATAGGCGCGCATGGTCTGGGTGTAGGGCGCGGTCAAATCCTTCCATTCGGGGTCTTCGGCTTTGCAGGTCTGGTTGATGGTTGCCAGGCCGGTATTGATCTTCTTCTCGATGCGATCACGTGCCTGCCAGTCCTGGAAGCGCACGCTGAAGTAGTAAGGCACGGCGTAGAAGTAGTCCGACTTGACCTGGATTTCATCTTTGAATTCTTTGCACAGAAACGGCAGTGCAGCGAATTCTGTGGTGTTGTCCACCAGCTCTTCGACCATCTCGAGGGTCTCGTTCTGGCGACCCTCGATGGACAAGGTCCAGGTCAGAAAGTGGATGTTGTGCCCCAGATAGTGCAGGGCATAGGGGCTTTGCGGGTTGGCCTGGGCAACATAGGCGCGGTCTACCGCCACGGCGGTGTAGTTGGTGACGCTGGCCAGGTTGTTGTTGCCGGTACGCTGGTAGATGTGCGAGGCCATGTGCACCAGATGGCCGATGGCCGGGTTCTGGGTGCGGAAACGCTCTGCCATGGGCAGGCCGCTGTCGGAGAACGGCGACTCTTCGATGGCGTGAATGTAGAAGTGGTTGGCGCCGGTGTGCTGCTGATCCTCTATCAACACCTTGTTGAGAATCTGCAAGGCTTTGGCGGCGGCATCGGTAGGCTCGACCCCGGCGGCAGAGGCGGCATTGCCTTTCCACCATTGCCATGGCGTCAGGTTGAGCAGGGCATCAGCGTGCAGGGTCGCGGCATCCAGATCGCCGGGGTATTTGTTGGCAAGCTCTTGCATGGCCTGGGCGTAGGCTTGCTTGGTCTGGTCGTCGAAGACCACATCATTACCTTCCACGCGATAGAGCTTGAGAAAGGCATTGGTGTAGTCGTATTCGCGCTGCAATTGCTCGCGCCCGAAGCGCTCTTGCAGCGTTTTGTCTTCGAGCCGCTGCCCGGCGTTTTCCTGGGCTTTGAGCGCGGCTCGCCAGGCCAGCAGGTTACAGCCGCCCGTTGCGTTGCTGTTGATATTGGAGTTGGCCGACAGCGCGATGCCCCAATACGGCATCACCGACCCCTTGTCGAGCAGGCTGGCCTGATAGAAGGCACGGGTCGCCTCGGCGAAGTTGAAGCCATATTGCAAGGCCATGCCCTGACTGTAAAAGGCCCCGACCCGCTCGCCCTCTGTGGCGGTGACCAGCGGGTAGCGCGTGCCACCCAGCCCTGAGAGCAGGTAGCTCTTTTGCAGATCCTTGGGGTTGACACAGCCGGCCAGTACGTTGTCCCAAGTGGTGGTCTTGTCAGCGTTGAAACGGCTGATCGGGCCTTCAGTCGCGGGCTCCTGATCGTGGTTATGAGTGGGGCCATGAGCCTGGGCCAGACCGGCAAACAAGGCCAGGCCCAATAAAGGCAAGCGGATCGAGCGGCGGACGTCCATGATGCGGTTACTCCCTGATACCGTGATTGACGCTGCCTGCACTGGCGGCGCAAGCACCAATTTGCCATTTTTTGATGGCCTATTGATAGCGCATTGACGAGCCGGCGCGAAGAAAAATTATCCGTGTCGGCGCGTCGTGGCGTTTTAGCTCAGGGCTTGAAATGGCGTAGCAGCGAGCTTGGTCGCGAAGGCCATTTTCCGGGCGCTACCTGTGTTGGGTCTGGCCCGGCCTTTTCGCGGTCAAGGTCGCCTATTTAAAGCACACTTTGGGATCAGAAGTGGTACTTGACCAGCAGGCTGGTGGTGTTCTGGTCAGTCGCAAACACCTGGCTGTCTTTGATCCCGTATTTGTCGGACCAGTAGTCGTACTCCACGCCGACATACAGATGCTTGGCCTCGTAACCCAGGCTCTTGCCCAGGTCGTACTTGATCTGCGGGTTGAAGTGCAGGTTGGCGTGGTAGTCGCTCTGCTTGCCGCCGCTGCTGGACTTGTTATTGACCACCCAGTCGATGAAGCCGTCGATCACCAGGTTCGAGTTACCCAATGGCAGGGTGTACGACCAGGCCGGGGTGATCTGCCAGGCACCGGCACGCACCCGGTCACCGTCAGGCTGGCGGTAGTAGAAGTTCAGCTGGAAATAGTCAAAGCCGGGAACCGCCAGGTCGAAACCCGGACCCAGCAGGTAAGCATCCACATCGTCATCGCCGAACTCCCAGGTGCTGGCCAGCAGCACGTCCTTGATCGGGCCGAATGACAGGTCGGTGTCGAACAGCTTGCCGGCGCTCAGGCGCGGGCTGATCTCGCCGTACATTGTGTGGTTGCCGTTGCCCGACTTCGCACCGTTGAACCAGATGTTATCGACAAACACAAACAGATCGCCCCAGGTCCAGGCGCTGGCATGTTCCAGGGTGATGGTCTGCTGGATCGCCGGGTCGATCTTGAAGTTCTTGCCGTACAGGTAAGTGATGCTTTCGTCATGCCACAGCAGCGGGCCGTCTGCCCAGGCACTTGGACTGGCCAGCAGGCCCAAGGTGAAAAGTGACGAAGCCAGAGTCTTGTTCATTGTTGCGTCCAAAAAGAGAAAGCCAGAACCCACCGCGCGCAGCCCGAAAGTGCCGGGCCAGACAGCGCGCCGAGATGGGTTGACTGACGATTCGCTATCCGGGTCACGTGCGTAGGGCGTTTAATCGCACGGGAGGCTCCTGAGCCGCTGCGCCGCTGAGCATCAGATCCAGATTCTGTACCGCGGCACCCGCTGCGCCTTTGCCGAGGTTGTCGAACACTGCTGCCAGCAAGGCGTGCTCGTCATGTTCGAAAACCATCAGGCGCAGCGCATCGGTGCCATTGAGCGCCTGTGGGTCGAGGTGGCTCAGTGCCGCAGACTGTTGCAGCGGCATCACCTGCACGTAGTCGCTGGCAGCGTAATGCTGCGCCAGGCAGGCGTGCAGATCGGCGGCGCGGGTGCGTTGGTTCGCCTGCCGCGAGGGCAGCAGCCGCAGCTGCAGCGGCACGGTGAGCACGATCCCTTGGCGGAAAGCGCCGTAGGCCGGGATGAACAGCGGCCGTTGGTTCAGCCCGCTGTGCTGCTGGATTTCCGGTACGTGCTTGTGCGTCAGGCCCAATCCATAAACCTGAAAGGCCGGCGCGTCGGCGGCATGTGCGCCCTCGTACTGCTCGATGCCGGCGCGGCCTTTGCCGGAGTAGCCCGACACGGCATTAATACTGAGCGGGTAATCGGCAGGCAGCAGGCCGGCATCCAGCAACGGCCGCAACAAGCCAATCGCCCCGGTGGGGTAGCAGCCAGGGTTGCTAACGCGCCGGGCCTTGGCAATCTGTTCGGCCTGCCCGGCGTGCATCTGGGCAAAGCCATAGGTCCAGCCGGCGCTGGTGCGGTGCGCAGAGCTGGCATCAATCACTCGTACCGCAGGGTTTTCAATCATCGCGACGGCGTCGCGGGCGGCGTCATCCGGCAGGCATAAAATGGCGATGTCGCAAGCATTCAGGGCCTCGGCACGCAGCAGCGGGTCTTTGCGCCGCTCGGCTGGCAGGGTCAGCAACTGCAGGCCGGTGCGCCCTTGCAGACGCTGCTGGATTTGCAGCCCGGTGGTGCCTTGGTCGCCATCGATGAAGATCAGGGGTGTGCTCATGAAGCTGTTCTCGCGTGAGGAATCAACCCGGCGAATATTCGGTTGATACCTAAGATAGTGAAAGTTGAATTTAAAAATGCTTTCATTCAGTTTTTCTGAATGAGTGCTGTGCCATGCGTGAAGTCAGCCTCGACCGTCTGCGTACCCTGGTGACGATTGCCGACCTGGGGTCGTTCGCTCAAGCGGCGCGGGCGCTCAACCTCGCCGCGCCGACGGTCAGCCTGCACATTGCCGACCTTGAGGCGCGGGTGGGCGCTGCACTGCTGTCGCGTACCCGCGGGCAGGTGCAGCCTACCGCCATCGGTGAAACGCTGATCGTGCGGGCCCGCAACCTGCTGGCCGAAGCCGACCAGGCGCTGGAGGAAGTGCAACGTCAGGTCCAGGGGCTGGCCGGGCGGGTACGGCTGGGCGCATCCACCGGTGCGATTGCGCAGTTGATGCCTCAGGCCCTGGAAATTCTCGGCGAGCGGCATCCGGCTATCGACGTCCAGGTTGCGGTGCTGACCTCTCAGGAAACCTTGCATCGGTTGGCCTGCGGGGCGCTGGACATTGGTTTGGTCGCTTTGCCGCAGGCGCCAGCCAAGGGGTTGTGCATCGAGCCGTGGCGGCGTGATCCGGTCATGGCTTTTCTGCCGGCCCGTTGGCAATGCCCCGAGGTCATCACACCAGCCTGGCTGGCCCGTCAGCCGCTGATTCTCAATGACAGCAGCACCCGACTGGCGCGCCTGACCAGCGAGTGGTTTGCCGCTGATGAGTGTCATCCCGTGGCGCGTATCGAGCTTAACTACAACGATGCGATAAAAAGCCTGGTGGCGGCGGGCTACGGTGCCACGCTGCTGCCCCATGAGGCGGCCACCCCGGCGCCTGACCCGCGCATCGTGATGCGGCCCTTGCAGCCGCCGTTATGGCGCCAGTTGGGGATTGCCCATCGCGCCGCCCGCTGTGAACGCGCCACAACCCATGTGCTGGAGGTGTTGCGGGAGTTGCGCGTCTGAACAGAATGGCGTGCTGCGCGGCCTGTGAATCCAAACCCAATTGCACTTGCATATTTCTAAATCGTATTTAAAAACCACATTTAAATCGCGTTAGGATATATGTCATCGGGCCACCGTTATTCAAATCATAATGACCAGATGATCGCCACCGTCCGCCGCACGGATCGCTCGTCACGGCTGGGGCTGCCTGCCTCGGTAAAGGGATTCAAGGGGAGCGGTATGAGGAGTTTCAAGCGTCATTTGTTGGCCACGGCAATCGTTTCGGCCAATCTGTTGGGCGTCAGCACCTTTGCGGGGGCAGAGGAAGCGGCGCAGGAGTCTTCGACCCTGAGCACGGTGATCGTCACCGGTACCCGCGCTCAGGAGCGCACCGCCAGCGCGTCGCTGTCACCGATTGATGTGATCAGCGGCGATGCCCTGCGCAGCACCGGCTCCGCCGAATTGGGCGCGGTGTTGGCCAAGCTGATTCCATCGATCAACTTTCCACGCCCCAGCCTGGTGGACGGCGCCGAGCTGACCCGCCCGGCGCAGTTGCGCGGGCTGTCGCCGGACCAGGTGTTGGTGCTGGTCAATGGCAAACGTCGCCACACGTCGGCGTTCATTAACCTGGGCGGCGCGGTGGGGCGCGGTTCGGCACCGGCGGATCTGAACGCCATCCCGCTGTCGGCCATCGAGCGTATCGAAGTGCTGCGTGACGGGGCTTCGGCGCGTTATGGCTCCGATGCGATTGCCGGGGTGATCAACGTCATTCTGAAAAGCGCGGACAACGGCGGTACGGTCTCGACCCGCTTCGGCCAGTACAAGAAAGGCGATGGCATCCAGCGCCAGGTGGCCGGCAATACCGGTTTTGCGCTGGGTGAGAACGGCTTTATCAACCTGTCCGCCGAAGGCGCCAACAACGACTACACCGACCGCGCCGGTGATGATTTCCGCGCCGCGAGCATCGGCTCGACCACCTACGGCCAGCATGTATTCCGTCAGGGTGAGCCGGCCAGTGAAGAGGGCAAGATCCAGTTCAACAGCGAGTACAGCTTCAACGATGCGGCCGAGTTCTACAGCTTCGGCGGTTACAGCAAGCGTCGTGGCGAAACTGCTGCCTTCTACCGGGCCAGCAACGCGTCGAACAACAACCCGGCAATTTTCCCCAACGGCTACCTGCCTCTGATTCGCGGCACCCTGGAAGACACCACCCTGGTGGCCGGTCTGCGTGGCGAACTGGCTTACGACTGGCACTACGACCTGTCGGCCAACTACGGCAAAAACAGCTACGAAATCCGCACCAAGACCATCAACACCTCGCTCGGCCTGGCCACGCCGCGTTCGTTCTATAACGGCACCCTGACCAACGACCAGAAGCAGCTCAGCCTCGATCTGTCTCGCGAGTTCAGTGCGTCCTGGCTGCCCAACCCGGTGTCGGTGGCGTTCGGTACTGAATACCTGCGCCAGGGTTATCAGATTGCTGCCGGCCAGGCTGAATCGTACTTCCAGAGCGGCAGCTCGGGGCTGGCAGGCTTCCGCGCTTCGGACGCCGGTAGCACCTCGCGGCATAACTTCGCCCAGTACCTGGACCTGGAAACCAACTTCACCGACAAACTCAGCGCTTCGGCGGCGGTGCGCCATGAGGACTACAGTGACTTCGGCTCCAACGTCAGCGGGGCGATATCGGCCCGTTACGACTTCACCCCGCAGGTCGCGTTGCGCGGCAGCGTCTCCACCGGTTTCCGTGCACCGTCGCTGGCCCAGCAGAACTTTGCCTTTACCTCGTCGCAACTGATCGGCAACAGCATCCAGGAAGCCGGCACCTTCCCGGCCAGCAGCCGCGTGGCGCAACTGCTGGGTGCTGAAGACCTTGAAGCGGAAAAGTCGCGTAACTACAGCGTGGGTCTGGTGCTCGAACCGCTGGACAACCTGACCGTGACCGCCGATGTGTACCGCATCGACATCAAGGACCGGATCTCGCTGTCGTCCAACCTGGTGCTCAACAACGCTGCGGCCAACTACCTGCGGGCCAACGGGGTAGGGGACATCAACTACACCTCGGTGCGCTACTTCACCAACGCCACCGACACCAGCACCGACGGCGTCGATCTGGTCGCCAACTATCGCTACCGCTTCGACAACGGCGTGCGCTGGAACAGCACCCTGGGCTACAACTACAGCCACACCAAAGTCACCGACGTCAAAGCCAACCCTGGCGTGCTCAGCCAGTTGGGCGTCGATCTGGTGCGCGTCGACCGCCGCGAGCGCATCGGCCTGCTGGGTGACACCACGCCCAAGCACAAGCTGAGCTTCGGCAACGACTTCACCTTCGGCAACTGGGCGGTGCATTCCAACCTGGTGCGCTACGGTGAGTTCACCAGCTACCAGGCCGACCCGGTCAACGACCAGACCTTCAGCGCCGCCTGGCTGCTGGACCTGTCGGTGGACTACAACTGGAACAACTGGACCTTCACCGTGGGCGGCGACAACGTCACCGACCAATACCCGGAGAAGCTCAACAGCTTCGCCAACAGCGGCGGCAACCTGGCGTACAGCACCTACTCGCCTTATGGCTACAGCGGTGCGTTCTACTATGCGCAGGTGGCGTATAGCTGGTAAGGCGCAACGCCCAGGAACTCGTTCGTGCAGACGGCCTGTCAGGCACGGCAGAGGATTTGTCGGCCCCGGCGTCTTCGCGAGCGAGCTTCTACCGGATCCCTTGGTCGGGGGGCATGCCCACCCTTTAATGAGTGACTGCCCGCCGCCAGTCCAGCCTGAAATCCTTCCAATACAGCCACAGCCAATGCAGGACCACCGCAAGGGTCAGCCAAGGCAGTTCAAATTTCGGCCATTTCGTGTAAATGCTGAAACTCGTTACGGAAACACAAAAGATCACCAGCCCGATCCAGCAGCCCGGTCCTGGTTCGTTTTTTCCTGATACGAAAAAAAGAAAAAGCCGCCAGCCGGATACCAGGGCCCAGAGGTTGATAACAATTGCCATGGGAAGCAGAAGGCTAGAAATTATTGAAGGCAACATGACAATCGCCAGAGCCGAGCCCATGAAGGCGCTCCCCGTCGCAGGCAGCAGCGCAGTCACAAACCCGGCGACGGCCAGCACACTGTGCAGGCGAGATCGGTATTTCATAAAAAACTCCCTGTAGGTAATTCGCGGACCCGGTCAAGCGTAAATCACCTCGCGGATGTCCTTTCCCATCGTCGCCACTCGATATCGGCAGCCTGATTCGGTTTCATTGATAAAAATGCAGGCTATCGATTTATATACCTAAGTACAGTATTGAGCCTTCGCTGCTGAAGCAGCTCCTACCCGCTTGCATTCAATGCGCGGCAGCGCGCAAACCGTCCCACATTCCCATCATCTGCGTCACCGCAGCATCCAGCGTTTCATGCGCCACGCCATCGCGTGCCAGGGTCGACAAGCCAAGCAGAAAGCTGTCAAAGGCAGCAGCAAGCGTTTCGGGTATCACCGTTGCGGGCAATTCACCCGCGGCTACAGCGCGCTCGACGCATGCAGCCATGGCGGTACGGTTGAGGATTCGGGTGCGCATCAGCGGTTCGGCGATGGCCTTGCTCTCTTCTGAGCACGCGCTCATCAACCCTAGCGACACCAGGCACCCCTTGGGATGATCGGGCTCGCATTGCATTTTCGCCGAGCGGCGCAGGGCGGTTTCAATGGCTTCTCGGGGCGGCAGGGTTGTATCGAACAGGCTGTCGGTGACCCGGCCGTGGGTGTCGAGATAGCGCTCGACCACTTCATTGAACAGCGCCTGTTTCGAGCCAAACGCGGCGTAAAAACTCGGCGCGCTAATACCGCCGCCCATCCCGGCCTTGAGTTGGCTGAGCGAGGTCGCGTCATAGCCATGCTCCCAAAACAGGTGCAGCGCCTGAGTGATTGCCAGGTCACGATCAAACGTGCGTGGCCGACCCATCTGTGCCATGTCAAATCCTCATGCAGAATGATTTAAATACTAGTCGATACATAAGTCGTTGACCACCCGCCCGGATCACGCCTAACATCTGTATCGATCAGTATATAAATTGAGGTGTTAAATGGTTACCGATGAGAAACACAGCGAGAAGCTGCCGCTTGGGGCGTTACTGGCACTGGCAATGGCCGGTTTTATCTGCATCGTGACCGAGACGTTGCCTGCCGGCTTGCTGCCTGAGATCAGCAATGGCCTGGACGTTTCGGCATCGCTTGCAGGGCAGATGGTCACGGTTTATGCGCTGGGTTCGTTGCTGGCGGCCATTCCGCTGACCATCGCCACGCAAGGCTGGCGGCGCAGAACGGTGTTGTTGCTGACGGTGGTCGGCTTTCTGCTGTTCAACACGGTCACGGCGTTGTCGTCCAGCTACTGGCTGACCCTGGTGGCGAGGTTTTTTGCGGGAGTCTCGGCAGGTCTGGCCTGGAGCCTGATTGCCGGTTATGCACGGCGCATGGTTGCTCCGCACTTGCAGGGCCGTGCGCTGGCGGTGGCGATGCTGGGCGCACCTGTCGCCTTGTCACTGGGCGTGCCGCTGGGCACCTGGCTGGGTGGGCTCATGGGCTGGCGTATGGCGTTCGGGCTGATGTCCGCAATGACCCTGCTGCTCATCGTCTGGGTGCTGGTCAAAGTACCTGACTACCCTGGCCAGGCGGCCTCGCAGCGTATGGCACTGCGTCAGGTTTTCCTCACGCCCGGTGTGCGTTCGGTGCTGGCTGTGGTGTTCACCTGGATGCTGGCACACAACATTCTTTATACCTATGTCGCGCCGTTTGTTGCCAACGCCGGGCTGGCCAATGACGTCGATCTGGTCTTGCTGGCATTTGGTGTTGCGGCGCTGGCAGGCATCTGGATCACCGGGCAGCTGGTTGACCGTCACCTGCGAAAGGCTGTGCTGGCCAGCCTGGCGACCTTCGCAGCGGTTGCGGTTCTGTTCGGCCTGTTTTCAGCGTCGGCGCTGGCGATTTACGTCGGCGCGTTCATCTGGGGCCTGACCTTTGGCGGCGCCGCCACCCTGTTGCAGACTGCGCTGGCCGACTCGGCAGGTGAGGGCGCTGATGTCGCGCTGTCCATGAACGTGGTGGTCTGGAACAGCGCAATCGCCGCTGCCGGGCTACTCGGCGGCGTGCTGCTCGGTCAATGGGGCGTCAGTTCTTTTGCATGGGTTTTGGTGGTGTTGTTACTGCTGAGCCTGGTCATTGCATGGCGGGCGAGTGTGCATGGGTTTGCGAAGGGGCACCGGCAGGCCGGTCAGGTGATCATTGCGCATTGATGGGCCGTTCATGGACGCCCTGAGGGCGGAAAAAAAACGGCTCAGGTGTTCTGCGCCAAGTCGCCTCTCAGGCGTTGGATAACTGCACTGTCACTGCCTGTCTGGTTCTCATCTTGATCTGCCATCTACACCCTGATTGGATTGCCTATTGCCTGCCGGATCTCGCGTACATCACGTGCAGGCGATGCGCCGAATTGGCGCAAATATTCGCGGCTGAACTGCGATGCGCTTTCATAGCCGACAGCGAACGCCACGTCAGCCGCTCGATGCTCGCCAGCAAGCAAGAGCTGGCGAGCTTCCTGCAATCTGAGCTGTTTTTGATACTGGACAGGACTAAGACCGGTCATCGACAGAAAATGGCGATGCAGGCTCGCCCGGCTCATACCGCTTGCATCGCACAACGCCTCGATGCGAAGCCGGGTATTGTAATGATCCCTGATCCAGGCAACGGCACGCCGAATGCTACCCAGGGGGCCCTCAGGTTGAGCGATCTGCCGCAGGAGCCTTCCCTGCGGCCCTTGCAAGAGACGATAAAGCAATTCCCGTTCGACCATGGGGCCGAGAATCGGGATATCGTCAGGTGTATCGAGTAGCGACAGCAAACGAAGTAGGGTGCCTCGAAGCGGAGCGGTCATTGGGTTTATCGCGATGCCAATGCCCTTTTGCTCGCTCTCGCGTACCGGCGGCATCGCTGCGGCCAATTCAGCCAATATGGCCGGATCCAGCACGATCGATAGTGCCACATAAGGCCGCCCTCCTTCAGCATCAAGAATTTGCCCGATCAAAGGTAGATCCAAGGCGCTGATAAGATATTGCTCGCTGTTGTAACTCAGCAGATTGTCGTTGATCGCAACGCGTTTCGAGCCTTGCAGGATGAAGCAAATCATTGAACGGTACAGACAGGGCGCCTTGTCGGTAGAGCCCTGACCCACGCAGATATCCACACGGGGGATCTGGGTGATGGTCAAACCCGGTGGCGCGTGGCGCAGGGCTATATCGAGGTGCGGGGCAAGATCGTCGTTCATGCGGCGATTATGCCAACGCCTCGCGAGTGCGCAAGACACTTGAGACAATCAGGCAATGAATTGAGCTTATTGGACGTGTGTTGAAAAACGGTCAACGCCTATCTTGAGCGGGTCAAGAAAGCGCCGCAGGGCGCGCTTAACCTACAGAGATATCCCATGACCAATCAGATCGCACTCATCACCGGCGCCAGCCGTGGCCTTGGCCGCAATATGGCGCTTCATCTCGCCAAGCGCGGCGTCCATATCATCGGTACCTATCGCAGTAGCTCTGCAGAGGCCGAGACATTGAAACAGGAGATCGAAGCTTTGGGCGGCAAAGCCGCGATGCTGCCGCTCGAGATCACCGTGACCAGCAGCTATCCCGCTTTCGTAAGGGCGGTGACCAGTACGCTGCAGAACGACTTCGGCCGTGAACGCTTCGACTTCCTCATCAACAATGCCGGTAATGGGCTCTTCTCGAACTTTGTTGACGCAACCGAAGGCCAGTTTGACTCATTGGTTGCCACTCACCTTCGTGGACCAATTTTTCTGACCCAGAAACTGTTGCCAATCATGGAAGATGGCGGTCGTGTCCTGAACGTATCGTCCGGCTTCGTGCGTTTTACCCTGCCGGGCTACAGCGTGTATGCAGCAGTAAAGGCCGCGATCGAAGTTCTAACCCGTTACTTGGCCGTAGAGCTTGGCTCGCGCCAAATTCGGGTCAATGCAATTGCCCCTGGTGCCATCGCAACCGACTTCGGCGGTGGTGCGGTACGTGACAACAAGGAGGTGAACGCATACGTGGCACAGGGCATCGCGCTTGGCCGTGTCGGTCTGCCAGACGATATCGGTGGTGCGGTGGCCGCGATCCTGTCCGATGACATGGCTTGGGCCAATGGGACGACTTTTGACATTTCCGGCGGGCAATTGCTGTAGCGATAGCCGCATCGACTCCCATCCCGTCGCAGCCTTGCCGAGAGATCACCATGTCGAACGCCCGACTTACACTCATCAGCCATCCGTTGTGCCCGTTTGTGCAGCGAGCGGCGATTGTCTTGCTGGAAAAAAATGTGTCCTTCGAGAGAGTCGATGTCGACCTCGTCTACAAGCCAGATTGGTTGCTGGCGCTATCGTCGACAGGAAAGGTGCCTTTGCTTAAGGTGGAGCGGCCAAATAGGGCAGACACGATACTGTTCGAGAGCATGGCCATCTGCGAATACCTCAATGAAACGCAGGGTGGCGTCAGTCTCTATTCCAACAACGCACTCTCACGTGCGCAACAGCGTGCCTGGATAGAGTTTGGCGCCGCGGCGCTTGCAGATGCCTGGCAGTTTCTCAACGCCAAAGACCTTGAAATCGCTGAGAACAAGAAAGCTGTCTTTCGAAGCAAACTGCAGCGGCTTGAAAACGAGCTAGATCAAGTGCCCTATTTTTCCGGATCAGCGTTCAGCATGGTCGATGTAGTGTTTGCACCCCTTTTTCGTTACTTCGACGTGCTGAGCCCAGTCGTCTCCCAGCGGATCTTCAACAACCTTCCTCGCGTCACAGCGTGGCGGGGTTCGCTGGCAAACAGGCCGAGTGTGGTTTCTGCTGTGCGGGACGATTATGCTGAGTTATTTCAACAGCACTTGGTTAAGCAGCAGGCGATAGTCTCAGGTTTTATTCGCTAAATAGAACCTCAGATCGTAAGTGATCCACGATTTCGACATTCAAACCGCCAAGCAGAAGCCTGATGCTGGGCTCCCGAATTATTTCCGCAGCCTTGGCCATGATGCGTCCCGACGCCAAAGTCGAAAGGTAAGTTTTGAAATACTCACCATTGCTGCAGGCGGTAACAGAGTGCTCACCGAACGACTCGATAAGTTCGAGCGCGCTGATGGCAGCGAGATTGGAGCCACGAAAGTAATGGGTATATTGGAGCTTGGAGGCGATTAGATCATTGCATGGAGAGATTGCTTTGATGTGAACTTCGCTCAGAAAATCTCCGATAGCCAGTAGACAGTGCAGCGACTGTGCCTTCCGTTGATTTCCAACAATCCGTAACACGAGGTGCAAGGCTTACCATCGAAGCACCTCCTGGCAAATCTCTGCATATTAGCGTGAAGAGTGTGTTGATGATTAAACAGACTGTACCGTTCTCACGTATACTTTTTCGCTAGAAAAAAGAATATGAACAGCGGATGTGCCTCGTGGGCGCAAGCTTTGTTTGGACGCCGCGAACGTGTGCAATCGGGGTTCAGTATCCAATCCCCCAAACACCTCCATCCCGCAGCACAAGGATTCAGCCATGTCGCTAACCGCTGAGCACTCTATATTCTCGGAGTCAGACCGGCTGTTCATGAATCAGGCACTGGAGCAGGGCCGGCGCGCATTGCCCGGCTGCCAGCCGAACCCGCCGGTGGGTTGCGTCATCGTGAGCCATGGCGTTGTTGTCGCCAGCGGCTACACGCAGCCGCCGGGGCAGCATCATGAGGAGGCGATGGCGCTGTCCCGGTTGGCGCCAGGCCTCGATGAGCTGACGGCCTATGTGACGCTGGAGCCTTGCTCGTTCGCGGGGCGCACGCCTTCCTGTGCGCTGGCTCTGGTCAGTTCGGGGATCAAGCGCGTGCATGTCGCGATGCTGGACCCTGACCCGCGCAATGCTGGCGCGGGTATCGCGATTCTTCAGCAAGCGGGGATAGCGGTTACGCTTGGCTTGCTTGAAGAGCAGGCTGGCGAGGATCTGGGCGCGTACCTGCATCGCGGCCTCGGTCTGCTCGAAAAACCAGGTCAATGATATACGCCGAATAAACATAACAAGGATGGCCATGATCTTACCAAGCAGTAATTTGAGCCCTGGCGCTCACTCAAGTCCGGACCCTGACAGCAAATGGATTTCCGTATGGGCAGCAGCCGAGCAGGGCCCTTATCCGGTTGGAAATCCTGCCGCTCAGCCTGATTTACAGTATGCATTTGCAGATGAGGCTAGCGGGGCGAACAACCAGAGTTTCCGCCTCATCGTTCGGCCCAGTCGCTGGGGCTCACATGCCCGTATTCGGCTATCAAACTCATTTGGTACACAGTCGGTGGTGTTTGAGGGAGTCTCTGTCGGCTTGCATGCTTACGGATCTTCAATCGTGGCAGGCAGCAGTCGACCGGTTTTATTTGCGGGCAAAAGTCAGGTGACCGTTCCCGCCGGGGAGTCTGTCTGGAGCGATGCTGTTGAGCTGCCGATTCATAAACAGGCATTCCCTTTGCTGGAGGGAAGGAAAATAGCCGTCAGTTTCGCTGTCGTAGGTTCGAGTGGGCCGATGACATGGCACGCCAAGTCGCTGAGCACTTCCTATCTAAGCAAACCCAACAGCGTTGCGTCTGCGAATGATGACGCCGGGCTGGAGCTGCCTTACAGCACGATATCCACTTACTTTCTTGATGTTGTGGATATGCGTATGCCTGGCGATACCCAAGTTGTCGTCGCATTGGGTGACTCAATCACCGACGGTGTCGGGTCAACGTTAAATGGTGATGATCGCTGGCCGGATGTTCTGAACCAGCGCTTACATGCCGCTTATGGGGATAAATTTTCGGTTGTAAACCTTGGGATGGGTGGCAATCAGATCATTGGCCCAAGTGTCTATACTGCGCAGCAGGCCTTTCGGGGTGGACCGGCCGCTGTATCACGAATTGACACGGACATTGTCAAGCTGTCTGGTGTTTCGACGGTGATCTGGATGCAAGGTATAAATGACTTTAGCGAGAACGGCAGGGCCTCGCTAGATGACGTCATCCAAGGAATGACGGGCGCGATTGCAAAATTGCGTGAGTGGGTAAGCGGTGTTCGTATCATAGGTGCAACCCTCACGACGGCTTACGGCAGTACCAGCGCTGCCCATGGAAGTCTCGAGCAAGACAATAAACGCAAAGCGTTAAATGACTTTATCCGGTCGAGTCAGTTATTCGACGGCTATGTTGATTTTGACCTGGCTACCCGCGATCCCGCCTCGGGAAAATTGCAAAAGCAATTCGTGCCAGACAGCACGATCGGCGGCCCGGGCGATGGAGTGCATCCGAACAGAGCAGGCTATCAGGCGATGGGAAAGGCGATAGATCTTGAAATGCTTCTAAACCCTGGAGCGAAATAAGCTGTAGATCGTGGGCTATATCGAGCAAATATAAAAAAGCGCAGCCTGCTCACCACAGGCTGCGCTTTTTCTATCGCTAACCCGCCATCAACTGCCCTGCAACGGCTTGAACGAGTCCTGGAAGAAGTAATCCTGCCATGAGGCCGGTTTGTTCTTGATCGCGCCCACGCGGTACAGGAACTCGGCCAGCGGGTAGGTGTTTTTCGGGGTGGTGGTGAACTGGAACTCGGGTTTGTCGATGATCTTCAGCAGTTCGGCCTTGTCGATCTTGGCCTTGCTGACCCGGATGTAGGTGTCGGCAGCGCCATTGATGTCTTTCTTGATGTAGGCCTCGGCCTCACCCAGTGCTTCGATGAACGCCTTGTAGGTCTTGGGGTTCTCGGCGCGGAATTTTTCGGTGGCGAACAGCACGGTCGGCGAGTTGGGGCCGAGCAGTTTGTAGGTGTCGAGCACCACGTGCACGTCTTTGTTTTTCGCCAGTGCCTGATCCTGGAACGGCGGGTTGGAGAAGTGGCCGTTCAGTTCGGTGCCGCCGGCGATCAGGCTGGCGGTGGCGTCCGGATGCGGCAGGCTGACGGTGTATTTGTCCAGGCGGTTGAACTCCTTGTCGCCCCACAGCTGCGCAGCGGCGTACTGCAGGTAACGCGACTGCACCGAGACGCCGACTGCCGGTACGGCGATGCGGTCTTTTTCAGTGAAGTCAGCGATGGTCTTCACGTTGGGGTTGCTGCTGAGCAGGTAGTACGGGAAGTTGCCCAGCGAGGCTACGGCCTTGACGTTCTGGCGGTCCTTGGTGCGGTCCCAGATGGTCAGCAGCGGGCCGACACCGGCACCGGCAATGTCGATCGAGCCAGACAGCAGCGCGTCGTTGACCGCCGAGCCGCCAGACAACTGGGTCCAGTCGACCTTGATCGCCAAGCCGTCAGCCTTGCCGTGTTTCTCGATCAGGTTCTGGTCACGCACCACGTTGAGCAGCAGGTAAACAATGCCGAACTGTTCGGCGATGCGAATCTCGCCTTCAGCCTGGGCGGTGGCAGGCACCATGGCTGCGCCGGCCAGCAGGCTGGTGCACAGGCCCAGTGTGGTGGCCAGGCGGCTGAGGCGAGGAAAGCGGGTGGATTTGTTCATGCATGCTCCGGTGTTCGGCAATGGTGGCATTCGATGCATGGATCTTATAGGTATTAAAAATATTTTTTAAATATCGATATTGAATAACGATAGTTTCGAAGCGCTGCCGGGCGAATGCGCTTTCTTATGCGCTTTTCAGATAAATAAATTAACCATAAATAACAAATATTAATATTAGGTTATGCGATTAAGGAATTTTACAGATCAATCAACCTGCGTTTATGTTCTAGCCATGGCCGCTCATGACGCTCCCCTGCATCCTCGGCCACAGCATGGATGTGCGTTTGCCGCGTGGCAGGATCGCCACGCACTCTGGTCACCAGGCCGTTTTTGACATTCCGGCCCAGCAAGATCGCGCTCGACCCGACCCCTCGCACGGTGGAGGAGAGCTGTAGCCATATCGATTCCATGCGAGGGTTCCTGTACATGAGCACCTGACACTGCCTGCCGATCCGTCGCTCCAGACGTAGATCCTCCTTATCGACCCCGAGTCCGAACCCGAACCTGAGCCCAGCACGGCGCTTTGCGCCTGTGTTCGCTCTGAATAAAGCTCGCCAAGCCGAGCGCCAGCACGAGTAACCGGCATGAGCCAGAGACAACCTTATTCCAACAGCTTGCTGAGCCTGCCCCATGGCAATAACCGCTTGAACCTTGAGGCGGTGCCGCACCACGACGACCTGCAGCAGGAGCGCCTGCACCGCAAGCAGCGTCTGGCGGCGTCTTATCGATTGTTTGCCCGCTACGGGTTCGAAGTCGGGCTGGCCGGGCATTTCACTGCCCGCGACCCGATCGAACCGGAGCATTACTGGATCAACCCGTTGGGTGTGCCGTTCTCGCAAATCAGCGTGTCCAGCCTGTTGCGGGTCAACCGTGAGGGGCAGGTGGTGGAGGGCGAAGGCCTGCTTAACACCAGCGCGCTGGAGCTGCACGACGGTATCCAGAATGCGCGCCCTGAGGTGGTCGGCATCGCCCACTTGCACGGCTTTTATGGCCGCACCTGGTCAGCGCTTGGCCAGTTGTTCGAGCCCATTACCGCCGAGGCCGGTGCCTTTGTTGACGATCAGGCGATCTTCCGCCGCCATGAGCTGCGCAGCGGCGACGGCCGCCTCGACAACGACCGTGATCGGGTGACCGCAGCGTTTGTCGACAGCTTTGCCAACAACAATCTGTTGTTCTGGCAAAACCACGGGGTCTGGACAGTGGGCGAGAGCGTCGAGAGTGCCGCCTGGCGCTTCATTCTGGCCGAGGACGTGGCGCGCTCGCATTTGCTGGCCCGTGCTGCCGGTGTGCCGGTGGTGCCGCAAACCGACCCGGTCACCGCGCAAAGCCGCGCCCGCAACGAGCTGTTTTCGTGGCTGAACTTCCAGCCGCTGTGGGACGAGATCATCGCCCAACAGCCTGACTTGCTCGACTGAGGCGGTTGATCATGACCGACCTGACACGACGCAAGCTGCTGCGTGGCGCGGCCGCGCTGGGCGCCGCCGGGCTGCTGGCTCCGGCACTGGCGGCTACGCAGGAACCGCTGCGGGTCTGGCGCTATAAGGGCTCGGCGGCGTCGTTCATCGAGCTGGCCGGCCAGGCTGACACGCCGTACCCGGTGCAGTGGGTCGACATTGCCGGGGGCAATATCGTGCTTGAAGCGCTGCGCAGCGGCAGTCTGGATTACACCCAGATGAGTGAAGTGCCGCCAATTTTTGCAGCGCTGGCCCAAGTGCCGCTGGCGGTGGTCGCGGTACTGCCTGGCGCCCGCCAGGACCTGGGGCTAGTGGTGGGTGGCGACACCGGTATCGCTCAGGTGGCCGATCTCAAAGGCCGCAGTGTCGGTTATGTGCGCGGCACCAACACCCAGTATTACCTGCTCGACTTGCTCAGCCGTCACGGCTTGACCCTGCAAGACATCAAACCGGTGCCCATGCCGATGCAGGAGGCGCTGATTGCCTTTCGCAGCGGTCACCTGGATGCGCTGGTGGCCGGTGGCATCAGTGCCCTGCAAGCCACCGAACAAAGCAACGCCGGCGTGCCGGCGCTGCGCCTGGAAAACGCCAGCCCGTTTGTGGGCAATACGGTGATTGCCGCCCGCCGCGCCACCCTGGATGACCCGCTCAAACGGGCGCAGATCGCAGATTTTCTGCGCCGCGAGCGGGCGACTTGGGCCTGGGTCGCCGCCAACCCCGAGGCTTGGGCACAACACAGTGCCGAACTGACCGGTATCAGCGCCGACCTGTACCTGCGCCAGTTTCGTGAGCGCGGTGCGCCGATCCGCCTGGAGTCGATCAGCGAGCCGGCCATCGTTTCGGCGCAGCAGGTCGCTGACAGCTTTTTCGAGCATCGCCTGATTCGCCAGCGCGTCGATGTACGACCGCTGTGGCGCGACGATTTTAAAACCATTCTGGAAGCCTGATCCCTTATGAAACTGACGTTCCCTCAGCCCTCCCTGGCGCTGGCACCGATGCTGCTGGCTGGCTTCACGCTGTTGCCGGTGCATGCCGCCGAACCTGTTGAAAGCCTGGAAACCGTGGTGGTCACCGGCTCACGCGGCAGTGAAGCCCGCACCGTGACCAGCAGCCCGGCGCCTATTGATGTGGTCAGTGGCGCGCAACTGGAAAAAACCGGCCAGGCCAGCTTGCGCGGCGCGCTGGAAAAGGCCTTGCCGTCGTTCAGTCAGCGACCGTCGGGTAGCTCCAACGACAGCATTGCCCGGCCTTATAGCCTGCGCGGCCTGAACGGTTCCAACGTGCTGGTGCTGGTCAATGGCAAGCGGCGCCACAACAGCTCGGTGATCAACCTCGATTCCACTGCCGCCTATGGCACCAACCCGGTGGACCTGGACCTGATTCCGGTCAGCGCCATCGACCATGTGGAAGTGCTGCGCGACGGTGCCTCGGCGCAGTACGGCTCCGATGCCATCGCGGGGGTGATCAACATCATCCTCAAGCAGACCGACCATGGCGGCTCGGTCAGCACCCAGTATGGCGAATACTACGAAGGCGGCGACGGCGGGACGATTCGCAGTGCGGTCAACTCCGGCTTTGCCTTGCCCAACGATGGCTTTTTCAACGTCTCGGTGGATGCCAAATCACAACAGACGGCGGTGCGTTCCAGGGACGCGACCGGTAACTTCTACTTTCCCGGCGATGCACGCGAGGCCGGCGCCGACCGCCAGCCGCAGCGCAACGGTCTGCCGAAGATCAAGGGCTACAACCTCAGCTATAACGCCGAACTGCCGGTCAATGACGACCTGACCCTGTACTCGTTCTCGACCTACAGCCAGCGCGATGCCAGGGGCGGGCAGAACTTCCGGCGGCCCAACTCGACCAACATCATCCCGCAGATTTACCCCGACGGCACCGCACCGTTCTACACCCTGGACGAGACCGACTTTCAGGCCGCTGCCGGTGCCAAGGGCCAGCTCGCCGAGTGGAACTGGGACCTGAGTTCGACCTTTGGCCGCGCCAAGTCGCTGGCCGGCTCGGACGAGAGCCTTAACGCCTCGCTGGGCCCCGGCAGCCCGACCCGCTTCGACAGTTACACCAACACCTTCGATCAGTGGACCAGCAACCTCGACCTGACCCGCGCCTTTGATGTGGGGCTCGCCAAGCCGCTGCAAGTGTCGTGGGGTGCCGAGCATCGTCACGAGCGCTACAAGACCCAGTCCGAAGATGTCGAAGCCTGGATCAACGGTGGCTATGTCTACCCGAGCGGGCCGCTGGCCGGCCAGCCCGCCGCCGTGGGCGCTCAAGGCGCGATCACCCTGACCCCGGAAGACGCCGGGCAGAACAGCCGCAACAGCTACGCCACTTACCTGGACCTGGGCATCAACCCCACTGACAAGCTGTACCTGGGCCTGGCCGGGCGCTTCGAAAAATATGACGACAGCTCGGGCAACACCGCCAGCGGCAAGGTTTCGGTGCGCTACGACTTCACCCCGGAGTTCGCCCTGCGCGGTACGCTGAGCAATGGCTTTCGGGCGCCGTCGCTGTCGCAATCGACCTATGCCCAGACCTCTAACCAGTACACCCTGGTCAACGGCGTGGCGCAGTTCGTCGAAGCCAAGACCGCACGGGTCGACTCGCCGCTGGCCCGCGCCCTGGGCGCCGAAGACCTCGACCCGGAGAAGTCGCGCAACATCAGCCTGGGCCTGACCTGGAAGCCATTGCCGCAAGCCAACGTGACCCTCGATGCCTACCAGATCGAGATCAAGGACCGGGTGGCGCTGACCGGTTTTCTGTTTGGCAGCGGGGTCAATCAGGTGCTGCAGCAACTGGGTTATACGCCCGGTTACCGGGTCAAGTACTTCACCAACGCCGCAGACACCACCACCCGTGGCGTGGATCTGGTTACCGATTACCGGGTCGATTACGGGCGCTTTGGCAGCGTCAAGTACGGCGTGGCGTTCAACTACAACAAGACCGAGCTGGACAGCATCAAGTCGACGCCGGCTGCGTTGTCCGGCAGTGGGCTGGAGCTGTTCGACCGGGTTGCCCAGGGTTACCTGACCGTGGCCAACCCCGAGACCAAGCTGATTCTCAGTGGCCAGTGGAAGATCGACCGCTTCGACATCAACCTCGGCGTGACCCGTTACGACAAGGTCACGGTGCGCGATGCCAACCCCAACTTCGACTCGACCTTCGGCGCCAAGTGGATCACCGACCTGGAAGTGGCCTATGCGGTCACCGACCAGTTGGGCGTGGCCGTGGGCGCCAACAACCTGTTCGACGTGCGTGCCGACAACAACGGCTACCCGGCCGGTGACGTCAACGGCTTCCCGAAATTCGGCAACGCCTCACCGTTCAACCCTTATGGCGGCTTCTGGTACACGCGCCTGAGCTATGACTTCTGATCTGTAGGAGCTTTCATGAGCACAACGCAGAAACAACTACTGCTCGGCGCCTTCATCCCCAGCGCCGGCATCATGGGTTCAAGCTGGCGCCACGCGAGCGCCGCACCTGACTCGTTTCGTGACTTCGGGCACTTTCGCTGGATCGCCGAGACTCTCGAAGCTGCCCGTTTTCACGCGCTGTTCTTCAACGACACGGTCAATGTCGAACCGGACCTGGCGGTGCTGGAGCGCGGCCCCAACAGCGTGCGCTGGGACCCGTTGATCCTGCTCCCGGCACTGGCCCTGGTCACCCGGCATATCGGCCTGATCGGCACCGCCAGCACCACCTATAACGAGCCTTACAACGTGGCCCGCAAGCTGGCCAATATCGACCACCTCAGCGGTGGCCGGGTCGGCTGGAATCTGGTGACGTCGCTGGGCGGCGGTGAGAATTTCAATCTCGACGCCCATGTGCTGCACGCTGACCGTTACGAGCGCGCCGAAGAGTTCTATGACGTGGTCACCGGCCTGTGGGACAGCTACGCCGATGATGCCTTTGTGCAAGACAAGGCCAGCGGGCGTTTTCTCGACACCGCCAAGCTGCATGTGCTCGACCATCACGGCAAGCACTTCCAGGTCCGTGGCCCGCTCAACGCCGCACGTCCCGTGCAGGGTTATCCGGTGATCGCCCAGGCCGGCTCGTCGGACTCCGGGCGTGCCTTGGCGGCGCGGGCCGGTGAGCTGATTTTCACCGCCCAACACACCATTGAGCAGGGCCAGGCGTTCTACCGCGAGATCAAGGCGCGGGCGGCAGAATTTGGCCGCAACCCCGAGCATCTGAAAATCCTGCCCGGCGTTTCTCCGGTGGTCGGCAAGACCCAGGCTGAGGCGCAGGCCCGCTATGACCAGTTGCAGGAACTGCTGGAACCCAAGACCTTTCTGCGCAGCATCTCGAAGTTCGCCAGCCTGGGCTTTGATTTGTCCGAGCTGCCATTTGACGAGGTGGTGCCGCTGCCACCGGAGCAGTTCGATACCAACACCCACAAGAGCCGGCAGAAGCTGGTGTTCGAGCTGATTCGCCGTGAACGGCCCACCGTGCGTGAGCTGTTCAACAAGCTCACCGCCGGCGGCCACCGGATTCTGATCGGCACCGCCCAGAGCATCGCCGACGACCTGCAAAGCTGGTTCGAGGCTGATGCTGCCGACGGCTTCAATGTGATGTTCTCCGGGCTGCACCAAGGCATCGAAGGCTTCGCCAAAGAGGTGGTGCCGGAGTTGCAGCGCCGCAGGCTGTTTCGCACCGAATACCAAGGCCAGACCCTGCGCGACAATCTGGGCTTGCCGTACATTCGCAACCGTCATACAGCGGGGCAGGTGGCATGAGCAAACCGGTGCAAACGTTGTTCAAACCCGCCGCGCTGGCATTGGCCTTGCTGCTGGCCGGCTGTGGCGAGTCGTCGCCGCCTGCCAGCCAGGCGGCGGTCGGCACGCCGGTCAGTGGCGGGGTGCTGAAGGTCGCGCTGGATGGCGACCCCAACTGTGTCGATCCGCATCAGGCCGGCAATAACACCGCGTTGAATGTCGGTCGGCAACTGGTCGATTCGCTCACCGACCAGGACCCGCAGACTGGCGAGATCGTGCCGTGGCTGGCCAGCCGCTGGGAGATCGACGCCGAGTCCCGGCGCTTTACCTTTTACCTGCGCGACGGGGTGAGCTTCAGCGATGGCTCGCCACTGGATGCCCAGGCGGTTAAGGCCAACTTCGAGAAGATCATCGCCCTGGGCGCCCGCTCGATCCTGGCCGGTACGTATCTGGCGGGCCTGCAGCGCATCGACACCCCCGACAGCCGTACCCTGGTCATTGAGTTCAAACAACCCAATGCGCAGTTCCTGCAGGCCACCTCGACCATGAGCCTGGGGTTGCTGGCACCGGCCACGCTGGCCAGCGACCCGGCCGAGCGTTGCCAGGGCAAGTTGATTGGCAGCGGGCCGTTCAAACTCGACAGTTTCGTGCACAACCAGAAGGTCAGCCTGTCACGCCGTGACGACTACAACTGGGGCTCGTCACTGGCGGCGCACACCGGCAAGGCCTGGCTGGACGGTATCGAGTTCATCATCGTGCCTGAGTCCGGGGTGCGGCTGGGCAGCCTGTTGTCCGGGCAGATCGACGTCGATACCGGGGTGGTGGCGCAGAACGAGAAAACCCTGGAGGCTCAGGGCATCCCCTTGCTGACCCGCGCCAACCCTGGGGTGGTGTACAACCTCACCCCCGACCTGAACAACCCGTTGTACCGCGACCTGCGGGTGCGTCAGGCGCTGATCAAGGCGATTGATCGCGAGCAACTGCGCAGCATCATTTCCCGTTACCAGCGCCCGGCGACCTCGGTGCTGGCCAGCAGTACGCCGTTCTATACGGACTTTTCCGCGCTGCTGACCTATGACCCTGACGGCGCGAAGCGGCTGCTCGATGAGGCCGGCTGGCTGCCGGGCGTTGACGGCATCCGGCAAAAAGACGGCCAGCGCCTGAGCTTGAAGGTCGATTACTGGCAGAACACGCCGATTCTGGAGCTTATCCAGCAGCAACTGAAAAGCGTCGGGGTTGAGCTGCGGCTGAACCGTACCACCATCAGCCAGGTCACCGCTCTGATGAACAGCGGCGATATCAGCCTGCATTTCTACAACCTGACCCGCGCTGACCCGGATGTGCTGCGCACGCTGTTTCATGTGAACGGGCGTAACTATGGCAAGCGTCAGCCAGGCGAGCTGGACAAACAGCTCGAAGCCCCGGCGGCCACCCTCGACCCGGCGCTGCGCCAGCTACGGGTCGACGCGGTGAGCCGTGAGTTGATCGAACAGGGCCAGGTGATTCCGCTGATCGAACTGGCCACGGTGATCGCCCATGGCAAGCGGGTGCATGGTCTGCATTACGAGGCCTCGTCGCGTTTGCAGTTCTTCGATACCTGGCTGCAGAAGCCATGAACGCCGTACGCGCCTCCGTAGGAGCTGCTTCAGCAGCGAACGGGCCACGGCTCTCCAAGGGGCTCTCCAATAGGTAATCCAATGACAGACCTTTCAACGATAACCGCCAGCCCTGGCGCGCCAGGCCAGGGGTTGTATTGGCGCCAGACCGTAACCGCCGCGCTGCACCGCTTGTGGCAGAGCGCAGTGGTGCTGTGGGCAGCGTTCACGGTGTCGTTCGTGATTCTCTATGCGCTGCCCAGTGACCCGGTAAGCATCATGCTTAACCAGAGTGGTGAACCCTCGGCGGCGGATCAGGCGCAGATTCTGGCGTTGCGCGCCGAATACCATCTGGACGAGCCGCTGGCGGTGCAGTACGGCATTGCCTTGTACAAAGCCCTGCAACTGGACTTCGGCCATTCGATCCAGAGTGGCGAGCCGGTGGCGGCGGCTTTGCTCCAGGCATTGCCTGCCACCGCACAGTTGAGCCTGCTGGCGCTGGGCCTGGCGTTGCTGGGCGGTATCGGTCTGGCGCTGGCCGCCAGCCTGGTGCGTTGGCGCTGGCTGCGCGACGCCTTGCTCGGGCTGCCGGCGTTGTCGGTGTCGTTGCCCACGTTTTGGGTCGGGCTGCTGCTGTTGCAGGGTTTCTCATTCAAGCTGCACTGGTTTCCGGCCATGGGTAACCAGGGTTTTGCTGCGCTGGTGTTGCCAGCTTCGACCCTGGCCATTCCCACCGCGGCGGTGATTGCCCAGGTGCTGCTGCGCTCACTGGTCAATGTCTCGCGCCAGCCGTTCGCCGAAAGCCTGCTGGCCAAGGGGCTGAGCCGCCGGCGCTTGCTGTTCGTGCACCTGCTGCACAACGCGGCGGTGCCGGTGTTGAGCCTGTCCGGGGTGTTGGTGGGCAATCTGCTGGCGGGATCGGTGGTCACCGAAACCGTGTTCTCCCGTGAGGGCGTCGGGCGTTTGGCTCAGGCGGCGGTGAGCAATCAGGACATTCCCATGGTGCAAGGCGTGGTGCTGCTCGCCGCGGTGATCTTCATTCTGGTCAACCTGCTGGTGGACCTGCTGTATCCGTTGCTTGATCCACGTATCCGCGCAGGTGCCCCATGACTACCACCGTTCTATATGCCGCAAACGGTACCGGTTGGCTGGCCCGCGTGCGGCCGGTGCTGCGCAAACGGCCGTTGCTGCCGTTGGGCATCGTCGTGCTGAGCCTGGCCCTGGCCTGGGCGCTCTGGCCGACTTTATTCAGCACCCAGGACCCGTTGCTGGGGCTGCCGGCCGAAGCGCTGCAACCGCCCAGCGCGCAGCACTGGTTCGGCACTGACCATCTGGGCCGCGACCTTTACAGCCGCGCCGTGCATGGGGCGGCGTTATCGCTGCAAGCCACCGCGCTGGCGGTGCTGATCGCCTTGTTGGTGGGCATCGTACTTGGCACGGTCGCCGGCTATTTCGGTGGTCGGCTGGATGCCTTGTTGATGCGCATGGTCGAGGTATTGATGGCGATTCCGTCGCTGTTGCTGGCCATGGCGATCATCACCGTACTGGGCTTCGGCACCCTGAACATCGCCCTGGCGGTGGGCCTGTCGTCAGTGGCGACCTTTGCCCGCCTAGTGCGCGGCGAAGTGCTGCACTGGCGCAGCCGGTTGTTTGTCGAGGCGGCGTTGGTGAGCGGGGTCGGGCCATGGGGGATCATTCGTGGGCATATCCTTGCCCATGCCGCCGCGCCGGTACTGGCCCTGGCGGCGCTGGAGTTTGGTGCGGCAGTGCTGTCGGTGTCGGCCTTGAGCTTTCTCGGCTTTGGCGCGCCGCCGCCGCAACCGGAGTGGGGGCTGCTGATTTCCGAAGGACGCAACTATATGGTCGCGGCCTGGTGGTACACCACGCTGCCGGGGCTGGTGCTGGCTTCGGTGGTGCTGGCGGCCAACCAGTTGGCGCGGGCCATTCAGGACATTCAGGGAGAACACCCATGAGCCAGCCAATCTTGCAGGTTGAAGGTCTGCGCATCGGTTACCGCAGCACCGCCGGGCGGGTCGAGGGCATTGATCAGGTGGGTTTTGCCATCCATCCGGGGGAAATCGTCGCAGTGGTTGGCGAGTCCGGTTCGGGCAAGTCCACCACGGCCGGGGCGCTGATTGGCCTGTTGGCCAGTAACGCGGTGATTGAAGCCGGCAGTATTCGCCTGGCCGGCGAAGAGCTGGTCGGCCTGGGCGAGCGCCAGTGGCGTCAGCGCCGCGGCCGGCTGGTGGGCTTTGTGCCGCAGGACCCCGGCCTGTCGCTGGACCCGGTAAAACGCATCGACCAGCAACTCAGCGAGGCCATGACCGTACACGGTGTAGCGCGCCGCGAGGCCCGCGCACGGGTGCCAGCGTTGCTGGCGCAGGTTGGCCTCAATGAAGTCGAGCGGGTGGCGCGCAGCTATCCGCATCAGTTGTCGGGCGGCATGCGCCAGCGCATTCTGATCGCCATTGCGCTCGCCAACGACCCACCGCTGATCATTGCCGATGAGCCCACCAGTGCGCTGGACGTCGGGGTGCAGCGCCAGGTGCTTGATCGTCTGCAAACCCTGGCCCGCCAGCGCGGCACAGCGGTATTGCTGATTACCCACGACCTTGGGGTGGCGCTGGATCGCGCTGACCGGCTGATCGTGATGCAGCGCGGGCGCATCGTTGAAAGCGGCCCGGCGCAGCAGATTTTTCAGCACCCGGCGCATGCCTATACCCGGCAATTGCTCGATGCGGCACCGACCCTGAGCGATGCACCGCAAGCGCGCCGTGACAGGGTGTTGCGTGCCGAGCCGCTGTTGCAGGTGCATCTGCTGCGCAAGGATTTCTCCAACTGGCGCCAGCCGGGGCGCGCAGCGGTCGATGAGGTGTCTTTCAATGTGCTACGCCATGGCACCACCAGCCTGGTGGGCGAGTCGGGGTCGGGCAAGTCGACCACGGCGCGGCTGATTCTCGGCCTGGAGCGGGCCGACCGTGGCCAGCTGCTGTTTGCCGGGCAAGACCTGAGCCGCCTGTCGCGGCGCGCCTGGCAGCCCCTGCGCCAGCGCATTCAGATCGTCTACCAGAACCCTTACGCGTCACTTGACCCGCGCTGGACCCTGGAGCAGATCATCAGCGAGCCGCTGCATGCGTTTGCCATTGGCGAGCGCGCTGCACGCCGGGCGCGTGCGGCGAGTCTGCTGGAGCAGGTCGAACTGCCGGCCCATCTGTTGCAGCGCAAGCCCGGCGAGTTGTCTGGCGGTCAGCGCCAGCGCGTGGCGATTGCCCGTGCCCTGGCGCTGGAGCCGGAGCTGCTGGTGCTCGACGAAGCGCTGTCGGCGCTGGATGCCTCGGTGCAGGCGCAGATCCTCAAGCTGCTGGGGCAATTGCAGCAGCGTTTGGGCCTGAGTTATCTGTTCATCTCCCATGACCTGGCCGTGGTGCGGCAGATTTCCGATCATGTCGTGGTGATGCGCGACGGTAAGGTGGTGGAGCAGGGCGCCTGCGAGCAGGTGTTTCAGGCGCCGTCGTCCGACTACACCGCGAAGTTGCTCGCTGATGTGCCGGGAAGGCTCTGGCTCGATACTCAAGTACCTGAAGCTGCGTTGGCGCTTAATTATGGAAATGCATATTAGCTTATATTTTTAATTCATTTTCGGCATCACGCGCGGATTGCTAGCATCGCTTTATCAAGCAAATCAAACAGGAACTGATCCATGTCCCACACCGTGATCGCCAGCCAGCACGATGAAGAAATCAACGCGCTGCTGCGCCAGCGCCTGCCGGAGTACACCATCGTTGCCATCGGCCAGGGCGCGCCGCAGGTGCCGCCCGAGGCGAGCATTCTGCTGACCCGGCCGTTCTTCGGTAACTTCCTCACTCAGGAACTGCCGGAGCAGCCGGCGGGCTGGCCGTTCAACCTCAAGTGGGTGCAACTGACCTCGTCGGGCATCGACGGCTACCCGGCCTGGCTGTTCGATCAATTACCAGTGTCGTCGGCGCGTGGCACCGCGTCGGTGGCGGTGGCCGAATTTGCCCTGGCGGCGATCCTGGCCCAGGTCAAACAGTTTCCGCAGGTCTGGATCGACAGCGCCGAACAGTGGCAGCGCTTCCCGCTGCAACAACTGAGCGGCAGCACGCTGGGCATCGTCGGCTTTGGGGCCATCGGCCGTGACCTGGCAGTGCGGGCTCAAGCGCTTGGGGTCAGGGTGATCGCGGTGAACCGTTCGGGCAAACCCTTCGATGTACCGGGAGTCGAACGCGCCGAAAGCCTGGAAAAACTGTTCGCCGAATCCGACCACGTGGTACTGGCCGCACCGGCCACCTCATCCACCCGGCAACTGGTCGACAAGGCCCTGCTCAGCCACGCCAAACCGGGCCTGCACCTGGTCAATATCGCCCGCGGCAGCCTGATCGACGAAGCCGCGCTGCTCGACGCGCTGGACGCCGGCCAGCTCAGCCGCGCCACCCTCGACGTCACCGCCGTAGAACCGACCCCGGCTGACCACCCCTTCTACAAACACCCCAAAGTGCGCCTGTCGCCCCACGTATCCCCGGCCAGCGGCGTGATCTGGCACAACATCGTCGAACACTTCGTCGCCAACCTGCTGCGTTATCACAAAGACCAGCCGCTGGGTGATGTAGTGGATTTTGAGCGTGGGTACTGAAAACAGACAGACTCGCTCCTACAAACTATTCAACAGCCAATCCCGAAACACCACCAACGCCGGCAGGTTCTGGAAGCGGGTCGGATAGGCCAGGTAATAGCAGCGCCCACTGTCCATCGGTGCAAACAGGCTGACCAGCTCGCCACGTGCCAGCTCATCGCGCACCAGCACACTGGGCACCAGCGCAATGCCAATCCCGGCCGCTACCGCCTGAATCAAATGCGAGGTCACCTCAAAACTCGGCCCCGGGCGCATGATGTGGTGGTCCAGCCCATGATGCTCAAACCAGTCCGACCAGGCGTTGGGCCGCGATACCACGCTTAGCAGCGAACGCTGGGCGACATCCGCAGGGCGCATGCCGGCATGGTCGGGCAGGGCGCTCGGGCTGGCAATCACCAGCAGTTCCTCGGCCATCAGCGGATGCGCAATGTACCCCGGCCAACTGCCGTTACCGACGCAAATCAGCGCATTCATATCCGCCGAAGCGGCGCTCAGGTCGCCTGAGGCAATGCGCGAATGGATATGCACCACCGAGCCGGGGTGCCGGGCATAAAAGTCATGCATCTGCGGCAGCAGCCAGCGCGAGCCAAAGGTCGGTAGCACTGCCAGGCTCAAGGTGCCGCTTTGCGACTTGTGGGCGATGGTCTGTAAGGTGGCGCTGCGGATGCGCCCCAGTGCGGCGGCCAGTTCATGCTGGTACAGCGCGCCTGCGGTGGTCAGTTCGATGCGCCGGCCATCGCGCTTGAACAGCTCGACCTCCAGCTGCGCCTCCAGTGCCTGAACCTGACGGCTGACCGCACTCTGGGTCAGCGCCAGCTCATCGGCGGCCTTGGTGAAGCTGCCATGCCGGGCCGCCGCCTCGAAAGCGATCAGCAATGACATGGACGGGGTAAGACGACGCGGATTCATGCACAGGGCTCATTCATAAAAGTCATGCAAAACGGCCAGGATTTACATTTGCCGTGCGCATGGATCTTACGCAAAATCGCGGCTAACCGTGAATAGCAGCGTATCCGGGCTTGGTCCCGGGCTACGTGTTCTGCATATAAAAAGTCTTAGCATCAGGAAATACCGCCATGATTGCCCAGCTCAAACCCGTCACCGGACAGGCCGATCTATACGAGCGCTTCCTTACCGCCCTTGGCCAGTCAGGCTTTGCCGGAGAAATTGCCAGGGATCATGGCTCACGTACCGTACTGGGCACTGATAACTCGATCTATCAGCGCCTGCCCCAGGCAGCGGTATTTCCCCGTGATCGCGATGACGTCGAGATCGTTGCCCGCCTGGCCGGCAGCCCGGAATTCCAGCAGATCGTCCTCACCCCACGCGGCGGCGGCACCGGCACCAACGGCCAGTCACTGACCGACGGGCTGGTGGTCGACCTGTCGCGGCACATGAACCGGATTCTGGAAATCAACGTCGAAGAGCGCTGGGTACGGGTCCAGACCGGGGTGGTCAAAGACCAGCTCAACGCGACGCTCAAGCCCCACGGGCTGTTCTTTGCCCCTGAACTGTCGACTTCCAACCGCGCCACCATCGGCGGCATGATCAACACCGACGCCAGCGGCCAGGGCAGTTGCACCTATGGCAAGACCCGTGACCACGTGCTGGACCTGGACACCGTCCTGCTCGGCGGCGGCTCGGTGTACAGCCATGTGATCGACGAAGACACCCTCAACACCGCCAAAGCCGGCAGCGGCCGTGCCGCCGAGGTTTACCGCTGCGCCCAGGGTATCGCCGATGAAAAGGCGCAACTGATCAAGGACATTTTTCCGCCGCTCAACCGTTGCCTGACCGGCTACGATCTGGCGCACCTGCGTGAGCAGGATGGCCGCTTCAACCTCAATAGCGTGCTGTGTGGTTCGGAAGGTTCGCTGGGCTTCATCGTTGAGGCGCGCCTGAACGTGCTGCCGATTCCCAAGCATTCGATTCTGGTCAACGTGCGTTATGCCGGCTTCATGGAAGCGCTGCGCGATGCCAAGGCGCTGATGGCGCACAAGCCGCTGTCGATCGAAACCGTGGACTCCAAGGTGTTGATGCTGGCCATGCAAGACATCGTCTGGCACGGCGTGGCTGAATACTTCCCGGCTGACCCGGACACCCCGACGCTGGGCATCAACCTGATCGAATTCAGCGGTGATGAGCTGGACGACGTCGAGCGCCGCGTACACGAGTTCATCGAACACCTGCAAACGGATACCTCGGTGGTGCGCCTCGGCCACACCCTGGCGGTGGGCAGCGCGGCGGTGAACCGCGTGTATGCCATGCGTAAACGTGCGGTGGGCCTGCTGGGGAACGTCAAGGGCGAAGCACGCCCGCAGCCGTTCGTGGAAGACACCGCCGTGCCGCCGGAAAACCTCGCCGATTTCATTCAGGAATTTCGCGACCTGCTCGACAGCTTCGGCCTGCAATACGGCATGTTTGGCCATGTCGATGCCGGGGTGCTGCACGTGCGGCCGATCCTCGACATGAAAGACCAGGCCCAGGCGGCCCTGATCCGGCCGATTTCCGATCAGGTTGCCGCACTCACCCAGAAACACGGCGGCCTGTTGTGGGGCGAGCACGGCAAGGGCCTGCGCTCGCAGTATGTGCCGGGTTACTTCGGCGAGCTTTACCCGTCGTTGCAGGCGCTCAAGGCGGCCTTTGACCCGCACAACCAGCTCAACCCCGGCAAGATCGCGACCCCGGCCACGCGCCCCGAAGCGCAACTGACTCTGGTTGACGAAGTGCAACTGCGTGGCGACCTGGACCGCACCATCGACGAGCGGGTCTGGCAGCACTACGAGAGCGCCGTGCACTGCAACGGCAACGGTGCCTGCTACAACTACGACCCCAACGACGCCATGTGCCCGTCGTGGAAGGCTACCCGCAACCGTATCCACTCGCCCAAGGGCCGCGCCTCGCTGATCCGCGAATGGCTGCGCCTGCAAGGCGAACAAAACATCGACGTGCTGGCGGCCAGCGTGCGGGCGCGGTCGGCCAGTTTCTTCACCGGGCTGACCAGCAAGGTGCGCAACAGCCTGGGCCGGCGCCGTGGCGAGCAGGACTTCTCTCACGAGGTGTACGAGGCCATGGCCGGTTGCCTGGCGTGCAAATCCTGCACAGGGCAGTGCCCGATCAAGGTCAACGTGCCGGACTTCCGCTCGCGGTTTCTGGAGCTGTACCACACCCGCTACCTGCGCCCGCTCAAGGACTACCTGATCGGTTCGCTGGAATTCACCATTCCGTACATGGCGCGCTTCCCCAAGCTGTACAACGCCATCATGGCCGCCAAACCGGTTCGTTACCTGCTGGAACGCGTGGCCGGTATGGTCGACAGCCCGCTGCTGAGCCTGATGGATTTTCGCGCCGCCTGCGCGCGCTGGAATGTGGCCATCGCCACCCCTGAACGCTTGGCCCGGCTGAGCGACGCACAGCGCCAGCGCACCGTGATTGTGGTGCAGGATGCTTTCACCCGGTATTTCGAAACTCACTTGGCCGCCGACTGGCTGGAACTGATCAGCCGTCTGGGTTATCAGGTGTACCTGGCGCCGTTCGCGCCGAACGGCAAGCCGCTGCAGGTGCAGGGTTTCATGGCCGCCTTCGAAAAAGCCGCTGCCTACAACAGCCAGTCGCTGCGGACCTTGCAGGCCTACGGCATCCCGCTGGTCGGACTGGACCCGGCGATGACCCTGGTCTATCGCCAGGAATACAGCAAAACCCTCGGCGAACAGGCGCCCACGGTATTGCTGCCTCAGGAGTGGCTGGTCGATGCTCAACTGCCGGAGCGTGAAGCTTCAGGCCAGGTGTTCCGCTTCCTGCCGCACTGCACCGAGAAAACCAACGAACCGGGTAGCGTCGGTCTGTGGCAGAAAGCCTATAGCCGGCTGGGCCTGAAGCTCGACGTACTGCCCAGCGGCTGCTGCGGCATGTCGGGCACCTACGGCCACGAAACCCGTAACGTGCAGACCTCCGCGATCATCTACCAACAGTCCTGGCAGCCACTGGTCGCCAAACACGGCGAAGATGGCGGGCTGGTCGCCGACGGCTACTCGTGCCGCAGCCAGGTCAAGCGCCAGGATGGCAAGGTGGTACTGCATCCGCTGCAGGTGCTGCTGGCGCATTTGCGTGGCAGCAATACCCGGTAACGGAAACCGAGCCTTTGAAAACGCCCGCATTTGCGGGCGTTTTTCTGTGTACGGCAAACCTGCGGCAATCTGTCTGAATCTCTGTTGGCCGCTCGGGTCAGACCTGATGTGGCACCCGATCATCAAAGGTGTACAAACGTCGATTGCAACCAGAGAGGTCGCTATGAGCAATAACGAACTGGAGCGCGAAGTTCTTACCCGTTTACTGCACGCCCACCCGGCCGGGCTGGGCAAGGAAATTCTGGACAACTACCGGGGTGAGAAGGTCGTCGCCCAAACCCTCAAGGATTTGCAGGCACGTAACCTGATCCATGGTCAGCCGGTCACGTCCGAACAGGACGAGCCGCAGATCACCTTTCCTATCAAACTGAGCAGTGCCGGGGTGGAGCAGGCTAAACGCATGGATATTTGAGTACTCGGGCTGTGCCAGATGAACGCGGCGCCTTCGGGCGCCGTTGTTGTTTGCAAAGATAGTTCGTTTCTTTAAGAACTGCATATGTGTCGGTGACGCAAATTCGAAGTGACTTAGGTGTTACGTGTGTCCATTTATCGGAAGGTCTAAGGATTATATATAATTATGGAGGTTGTTCGGTGATTTTGTGTTTGGTGATGATTCGTTAGTGCTGGATTTGGTTTTGGTCTTCTTCTGAAGGATTAAAAATAGCAACGTGGTAAATAGTTATGTAATTAGTCGGGGTATTGGCCGGTAAAACATCGTCATACACCACCGCAAGGAAGTCTGTATGAGCGATGAAAATAATGATCCACCAGAGAAACACCTGTGGGTAATAAAACCTCTTGACCCTTCCAAGGGTGAAGGAACAGGCCATTCAAACAATGGTTCAGGAAGTGACCAAAGTGCTGAGCCTATCGTATCCAGTACTGTGCCCGGTTATGCCGACCAGGCGCTTGGGGCAGACCAGCATATCGGCAAACTGTTTGCCACCGGTGCTTCTTCAACCTCCGGCAATAACGACGAGGCATTGGCGGGTAAACCGGTCCCCGGCCGTGGTAGTGGCCGGGAAGGCTGGAGTGTCCGTATTGACAACCATGGCAATTTCAGCGGTGGCTTCAGCGGCGGTTTCGGCGGGAGCAGCCGCAAGAAGGCTAAGCGGCGTGCCAAGGCTAAAGCCCAAGCCATCGCCAGCGCGCGTGCCGAAGCCGAGGCTCGCGCCAGGGCTGAGCAGGACGCTCATCAACAGGCGCAACGTCAGCAGGCGTTGGCTGCACATCGCAGCGTGCTCGATCAATTGCACAGTGTTCATGAGCGCAGGCGTGCCGAGCTGGATGACCAGTACGCGCAACGCAAGGCCGGCCTTGCCGAACAGCTCGACCAAGAAATCAGGGCAGCGGCAAAGGCGCCGCAGACTCCAGGTAACGAACGCTGGCAGTTGTACCTGATCTCCAAGAAAAAGGCCGAAATCGACGCAGTAGCGACCGCCAAGCAAGCGGCTTTGCAGGCCCGTGCTGCATTGGCATCGGCATTCGATGGGCATGATGCCTTGCATCGCACCGGCCAGGATTATCGGCAGCAGCTGGAGCAGCGCAGCGGTGAGAGTGCTCAGGCCGCCCACGATCTGCACCGCAATTGGGAGCAGGCCTATATCGCGGCGCATGAAAACGCACTGTTGGGCGAGTCGATTCGACTATTAAGGCAGCGGATTGAGGCGCTGTCGGAGCAATATGCGCGTGACGCCATCATGTGGCGGGAACAAGAGCAGCGTGAAGCCGCACTTCGCCAGAAAGAACGTCAGCGTGAGGAGCATGTAAAACACCACCAGCGTGTCGAAGAAGTCATACGGCAGACACGCCTGCAGGCCGCCAATATCCGGTACATCCCGGTCGATATGGCCGGCAGTGGCGCCATCTTGTTCGGTCGTAGTGATACCGCGCTGGCGCACGACGCCGCCAAGGCATTGCAGGCGCAGGTCAGAGCTGCGGTTACTGAGTTGGTGCGCGTAGCGCTCATTCGTGCAGGCCAGACGGTTGCGCTGGGCGTGACGACTGCCTTGTACTCGCCGGTGTTGGGCAACGGCGAGTTGACACCCGAGCAGCGGCGCCGCTTTTCCCAAGGAATGGGCGTCAACGCCGAGGTCATGGGAGTCCCCAGTAACATCGATTTACCTGCCATCGCTGAGGCAGGCGGGACGATTGATTTGCCTACACGCATCAAGCTCGTGCCTGTGGACCAAGGCACTGAGTTGCATGTGGTAAGTACCGGGCCGGGCTTCACTGCTCAGGTGCCGGTAATCATGGCGGCGCCTCATCCCTTGACCACTATCGACGAAGCCACTGTTTCAGCACCGCCTGGGCGGCAAGTGGTGATGGACAGTGCGCCAGCCACATCCGTTACCTTGCCAGTGGAGCATCACGTTTTTGGCACTGAACTGCAGGTTGCCGAGTTGCCGGCGGGTGTTGACCTGCGCTTTGACGATTGCATTGTGTGTTTTGCTCCAGAGTTGGGATTGGCACCGCTGTATCTGTCGTTCCCCTTGCCGTCTGCTGGTTACGGCGTGGTCATGGGGCAGGGTGTGCCAGGCGATAAAGGCTGGCGCCTGCTGGCCGATAGCCCCACCGGCGCTGCATTACCCGAACAGGTAGGCGAGCGGTTACGCCAGCGTGAGTTTCATTCGTTGTCAGCCTTCGACGCGTCAGTCTGGCGCGTACTGGCTGAGGATGACCTGCTCAACGAAGGCTTTGACCCGCTGAGTGTCAAACGCATGTTGCGTGGGATGCCCCCTTATGCGCCCAAGGCCAATTGGGTTGGCGAGCGCCGCCATTATGAAATCCGCGCGAAAGATACGTTGGCTGCCCAAGCCAATCCGTTTGATCTTTCAAGTCTGGTAATGACCAAGCCTGACAGCGATTACGGAGTAGCGCGCTTCACTCAGGCTTATCAGTCCTGGCCTACAGCACGCGGCAACCTTGTCTGGACACCGCTGCACGCCCCAGGCACAGAGTTATTGGGAGCAACCACAACCCCGGCTGAGCCACAGCAGCCGACGGTTCATTCCGGAAGTGATATTGAGCCGTTGTCTTCACAGGTTGATCCACTGCCGGTTGTGGATCCGGCGGACCTGACGACGGTGATTCCGGGGTACGCTGAAGAGGAGGATTTGCCTTCATCTGATCTGATTTTTGCCGAGCCGGTCAAGGTGCTGGAAACGGGACCTTATGACAAGCTGGAGCGGCGCAGCAGGGGGGATGGCCTGGATGTGGATCATATTCTTTCTCGGGCTGCTTTTATCAGGTTGGTTCGCACGAGGTATCCGGGCCTGCTTCCGGAAGAGGTCAAGAAAATGTCCAATAGCGCGCCCAGTATTGTCATTCCCAAGGCTGTGCACGAGAAATATAGTGAAACTTTTAGATGGAAAAATACTGTCGAAAAACAGTTAAAAGATGCAAGCGATCCAGAGGCGGGTGTTAATAGCAATTTTGATGCAATAAAAACAGGGCTTCTGGAGCTGGGTTTTGATGAGCGGGCCTTGGAATCCGCCCGCGAGCAATTGCACCAGGCCTATAAGGAGAAGGGGTTTTACTGATGAATATCACTCAGGTACAAGGGCTTTTAAGCTCGCTAGGGAAACAGTCAGACGCCATCCATGTCGAGGGTGTGCATACCCAAGGGCCACTTTTGGAAATGTTTGAGGGCGATGATGTTCTTTCCATCACCCCGGCACCCGGTATAGCAATGAGCTTTCGCTCCGTAGGCAAGGTTTTCGATACATTAGTTTTCAGATTACTGAAAACATATCCTGAACAGGTCGTATATACCGGGGCGTTGCCGAAGCCTTTCAAAGTTGCGATGTCTAAGGCTGAAGTGCACGAGTTGCTAGGTCAGCCTTTGGAGGCTACAGGCCCCATCAAAATGCCCGATCCGTTAGGCCAAACCGGTGGGTGGGAGGCGTTTGCGCTGGGCCATGAAAAATATCCTGGTGTAAAGGTAGTGGTTCAGTACAACGCTTCTCTTGACGTGTTTGGTCTTGTTTTTAGCTTGATGGATAAGCATTCGTAGTCGTTCCAGGATTGCAGCTCATTTATCTGGAAAAACGCAGAACAACCCCGCCGCTGGCTCAAGCGACGGGTTGGCTCTACATAAACCAAGGGAACTTAATCATGCAATTCAAGGAACGACTGCAAGACTATACGCGGGCAGAGTTTGCAAGTTTTCTGAACAAAATCTGGGCCGTTGACGTTGTCGCTGATGAGCACGATCTGATGATCGAACACTTTGATCGGCTGACCGCCCATATTCGGGGGGGCGACCTGCTTTTTTATCCCGATACGCGAAATCAGCGGGATGCCTATTCAGAAAATGAAACCGCATTGGGAGAGATTCAGGCCTGGTATGGCGTTCGAAAACAGCAAGCATTCAAGGACGATGTACCTGTTGGCAGTAACACTGCTCTGGATGCAAGGGGGCGTGCTCAGCGTGAGCTTGACCTTGTCGTTGCTCAGGTTGGCGAGTTGGATGGCCAGCAGGCAGCCGCCCAGACATGTTTGAACGAGTATGAACATCAGCTTGATGAGGCCGACAAACGCTTGTCATCAGACCTGAGTAAGACCGCGACTGCAGACATCTTTACTCAGACGGAGCGCCATCTTGATCATATGGATGAATTGCGCACTAAAGTCATCGGTGTTCTGAATCGCTATAAACATGCAGGCGGTCGCTTGGCGTTTTCTTTGGACTGGGCGCGGCGAGCGGGGACCAAAATTGGCACTCAGGATCTTGAGCAGCGAAAGCTGGAGCTTCTCGATCAGGCGAGTCAACGTTACCACGGGCACAAGGCAGTCTTTGAACAGCGTCATCGGTCGTTGCATGAGCGTGCAGAGGTGACTTTCAGGCGTACCCGAGATCATCTGGTTCGTTTGGCGTACGCGGCTAAAACCGGTCCTTCATGGGGGCGACAGACACTGATTGCGCCGCTTTTCCGAATGGACTTTCATCCTCGACTACTGGCCGCAGAACCAACCCGATTCGAGTTATTTGACGATCAATGGCAAATACTCAGTCGATGCCTTCGTTCTGCTGTAACAGGACTTGCGTGGGAGCTGGACGCGCCTGACGATGCGTTAATGGCCAGCATTCTTGGGTTCAGCGATAGCAGGCCGGGTTGTGGCGATCCTGTGGCCTTCAGTGTTCCTCTGCGCGAATTGATGCCTGCTGAGGGTGTGGATTGGCACTGTCTTGCTTTGGCGAACGCGCACGTTGAGATGCCTTACCGGGTGAGCATTGCAACATACCCGTTGCGGTATGGACGAGACTGGAACGGACTGCGCGAGGTATTGGAGCAAACCAATGTGTGTGTCGTTCGTACTGATGGGGCGGAGATTGCTTCCAGCGTGAGGGTTCGCATGGCCGTGTGGGATGAACTGGAACAGGGCTGGCGCCTGAACTGCCCGGATGGCCGTCAGCGTGAGGTTCTCTGGTACAGTCATTCTCAATGGGCGCAAAGGGTTGGTGCAGCGCAAGGCACTTCCCGCGGCGGTAATTTTGCCCCCCGCGATGTTCCAGAGGTCGAGAGTGCTGACCTGTCGGCAACCCAGCTGGACGATTATGTTGCAGTCTTCCCGGTTAGTTCGGGATTGGAACCGGTATATCTGAGCTTCACTCCTGATTACGAGTATCCCGGCGTTGTTGTAGGTCAGGGCCAGCGCGTTGCGGCTGACTGGCTCAACACCTCTGCGCAACCCAATGCTGTTCCCTCGCAGGTTGCCGATATTCTGCAAGGTCAGGTATTTGATCGTTTTCGGCTCTTTCTTGTTGCCTTCTGGCAAACAGTGGCCAGCTTACCTGAACTGTGTACCGGGTTTGATCCGGATGAAAAACAAACCATGGCAGCGGGTCAGGTCTCTCGTCTGTCCAGCAATTTCAGGATCGGGTTCATTCGCAGCCCGCTGGAAGGCGGTGACATCTACGACTTGGACAACCTGCAAATTGTCCGGACGGGTTAAGGCCTGTTTGTCTCTACATCGGCAAATTCGCTGAACTTCCCCGCCCATCACTGGCCCCATTCAAGACAGGGCAACCAACCGGCTGCCCGCGATCCAGGAGAGTCAGGATGCCAAGTGAAGACGGCAAGATTCGCTACGGTGTGGTAGGTGGCGGCTCGATTTCTCAAGGGGCATTCATGCCCGGTGTCGGCCAGACCGGTAATTCGACGCTGACGGCGCTGGTGACCGGTGACCCGGACAAGGCGGATCGACTGGCGACGCTGTATGGCATCAAGGCCTACCGTTATGAGGACTATGGCAAGCTGCTCAAGTCCGGCGAGATTGATGCGGTCTACGTGGCCACCCCCAACTTTCGCCATCTGGAGTTCGTGCTGCCGGCTCTGGAGGCGGGCATCCATGTGCTGCTGGAAAAGCCCATGGCCACCAATGAGACTGACTGCCACACGATGATCGAAGCGGCCAACCGTACTGGCAGCAAGCTGATGATCGCATACCGGCTGCACAGCGAGCCGGGCACGCTGGAGATCATCGAGCGGGTGCGGGCAGGGGAGTTCGGTGTGCCTCGGCTGTTTACCTCGACCTTCACCCAGACCGTCAAACTCAGTAATCACCGTACCCAACATGGCTTTAGCGCAGGTCCCGTGCCGGATATGGGGCCGTACCCGCTGAACATGGTGCGCCAGTTGTTCGCGGCCGAGCCGATTGAGGTCAGTGCAGTGGGCGTCAAGACGCCGGGCCGTGATATCGGCACCTGGGACACGGTGACCGTTTCATTGCGCTTTCCGGATGAGCGCCTGGCGCAGTTCACGGTCAGCTACAGCCTGCCGGACAGCGAGCGCTTCCAGCTGATCGGTAGCGAAGGCGAGGTCGAGGCTTCACCTTGTTTCGGTTACGGCGAAGGGGTCGGCATTGCTTACCGTGCCCATTTGCAGGACGAGAGCCGCAGGGTCACCCATCCGGTGGTGGATCAGTTTGCCGGTGAAACTGCGTATTTTTCTGACTGCATACTTAACAACGAAGTACCGGAGGCCGATGGCCAGGAAGGCTGGCGCGATGTTCGGGTGGTCGCGGCCATCGAGCGCGCCTTGCAGACCGGACACCCACAGGTGCTGGAGCCGTTGCCGGCCAGGCGCGGACCACAACCTGGCCAGGCGCGGCAGTTGCCGCTGGCCAAGGTGCCGGAGATGATCGACACCGAGATGCCGACGGAGTAATTGTCGGGAGCGCGGTCTTGTGGGAGGGCGTTTAGGCACTGCAAGTCTCTGTGGGAGCAGCCGGCCGGCGTTCCGGTCGCACGTGAAGAGGCCGGTAAAGTCACAGCATCTGCTGCGAACACGCCGCCGTCTTCGCTAGCAAGCTAGCTCCCACATAGGCTGCGGCGCTTATCTGAGCAGTATTGCCTGTAGGCCAGAGCGCAACGAAACACTGTCACATCCCTGCCAAGCCTGGCTGTTAGCGTGAAGCCTCACATCTGCAAGAGGCTTCTCCATGACCCTGTTCGACCCCACACGCCGTCGCATCATTCAAGTGGCCGGTGCCGGTCTGCTCTTGCCGGGCCTGGCACCGGCAGTGATCGCTTCGAATCGGGACCGACCGAAGATCACCGATGGCGTGCAGTCCGGCGACATTTCCGGCGACCGTGCCGTGGTCTGGAGTCGCTGTGACCGGCCTGCGCGGCTGATTGTGGAATGGGACACCCGCAGCATGTTCAGCAACCCGCGCCGGTTGGCCTCGGCGCTGGCCGATGCGCGCAGTGACTTCACCGCCAGGGTCGATCTGAGCGAATTGCCGGCCGATCAGGCGATCTTCTATCGCGTGCAGTTCGAGGATGCGCAGTCCGGTGTGCTGAGCGAGCCGGAGTTTGGCCACTTGCGCAGCACCCCGCAGCAACGGCGCAACCTGCGTTTTGTCTGGAGTGGCGACACGGTGGGGCAGGGGTTTGGTATCAACCCGGACATCGGCGGCATGCGTATCTATGAAGCGATGCGCCTGCGTCTGCCGGATTTCTTTATTCACAGCGGCGACACCATTTACGCCGACGGTCCGGTGCCGGCGCAACTGAGTACCGAAGGCGGGCGGATCTGGCGCAACATCACCACCGAGGCGAAAAGCAAGGTGGCCGAGACCCTCGACGAGTACCGCGGCAATTATCGTTACAACCTGATCGATGAAAACCTGCGCCGCTTCAATGCCCAGGTGCCGCAGATCTGGCAGTGGGACGATCATGAGGTGACCAACAACTGGTCACCGGGCAAGCAGCTCGATGACCGCTACAAGGTCAAGGACATCAAGCTGCTGGCGGCGCGCGGTCGTCAGGCGTTTCTCGAATACGCGCCGATGCGCCTGCAGCAGGCTGACAACGGCGGGCGGGTCTATCGCAAGATTGGCTATGGCCCGATGCTTGATGTGTTCGTGCTGGACATGCGCAGTTACCGTGATGCCAACGACGCCAACCTGAGCGAAAAGCCTGGCCCCGGCACGGCTTTTTTAGGGCGCGAGCAACTGGACTGGCTCAAGCGCGAACTCAAAGCCTCTAAAGCGCAGTGGAAGATCATTGCGGCCGACATGCCCATTGGGCTGGGTGTGCCGGACGGCGAAGTCAGCCCCGGTGTACCGCGCTGGGAAGCCATTGCCAACGGCCAGGACGGTGCACCGGCCGGGCGGGAGCTGGAAATCGCCGAACTGCTTGGCTTTCTCAAGGCCCAGCAGGTTCGCGATTGCGTATGGCTGACCGCCGACGTGCATTACTGCGCGGCTCACCATTACCAGCCTGAGCGCGCGGTGTTCCAGGATTTCGACCCGTTCTGGGAGTTTGTCGCCGGTCCCCTGAACGCTGGCAGCTTCGGCCCCAACCCGCTGGACAAGACCTTTGGCCCGGAACTGGTATTCCACAAGGCCCCACCAGCGCAGAACACCTCGCCGTTTGCCGGCTTTCAGTTTTTCGGTGAGGTCAATATTGACGGGCAAAGCGCCGCGCTGACCGTAACCCTGAGGGATCTGGACGGGGTCGCGGTGTTCGAGAAGACCCTGGCGCCCGCTGTCAGTTGAAGGGCGATTGGCCTGGTCGCAGCGGCCAAATTCCTGTGAAAGCCTGTGCATACAGCTGGTTAAACAGTAACCAGCTGTTTTAAAAGTAATTTTTTTAAACAAAGGGCTTCACAGACGTAAATAATGTTGGTAAATTGCCGCTCATTCCAGCACAGCCCGCCAAACAGGCTTGCAGGAATCTTCAGCAGAGTGTTTCGCACTCGTCGCTACAGGGGCGTCGCCAAGCGGTAAGGCAGCAGGTTTTGATCCTGCCATGCGTTGGTTCGAATCCAGCCGCCCCTGCCATTTTCTCTCAGGCTCAGCCGGGCCGAATCTCTAAATAATCGCTCTTGAAGTCGTCAGCACATTAGCCGCCAACAGGCCCGTATGCGTGCGCAGATTTGTCTTCGTTCAGATGCCGCAGGGTATGAAACCTGCAGTGCGTAGCGTAACTGCCAGAACGTTGACGACGATTTATGAACCCAACTGCCTTCCTGTCTGGACGCCTGACGCCCAAAGCGCTGTCGATGTGGATCGTGGTCTTCATCTGTCTGGTCTGTGTCTCGCTGCTGTTTGCCACGCTCTGGCAGGTCAAACAGTCGGCGGATGAGCGTCTGGCCAATGCCCGCAGTGCAGTGTTCAACATCGTCCGGGCGGCCGAGCAACACGCGACCGACACCGTGCGCCAGGCTGACAGCACTCTGAAGAACATTGCTGAACGCATCGAGGTCGATGGCTGGGGGGCGCCGCAGCGGCTGCGTCTTTCGCAACTGATGGCCCGCAACGTGGTGGACGTGGAGGGCGTGCAGGGGCTGTTCATCTATGACGAACACGGCAACTGGATCGCCAACTCGTTCACCCAGACCCAGAGCAGCCGCAACAACAGCGACCGCGACTACTTCATCTGGCACCGGGACCGATTGTCGCCAGCCGCACGACAGGCGATCTGATCGTACCGATCAGCCGACGCCTCAATCATGACGATGGCAGCTGGCCGCGCGTTACGGCGGTGAAGAGTTTGTGATCCTGCTGCCCGGCAGCGCACTCGCCGATCAGTTGCTGTACCAGGCCAAGCAGCAGGGCAGAAACCGGGTCTGTCAGGCTGGGCCCAAGGTGTACCGGGTTTCCTGACTCAGGCTGTACGGGGTTTGCCGAAGCCTTCGAATAGCAGATACAGCGCACCAACCATGATCGCCATGTCGGCAATATTGAACACGCCGGTATGTAGGCTGCCAACGTTCAGCACCAGATAATCCACCACATGGCCGTCGCGCCAGGCGCGGTCGAACAGGTTCGAAGCACCGCCCAGAGCAATCAGGTACACCGCTGCGGCTTTGGCAGGTGCAGCCTGCCAGCGTGACAACGCCCACCAGAGCGCCCAGGCCACCACCACACCCACGCCGACGATGAAAATGCCTTGTTTGACCATCGGCGGCAGACTGGCGCCCAGGCTCAGAAAGGCGCCGGGGTTAAGGCTCAGGGCGACGTCCAGCCACAGGCTGTCGGAGCCGTAGCGAAAGTTCTCGTAGGGCAGGCGGGCGAGGGCGACAAGTTTGACCCACTGGTCGAACAGCACGAACAGGACACCGGCAACGATGGCGAATGCCGGTTTTTTCAGAATGGATGACATAGAGAGCGACGCTGCCTGTCAGCAATGGAAGAGGGCGTGAAGATAGCCTGTTTCTGCAGCCAGTTCATGAAATCCGCAAGCGCTCAAGCCCCATTGCCGCAAGCCGATACACCCAGGTCTTTGTCATGGAGACTTCGTTATGCCTCGCAGGACGCGCTTGTTACTGACTCTTTTGGTGCTGGTGGCACTGTTTGCCGTTGGGACCCGGCTCGACTGGTCGTACCCCTGGAGAATGTACACCGGCTACCAGCAGTTTTCGAACAGCCTGCCCGACCGTGCAACAGTCGAGCGGCTCAACCTGCGCCTCAAGGCCGAGTTTGGTGGCGATGTTGAAGCTGACTACCGCATTAGCGTGAACGACGAAGGCAAGGTCACCCGTGTGATTGGCCTGAACTGGGTGTGTCGCACCGGTGTTGAAGGGCAGGCTTTCATCAAGGCCACCATGCGCCAACTTGACCATCCAAGCTTTGAATGGCCTGATGAGATCCATATGCAATTCAAGTGTGCCCTGGCCAAACGTGAGGTCTGGCGCGGTTGATCCTGATGATGGAGAACCCATGAAAATCGGCGTCATTTCCGATACCCACGGCCTGCTGCGTCCCGAGGCCGTGGCGGCCTTGCAGGGCTGTGAGCGGATCATCCACGCCGGGGATATCGGCAAGCCCGAAGTGCTGGAACACCTGGCGCGTATCGCACCCTTGCATGTGGTGCGCGGCAATAACGACCTGGACTTTGCCTGGGCGCAGAACCTGCCGGATCAATCACTGTTCGATCTGGGGCCGTGGCAGGTGTTGCTGGTTCACGATATCGCTGATGTGCCTGCGCCGCTTGATCCGGCGATAAAACTGGTCATCACCGGCCACTCGCACAAACCCTTGATTGACTGGCGCGGCGAGCGGCTGTTCCTCAACCCCGGCAGTGCCGGGCCGCGACGCTTCAAGTTGCCGGTGACCGTGGCGCTGATCGATGTAACCGGGCAGGGCCTGGATCCGCAGCTGGTGGGGCTACTGGATGTCTGAATTTTTGCCAGAGTGCTGTGATGGCGCGGCTTGCTACTCATGAGTCTGGCGTGCGGTTGCACGTGTAAAAGGGGGATGTCAAAGTGGCATCCTCTAATGCAAGGATGTCGGGTAATGCGGGAGTACAAAGTCAGGTTTTATTGCGTGATAGGTATCCTGGGCAGCGGCGCCATGACTTTATTGATTGCTCCCGAAATGTATTCGGGGCTGATCGAAGGGCGGTTCACTGCCCACGTAGGCACCCGGCAAAACCCTCTCAAAGAGGTGCTGGTTTTCAATGATGACCCGCTCACCTTTCTGCTTTATTTCATTAAAGATTTCTGGTTTTTTCTGATTATGGCCGGCATGACTGTGGGTTTGCTTTGGCGTTTGATCCGTGGTCCCAGGGCGTTCGACTCCTGAGCAAAACGTCGATGAGCAAGGGCAATGACCGGCCGCAATCATGAGTCAGCGACACCTCTTGAGCGTACTGATGCTGCGCACCCTGGCCATAGTGGTGATGGTCCCGGTGACGCTGTTGGCCGGGGTCTATGGCCTGCTGGCACTGGGTCTGCTGGTGTCCTTTGTCGTTGAAGAGGCTGTGCTGTCTATCGAGGACATGCTCCGCCGCGTGGGGCTGGCGGTTTTGCTCGGTGGCGGCTGGTTCGGCATCGTAACGGGCTGGCGGCTCTACTATCACTTTTTAAAATCATCCGCCTATCCACTGTGGTCCACATGGGCCTGGGCCGGTTTATTCAGCGGCACGCTGTGCAGTGCGATCCTGCTGGTCATCACCGGGCAGACGTTCATGCTCTGGCCGCTGTTGGGGGCCGCCTGGCTGGCCGGTTTGCTGGTCAGCGCTGGCCGTAACAGGCACAGTGCCTGATCCGCCTGGCGACCCGAAACGACAAGGAGCGCGTTATGCCGTATTTGATCATTGCTTACGATCATCCGGGCAAAGACCAGGCACGCGAGCAGGTGCGTGAAGCGCACCGTCAGTATCTGGCGGCCTATGGCAATAAGCTGCTGTCTTCTGGCGCGCTGCTGGATGACTCTGGCACCCGGATCATCGGCGGGGCTTCGTTGATCGACACCGAAGACCGGCAAGAGGCTGAGCGCTTCGAGGCAGAAGATCCTTACGCCAAAGCGGGCATTCGCGCCGAGGTGCAAATCATACCCTGGCGGTTGCGCTGGTGGCTGGGGCAGTTCGATGCGGCTGGGCATCATCCCTCTAACAACTGCTGATATCCTGCCAACCCCATAGCTCCTTCTGGTCCGCGATGCACATTCCTGAACACCTGATCATTTTTGAAACCGGGCACTGGGTTCTCAACCATCACATGGCTTCTGCGCTGCCAGGCTATCTGATGCTCGGTGCCAAAACTGCAGGTGCCTTGGGCGATTTGCCTGAGATCGCCCAGGCTGAACTGGGTGTGCTGCTCGCCAAGGTTCAGCGAATCATGCAGAGCGAGTTGCAACCTGAGCAGTTGTATATCAGCCGTTACGGTCATGAGGCGGGCTGGCCTATTCATTTTCATTGCATCCCTGTCTATGCCTGGGTCGAAGAACTGTTCTGGAAGGATGAGCGCTACCGGGCGCTCAGAGCGTTCGATTACCCTCCCGCTGCCAGCCCGACGACCGACGGTGCCGAACTGACCCTGTTCATCTGGCGCGAGTTTGGGGAGAACCCGACCAAACCACCGGTTGTCGGGCCAGGGCGTGAGCAGGTCGTTGCCATACTTCGTCGTGCTTTCGAAGAATGAGGGCTTACCAAGCTGGCGCGAAAAGCCCCTTCCTTCAGGTGGGGGATGAAAGCGCCACAGCGAAGCGCTCATTAGGGGTTAATATCCATAAAACCGCCCCTATTCTGTGTTTCATGACTGAAATGAAAGCGACCAAAACCCTCAAGATTCGAGTGCGAGACAAGCATGCAGCGCAGTTGCGTGAAGCTTCTCGTGCTGTGAATTTTGTGTGGAACTACGTAAACGAGTTGAGCAGTCGCTCGATTCGTGAGCACGGTCGTTTTCTGTCAGCGTTCGACATTCACAAGTACACCAACGGGGCCGGCAAAGACCTGGGACTGCACAGCCAATCGGTGCAGGC
>NZ_JANJFL010000019.1:0-123386 GCF_024584215.1 Pseudomonas sp. LJDD11
AGCAGCTTTAGCTGCGAAAGGCTTCGCAGCTAAAGCTGCTCCTACGGGAGGGCATTGTAAATCAGCGATTTGTAATTTGTTTGATGAGAGCGAACTCTGCTCGCGAAGAGGCCGGTAAAGTCACAGCAGATGCAGTGTTTTTACTGGCCTCTTAGCTACCAGGGGAGCTCCCACAGAGGTATATAACGCCTAAACGAACAGTCTTGGCGTTACGCCCATTACTGCTCCCACCGAAGCATAAAGTGCCTGATTGACCTTTGGCAGGCCTGGCCCGGTGGCTGGCCTGTGCCGGGCAGTGGAGCAGAATCAATAGCGAGTGGCCGAGGCGTCATGGATAGCGCCCCAGCCATCCACCCTCACAAATCAGCGAGAATGTCCGCCATGTCGTCGGCGTGTTCTTCTTCCTGGGCCAGAATGTCTTCGAAGATGCGCCGGGTGGTCGGGTCAGCTTCGCCGATGTACTGGATGATCTCCCGATAGCTGTCCACTGCAATGCGCTCGGCCACCAGGTCTTCGTAGACCATTTCCTTGAGCGTTGTGCCGGCCACGTACTGGGCGTGGGAATTCTTCGACAGCAGGTCCGGGTTGAACTCCGGCTCGCCGCCCAGTTGCACGATGCGCTCGGCGAGTTTATCGGCGTGTTCGGCTTCCTGTTGGGCGTGTTCGAGGAACTCTGCCGCCGCAACGCTGGCTTTAAGCCCCGAAGCCATGAAGTAGTGACGTTTGTAGCGCAGCACGCACACCAGTTCGGTGGCTAGCGACTCATTGAGCAGGCGCAGGATGGTATCGCGGTCGGCGCTGTAGCCTTCGGTGACCGCGCCGTTCTCGACGTTCTGGCGGGCACGCTGGCGCAGGCTGCTGACGTCAGACAGGGTATGGGCTGGGTTCAGGCTGTTCATCAGGTATCTCCTGGGCTAGTACGGTTGTGACGCTTCGCTCTGTTGCAGCCGGTGCGGCGAAGTCGTTACAGGTTGTGAGTAACAAGCGACAGGAAAAGTTTTATCGGAATTCAATCATTCATCCGGGTGTAAAAAACACGAAACGACTGCAGCAGGTGGGGGTCACAACGATGAGACCTTTCTATGGAGAGACACCATGCTCAAGTTCCTTGGCGGCACCGTCGGCATCATTTTTCTGATTGGTTTGATCGTGGTGATTGCGCTGTTCAAGCTGGTTTTCTGAGGTTTGAATGATTCAAGGCTGCACGATTGCTGCTGGGCTGCCAGCCAACTGACGTGCAGCCTCGCTTCGCGCCGTCCCCCCCGGTCCTGTTCGACGCCGCTGATGCGTCCTTATTTATGCGCATAAAGCAATAATTACTCTGATTTTTGCATTGGAGCGATTGAAACCGGCCTGTCATTCTGCCAGCCCGTTCTGTTACGCCAGCACCCCCTGCACTGCGCGTCCCAGGCTGTCTGTCGGATTGAATAGGAGTACCGGGTATGTATCGCTGGCTGGCCAATCTGACTGTCGCCAGGAAACTGATGACAGGTTTCGGGCTGCTGCTGTTGATGAGTGTTCTGATTTTTTGCGCCGGCTGGAGCTCCATCAGCGCGTTGTCCGGGCGTATGGATCGTATGAGCGCTGTGAACACGCTTATGGATGACCTGGCGACGATGCGCCTGGCCAGATCGGATTATCTTCAGAGTGAGGGCAATGCCGAAAAGGCCGGCACCCTGGAGAAAAGAATCAGCGCGACCGGGCAGACACTCAATGCCCTTGCCGGGCTGTACAGGCAGGCGTCGAATCAGGCGATTCTTGCTGAAATGGCACATTACCTGACGCAGTACAGCGCCGGTCTTAATAACCTTAAAGCCAGTTATCAACAGATCGACGACTCACGCGCGATGCGGCGCAGTACCGGTGACAAGACCTTGGCACTGCTGGACAGCCTGGACGGTTATATCGGCAAGAATCAATTGAATGCCGAGCAACAGTACACGCTCTACCGAGCCGTCAAAGACCTGCAAATGCAGTTTCTGTATGCCCGGTTTGAAACGCGGGCCTACACCTACAGCAATAACCCGAACAGCTTTTCTGCATCGGTCGCGGCCGTCGACAAGACCTTGTCCAGTCTGGAGGTGTTGCGCCAGTCGCTGGATGACAGCGGTCAATCCGTTGCCTCAAGCCTGCACGATCTGGTTCTGGGTTATCGCGCCACGCTGGACGTTCATCAGGCGGCCTTGGTGCAGATCAGAACCCAAGTCGATGAAATCAAGAAGCAGGGTGATGCCATGCTGCAGCTCAGTCAGGGTCTGTATGCCAGTCAGATGCAGCTGCGTACCCAGGACACTCAAACCGCTGCCTGGACAATGGCGCTTAGCCTGGCGCTGGCGCTTGGCCTGGGGGTCTTTGGGGCCGTGCTGATCACCCGGCAGATTGCGCCGCCCCTGCGCGCCGCTCTGCAAAGCGTTCGGCGTATTGCCAGCGGTGATCTGACCGTGCAGCCTGCCTCGCGCCGTGAGGATGAAATCGGTCAGCTTGAGCAGGGGCTGGCCGACATGGTGACTCATTTGAGGCAACTGATCAGCCATATTGGCGATGGCGCGTCCATGATCGCCAGCTCAACGCAACAACTCTCGGCGATTACCCGGCAGACCAGCAGCGGCGCCAGTGAGCAGAAGCTTGAGACCGAGCAGGTTGCGACAGCGATGCATCAGATGAGCACCTCGGTCCAGGACGTGGCCCGCAGCGCAGTCGAAACGGCAAGCGCAGTGGACCAGGCTGCACAGGATGCCAACGGCGGCGCCACTATCGTCACCAAGGCCATAGAGCAGATCGAGAACCTGACCGGGGAGGTTCAGTTGACCAGCCAGGCGGTAAGCAGTCTGGCGCTGGAAAGTGGCCGTATCGGCGCCATGCTGGACGTCATCAAGTCGGTTGCCGAGCAGACCAACCTGCTGGCGTTGAACGCTGCCATTGAAGCGGCGCGGGCAGGCGAAGCCGGACGTGGTTTTGCCGTGGTGGCCGATGAGGTTCGCGCACTCGCCCAGCGGACACAGCAGTCGACCCAAGAGATAGAAGCACTGATTGCGGCGTTGCAGCAGGGCACCCAGCGCGCCGTACAGCGAATGGATGCCAGCCTGAAATTGACCACAGACAGCGTCGGGTTGGCCCGCGATGCCGGTCAGGCGTTGTCGAGCATTACCTCGAACATCATCGCCATCCAGGGCATGACCCGGCAGATTGCTGCCGCTGCCGAACAGCAGGGTGCGGTCGCCCAAGAGATCAGTCGCAGCGTTGTGAATGTGCGCAGCATTACCGAGCAGGCTTACACCGCGAGCGAGCAGACCAGCCAGGCGAGCATGGAGCTGGCCAGGCTGGGCCATACCCTGCAAGGCCATGTGCAGCGTTTTCAGGTCTGACGGGCGTTAGGTCGGTCACGACGCCAGAGAGCAAAAAGCCCGGTTTTTTAGTTACCGGGCTTTTGTCTATGTCGTTTAACGCTACATTGCCTTTTCGTTCTGCTCGCGCTGCTCACAGGTCATGAAACCCTTGTGTACCACCCTGCCATCACTGTTGAAACTCACGTGATACACCTGTTGGTGACCGTCTTTGGTCAGCACATAGTTATTACAGGTGCCAGGGTTGACCTTGCGCTGCACGGTGGTCGAAGGTTCGCCACCAATGGTCAGCACCTGCTGGCGGGTCATGCCGTTCTCGACCTGCTTGACCAGCGGCTGGTCGCGATAGGTCACGTAGTCCACCGGGTTTTGCACGGTGGTGCTGCCGCAGCCGGCCAGAGTTGCCAGAACACAGCTTGCTGCCAGGATTTGCTTGTACATCGCAGTCTCTCCGTATGACAGAGCCGATGCCGGCCCGGTACGATTTTGAACCGCAGCGGCGGCAGAGAGTTCGATGCATTTGGCCAGTATCGTTTGTTGGTCGTCTTTTGCTGCCTTGTCGGCAAACGCCGCTAGGCTGAACCCATCAAGGTTCAGGACAGGAGCGTCTCATGACACAAGACTACGCCACGCGTTATCCCCTGTTGTTGGTCCCCGGCCTGCTGGGATTTGTCAGGGTGCTGATCTACCCCTACTGGTTCGGGATCGTCAAACCTCTGGAGCGTGGTGGTGCCAAGGTCTTTCCGGTCATGGTTTCGGGGGTCAACTCCACGGAAATCCGCGGGGAACAACTGTTGTTGGTCATCGAGCAGATCATGCGCGAAACCGGCGCGACCAAGGTCAATCTGCTCGGCCATAGCCAGGGCGCGCTGACGGTCCGCTATGTGGCGGCCAAGCGCCCGGACCTGGTGGCCTCGGTCACCTCCGTGGCCGGCCCCAATCATGGTTCGGAACTGGCCGACTTTCTTGAGCGGCGGTTTCCGGTGGGCACGCCAGGCGGGCGTATCGTCAATGCGATCATCGGTTTGCTCGACGGGTTGATCCGGGTCTTCGAAACCGGCTATCGCGGGCCGCGCTTGCCCACCGATATCAGTGCCTCGCACCAGTCGTTGACCACCACCGGCGTGGCCCTGTTCAACCGCGCCTATCCCCAAGGCTTGCCAGAGTCCTGGGGCGGGCAGGGCGCAGAGGTGGTCGATGGCGTGCGCTACTACTCCTGGTCGGGTATCATCAAGCCAGGGATCACCAATCGTGGGCTGAACCTGCTCGATGGCTCCAATATCGTCTGTCGCCTGTTTGCCCGGACCTTCACCAAAGAGCGCGGCCAGTGTGACGGCATGGTCGGGCGCTTCAGCTCGCATCTGGGGCGGGTGATCGGTGATGACTTTGCGCTGGATCACTTCGACAGCGTCAATCAGATGATCGGCCTGGTAGGGCGCGGGGCCCGGCCGGTGCAGCTGTTTCTGGAGCATGCCGCGCGGCTGAAAGCCGCCGGTCTCTAGCTTTCGCGCCCGCAAGAAATAATTTTCAGCCTGCGTCATTCGGTCGCGCCCCCGTCAAATCGGGGGCGCGCCGCTGATTGTTGCCAGTGTTGTCAGGCACGTTGCAGCGCGCTCACTGGTTCTCGCTCTGGAAGGCTGGCAGACTGCCCGCTTGTCCGTGCTGCCGTATGAGGCGCTATGCCAACGTTTTCTTCGCGTCAGATCTTCATCGCCAGTTGGCTCATCATGTTTGGCGGCCTGCTGTTCGTGCTGCCGTTTCGTTTGCTGCCAAGCCTGCTCTGCGGCCTGCTGGTGTTTGAGCTGGTCAACATGCTGACCCCGCGCTTGCAGCGCCTGATTGCCGGCGAGCGGGCGCGCTGGCTGGCGGTGGCGTTGCTTGGCACCCTGGTGGTGAGCCTGCTGGCTTTGCTGTTCGCCGGCGCGTTCAGCTTCATCCTGCACGAGGCGGAAAACCCTGGCGCCTCGCTGGACAAGTTCATGACCCTGATCGACCGCGCTCGCGGTCAGTTGCCGCCGTTCATCGAGTCCTACTTGCCGGCCAGTGCGGCCGAGTTCCGGGTCTCGCTGGTGGTCTGGCTGCAAAAGCACATTGGCGAGCTGCAACTGATCGGCAAGGGCGCCGCGCACATGTTCGTAACCATGCTCATTGGCATGGTGCTGGGCGCGATCATTGCCTTGCAGCGCATCAGCGATGTCAGCAGCCGCAAACCGCTGGCTGCCGCGCTGTTTGATCGTCTGCACCTGCTCAGCCAGGCGTTTCGCAACATTGTCTTTGCGCAGATCAAGATTTCGTTGCTCAACACCGCACTGACCTCGGTGTTTCTGGCCGTGGTGCTGCCGCTGTGGGGCATTCACCTGCCGCTGACCAAGACCCTGATCTTCATGACCTTCGTGCTGGGCCTGTTGCCGGTGGTGGGTAACCTGCTGTCCAACACGCTGATCTTCATCGTCGGCCTGTCGGTGTCGCTGTGGGTGGCGCTGGCGGCGCTGGGCTACCTGATCGTTATCCACAAGGTCGAGTACTTTCTCAACGCACGCATCGTCGGCGGCCAGATCAGTGCCAAGTCCTGGGAGCTGTTGCTGGCCATGCTGCTGTTCGAAGCCGCTTTCGGTTTGCCTGGCGTGGTGGCGGGGCCGGTGTACTACGCCTACCTCAAGAGCGAATTGAAGCAGGCGGGTCTGGTCTGAACGCAGCGACAAGCCGCAAGCTTTAAGCTAGAAGCTGGTCGAGGCTGGCTTTTCGCTTGAGGCTTACAGCTTGGGGCTTGCAACGGCTCCTCAGCCGTAACGCTTTTTGGCTTCGATCGCCAGGCCGCTGCCGATGCCGCCGAAGATATCGCCTTCAATATGTCGGGCGTTGGGCAGCATCAGTGACACGCTGTTGCGCAGTGCCGGGATGCCGCTGGAACCGCCGGTGAAGAACACGGTGTTGACCTGCGCGACGCCGACCCCGGCCTTGTTCAGCAACTCAGTGACGCTGTTGCGCACTTGCTCCAGTTGCGACTCGATGGCCGACTCGAACAGCGGCCGGGTCAGGTCGACACTCAAGCCGGCCTCAATGCGTTGCATGGCCACATGGCGGCTTTCAGCCTGGCTCAGTTCGATCTTGCTGGCTTCCACTTCCATGGCCAGCCAGTGCCCGGCGCGCTGCTCGATCAGCTTGAACAGACGGTCGATGCCGTTGGCGTCTTCGATGTCGTAGCGCATGCTGCCCAGCGCCAGTTTCGATTTCTGTGAGTACACCGAGTTGATGGTGTGCCAGGTCGCCAGGTTAATGTGGTGGCTGGTCGGCATGAACGCACCGCTTTTCATCCGGCTGCCGTAGCCGAACAGCGGCATCACACCTTGCAGGCTCAGTTGCTTGTCGAAATCGGTACCGCCGATGTGTACGCCGCCGGTGGCCAGGATGTCGTCCTGGCGGTCGTCACGGCTGCGGCGCTCAGGCGCCAGGCGCACCAGCGAGAAGTCCGAGGTACCGCCGCCGATGTCGACAATCAGCACCAGCTCTTCCTGGTCAATGCCCGACTCGTAGTCGAACGCTGCGGCAATCGGCTCGAACTGGAACGACACGTCTTTAAAGCCGATCTTGCGGGCGACGGCGGCCAGGGTGTCTTCGGCCTCCTGGTCGGCAGCGGCATCGTCATCGACAAAATGCACCGGGCGGCCCAGCACCACGTGCTCGAACTCCCGGCCGGCACTGCGTTCGGCGCGCTTTTTCAGCTCGCCGATAAACAACCCCAGCAGGTCGGTGAACGGCATGGCGGTGCCCAGCACGCTGGTGTCGTGCTTGATCAGCTTGGAGCCCAGCAGGCTCTTGAGCGAACGCATCAGGCGGCCTTCGTAGCCTTCCAGATACTCATGCAGGGCCAGGCGGCCAAACACCGGGCGGCGCTCTTCGATATTGAAGAACACCACTGACGGCAGGGTGATCTTGTCGTCTTCCAGGGCAATCAACGTTTCCATGCCGGGGCGCAGCCAGCCGACGGTGGAATTGGACGTGCCGAAGTCGATGCCGCAGGCACGGGCCGGGGATTGATCTGTCATGGAGAGTGCCTTCCAGAAAAAAACGGCCGCGCAGTGTATGTCAGTGCACCAGGAATGCGTAGTGCCATGTGCCGATTGGTTGCACGCCGGTGGCGCAGGTTTAAACTGCTGGGCTTTTCTCGATCAGGCATAAGGATGTGTGATGTCTCGGTTCATCAAGGGAACCCTGCCGCTTTATCTGCTGATAGGGCTGGTGCAAGGGCTGAGCATGCTCCTGGCGCTGGAGCTCAAGCAGCCTGCGCTGGGCGTGGCAGCCGCTGTCCTGGGGATCAACCTGCAACTGCTCGGTGAGCGCTGGCACCAGCATGTGCCACTGGCATGGACGGTGTTACTGGCGGCGACCATGGCGTTGATCACCGAGTGGGTCATGCACGCCTCTGCACAAAGCTCGCTGGCCTTCAGTTGGGGCGTTTGTGCGCTGGTCATCGGTTATGTCGCTACGGCCTTCATCGCCAGCGCCCCGGCCCGTCAGGGCTGGCGAGTGCCGTACCCGGCGTTGTTTCGGCATGCCTGGAACAACGCGTTCATCGTGCTGTTGGCTGTGGTGCTGAGCTGGCTGTTCTGGGGGCTACTGATGCTGTGCGCCAGCCTGTTCGAGATGATTGGCATTGTGGCGCTCAAGGACGGGATCAACCATCGATACGTTCTGCTGTTGGTCATGCCCGTGGTGTTTTCCGTCGGGATGCGCATGGGCTGCGAGAATGACAAGGTCATCGGCCTGTTGCGCGGCATCCTGTTAAGCCTGTGTCGTTTCCTGGCCCCGCTGGCGGCACTGATTGTCGTGCTGTTCTGCCTGAGCTTGCCGTTCACCGGCCTGGCATCGATCTGGAGCACCGGTTATGCCTCAAGGATCCTGCTGGGGCTGGTGGCAATCACGCTGTTTCTGGTCAATGGGGTGTTCCAGGATGGGCAGCAGCCTGCGGCCTATCCGTGCTGGCTGCGGCAGTTGATCAATCTCAGCCTGGTATGTCTGCCTGTGCTTACCGCGCTGGCCGGTTATTCGACCTGGCTGCGTCTGGACCAGTACGGCCTGTCGCCTTCGCGCTTTTTTGCCCTGTTGGTGGTGGCGTTTGCCGCGTTGTACAGCCTGGCGGCGATGTATGCCGTGTTGCGCTCGCCACAGGGCTGGCTGGGCAGCCTGCGCTGGAGCAACCCATGGCAGGCGTTGCTGGTCTGTGTGGTACTTCTACTGATTCATGGACCCGGCCTGAACCCGCAGGCATTGAGTGCAAGCAATCAGTTGCAGCGCTTGCTTGATGGTCGTACTCAGCCGGCTGAATTCGATGCCGCACATATGCATCGCAAGCTGGGCAAGCCAGGCCGCGAGACGTTCGAGTGGCTGCTGACCAACCTTGACCGGCTTGCGCAATTTTCTGAGCAGGACCGTGAGCTATTGCGTAACCGTCTTGAGGTCGAGCGCGACTACCGCAAGCGCGACAGCCTGCCGGTCGCAGCAGCCAACCGGGTCTGGATCGGTACGCCGGTGCCGGGCCATGAACAATTTGCCAACCCCAGGCTGGGCCTGCAAAGCTGCAACCAGCACCCGTGCGTGTTGTGGCCGGTAGACCTGGACGCTGACGGGCAGGCCGAAGTGGTGCTGTTCAGCGCCGATACCTCTTGGCTGGCATTTTTTCAGCGGCTCGAAGACGGCAATTGGGAGCGTGTCGGTTATCTGGAAGGTGATTATGGGCCTGATGACCTGCCTGAGCGGGTTCGCCAGGGCAAGTTCCGGCTGGTCCCGCCGCGCTATCAGGGGCTGGAAATCGATGGGCACAGGTTCTTTCCCAAAGAGCGCTTCTGGCCCTGAACAAAGTTGAAAATGAGTCGCGCAGAGTCATCCATAGCGCTCGTTTGCCGATACACTCTGCGACTTTGAGCGGTTGCGGATGTCACTTTCTGACAGGCAGGTTTCTGCGCAGCGGCCGGATTTTGAGTAACGGGTGAGTGTTCGATGGATTTCAAAGACTATTACAAGATACTTGGGGTCGAGCCGAGTGCCGATGACAAGGCCATCAAGGCCGCGTATCGCAAGCTGGCGCGCAAGTATCACCCTGACGTCAGCAAGGAAGCCGGGGCCGAAGACAAGTTCAAGGAGGCCAGTGAGGCCTACGAAGTGCTTGGCAGCCCGGACAAGCGTGCCGAGTACGATGAAATTCGCAAGTACGGGCGCCAGGGCAGGCCTTTCCAGGCGCCGCCTGGCTGGCAGAGCCGCAGTGGTGGTGCCGCGGGCGGTTTTGGCGGCGATACCACGGACTTTTCCGAGTTTTTCAGTTCGATCTTCGGTAACCGTGGCCAGCCGGGGGGCGGTCGTTCACGTACGCAGGGGCGCAAGGGCCAGGACGTTGATATGGAACTGGCGATCTTTCTGGAAGAGAGCCTGTCGGGCGAATCCAAGAAAGTCAGCTACCGGGTGCCGCAGCACAGCCCCAACGGTCAGCGCATGGCCGATATCACCAAGACCCTGAATGTGAAAATCCCCGCCGGGGTGGCCGATGGCGAGCGTATCCGACTCAAGGGCCAGGGTGCGCCGGGCATCGCCGGTGGCGAAAATGGCGACCTGTACCTGACCATTCGCCTGGCACCACATCCGCTGTTTGAGGTCGAGGGTCACGATCTGGTGATCCAGGTGCCGCTGGCGCCCTGGGAGCTGGCGTTGGGGACCAAGGTGGCGGTGCCGACCCTGACCGGCCGGATCAACCTGACCATCCGCCCCGACAGCCAGAACGGCCAGCGCCTGCGGGTCAAGGGGAATGGCCTGCAGGACAAGCAGGGCCAGCGCGGCGACCTGTTTGCGCAGTTGAAGGTGGTCATGCCCAGCCAGAACGATGAAGCCAGCCGCGCTTTGTGGCAGAAACTGGCCGACAAGTCGGGCTTTGATCCGCGCAGCGGCTGGGGACGCTAACAGCCTGCCAGGCGTTAACGTGGCGGGGCTTGCGAGGCTGGCGCCGGCAGCCCCGGCGACAGGTCCAGCTGCATGAAGGTCAGGTCCAGCCAGCGTCCGCCTTTAGTGCCTACCTGAGGCATTTGCCCGGTCACGCTAAAACCCAGGCGCTCGTGCAGGGTGATGGAGGCGACATTACCACTTTCGATGGCGGCCACCATGATGTGTTTGTCACAGGCGCGGGCACGCTCGATCAGGGCGTTCATCAGTTGCGGTCCCAGACCTCGGCCGCGCTGATCGTGGCGAATGTACACCGAGTGTTCGACGGTATGCCGGAAGCCCTCGAACGGACGCCAGTCGCCAAACGATGAATACCCCAGCACCTGCTCATGTTCGTCAACCGCAACCAGAATCGGATAGGCCTGCGCCTGACGTGCAGCGAACCAGCTCTGACGGTTGGCCAGGTCCACGGGCTGTTCGTTCCAGATGGCGGTGGTGTTCAGTACCGCGTCGTTATAAATGGCAAGAATGCCGGGCAGGTCGGCAGGGGTTGCGTCACGAATCAGGGGCATCATCAGAGTCTCCAGTCAGCTGTCAGTCTGGAGCGCGGTGGCGGCAGGACGCAAGAGGGCGACGCGTAAAAGCCATGAGATCGAAGCAGGAGTGAGGTTTGCGGGAGGGACGCGGGACCCGAAGCGTGTCGAGTGAGGAATTCATCACAAAACCGCTCGCCGGTTTCGGGCCCCGCCCCAGCAATTTAAGCTTCTGCCGGGGATTTGGCAAAGCGCGTAACAACTATTCGATCAAATGCGCTGTTTTTTTGTCAGTGCGGTTCGTACACAGGTCGATAGCGATTAATTCTGGCTGTGCAAGCATGCTCCCTGACGGGACCATGCTTATACCGTGTGGCGTGTTCAAGCGCGTTGCAGCGCCTGACGCCTCACCACCAGACTGTCTATCACCCACATCACCAGCATCGATATGCCTACCAGCGGGAACATCACACCGAGGGCCAGCATGACCCCGGTGGCGGTTTTCCAGCGCGGCAGTTCATGCTTGAGCGGCGGTACGCCCAACCCGCCTTCTGGCCTGCGCTTCCACCAGATCACCAGGCCGCTGACCGAGCCGAGCAGGATCATCAGGCACACCAGCAACATCAGCAGTTGGTTGGGCCAGCCGAAGAACTTGCCTTCATGCAGCATCACGCTGGTTTCCGTGGCTTTGGAGACCAGGCTGTAATGCTCCCAGCCGACATTGGCCAGCACATTGCCGCTGTACTGGTCGATGTGCAGCGTGGCGTCGTTGCGCGGGTCGTCGGCAAACACGGCAATGGTGAACACGCCTTCAGCGGTACGGGGGGCGGTGATGCTGTAGCCGGGTTCGACGCCGTGCTCGGTGGCGATGTCTACAACGTCCTGCAGGCTGACCTGCGGCGCTGCCGGACCGCTGGACGGGCCGTGATGGTGCATGTGCTCGGCATGTTCGCCGCTGGGCTTTTCAGTCGAGACAGGCAACGGCGTGTTTTCCAGCGCCCAGGGTACGGTCTGCGCGTTGGCGGTGTTCAGCTCGCCCGCCAGCCGGGTGGATTGCGGTACATCGGTCCACATCGCGGCCGGGAAGCTGTTCCACAGCTCAGCGTATTGCTTGCCCCAAAAGCCGGTCCAGGTCATGCCGCTGAGCAGCATGAACAACAACAACAGCGAACCCCAGAAACCGGTTACCGCATGCAGATCGCGCCACAGCACCCGGCCGCGGCGCGACAGCCGTGGCCAGAGCACGCCGGCCGGGTTTTTGCCTCTGGGCCACCACAGGTATAGCCCCGAGACCACCAGAACGATGCCCCAGCCTGCGGCCAACTCGATCAGCCGGTCACCCAGGGTGCCGATCATCAGTTCGCCGTGTAGCGCGCGGGCAATTGATTGCAGGTTGTTCTGCGCATCCTGTACGCCGAGGATATTGCCGGTGTACGGATTGATGAACACGTTCTGCCCACGGCCTTCGTAGGTCAGCACGAACTGCGCACTGCTTTGGGCATCCACTGGCGGGAAATACTTGCTGATCGAAGCGCCGGGCCAGCCCATCAGCACATGATGCTGCTGCAGGTCGGCACTGATGCGTTGCTGGCCGGCTTCGACATGCAGCATGTCGTGGTACATCAGGTTGTCCAGTTGCGGCTTGTACAGGTAAATGATCCCGGTGATGGCCAGCAGGATCATGAACGGCGCAACGAACAGCCCGGCATAGAAGTGCCAGCGCCAAGCCAGATTGTAGAAGTTGGGATTACTGGTTTTCATGGCTGTCGCTCACGGTCGTAACGCGGATGCCAGGTGATGAGATAACGCACGGAGCAGGAACAAGCGCGCCTGCGGGCGTGGAGGTAGAACCGTTCATGGTGCTTTCCGTATAGCAATCAGGATCGCGCAGCTCTTAAAGCTGCGGGTTAAAAGATCAAGACAGCATCAATAACGGCGGCGCCCGGCTCAGGGCATGCAGAAATACCGTGCGGCGGGCGTGGCCGTCGCGGGTCAGGGCAGCGTAGTAGTCGGCGGGTTTGGGCGGTGTGGCAAGTACCAGGCTGAGCATCTGCGGCAGGGCCGGGCAGCCGAACAGCAGGGTGCAATAACCGCACTTGGCCCACAGCGCATGGTCCATGGCGGCAGCGTCCTGCGAGGCCGCATGGGCGGCATGCCGGTCGCCGTGGCTGGCGTGGTCCATCGACAACATGCCGCTGTGTTGCGCCGCAGGCATGGGCATACCGGCGTGATGCTCCATCGGCATCGACTGAGAAATCAGTGGGCCGATAAAGATCATCAACATGGCAAACAGGGCAAGCCACGAACCTCGTGGCTGGCGAGGCAGTGCCCGGTTGGCGCGACAGGTGCGCAAGGCGCTCACGGCAGACGCTTACTCAATGGCTGTGTTCAGGGGCCTGCTTTTGTACCACGACCTGCACCGGTAATGCTCCGGCTTTCTCGAAGTGCAGGGTCAGCGCAAAGCGTTGGCCCTCGACCAATTGCGAGCGGTCTTTGATGTCCAGCAGCATCACGTGATAGCCCATGGGCGAAAAGCTCACCTGGCCGCCGGCGGGCACCTCGACGCTGGGCACCTGGCGCATCTTCATCAGGCCATCGACCTGCACATGCTGATGCAACTGCGCCTGGCCGGCAATCGGGGTGTCGACTGACAGCAGGCGGTCGGCGCTGGCGCCTTGGTTATCAATGGTGAAATAGGCCGCAACGCTGGGCGCGTTGGGTGGCAGTTGCATTGACCACGGGTGGTCGACCAACAGGCTGCCGGCCTTGTATTCATGGGCATGGGCAAACACGGCAGGCAACAACAACGCGGCCAGCAGCAGGGTTTTCTTGAGCATGTAAATCTCCGGTCAGTCAGTCGATACGGATGGTTATCTTCAAACTTCGGGAGAGGCGCGCGGGTTGGCCGTCGGCCATTGCAGGCGTGGCGAAATGGGTGCTGCCACCCGATAGACCGGCAGGCGCAGTGCTGGCAGCCCGCTGAACAACCCCGTTGGCAGCCCGCCCGCCAGCATCACCAGCAGCGAAGCGCTGTAGCACAGGCAATGCTGCATACCGGCATGCGGGTCTTGCTGCGCCTGACCCTCGCCGCTGGGCGCCTGCGCCGCCAGTTGCACATTGGCCCCACAGAAACCGCCCCACAGCAACCCGGCATCGACCCCGCGCTGCGCATTCGGCGCAAGCGGCATGGCCAGCAGGCTGAACAGCACTGCAAAGCAGGCGATCCAGGCTGATGTTGTCCGGGGCTGGGACATGGCGGGTACCTGTTCGGGACAAGACTTCAGAACACCTCTAACTACTCCCGCTGGCCGGGCTTCTTCGATGCTAGGTGCGCCGTCGCTGCGTTAAAAGCCGGCTGGTGCGCCAACCCGACGGATCGCCGAGTGGTCAGCTGCTCATTTGAAACTCTCAAGCGCTGCGGTCGTGCCTGCTTTATGGGACGGCCATCTGCCGTGCCTGAGCTTGGTAAAGCCATTTCGCAAGTAGCCTAGAGGTGCGTCTAGACGCGTCATTTAGCCTGAACGCGAGATGAAAGTAAAAGCGTCAGGTTTTACTGGACGGGGCGCAGTAGCCTGAATGCGATAATGGGCTCATTCATCCAGGGAGCGTTATCCAACGTAATACCAATACTGTTCAATCAGGCGCTTTATGCTTGCGGTGGGAGCGACCTTGGCGTCATCGGGTTTACTCTTCAGAACCTGATCAACCACCTTCTGCACTTGTTCATCACCGATTGTGCGCGGGTGGCCGGAACGATGTTCATCGTGCAGGCCAATCAATCCCTATTTCGACAAGCCCGTGCGCGACCGCGAGACCACGTCCGGTCGCTGATAAGCCCCTATAAAAGCGCAGCGCTCACGAGTTGATTTCAGATGAGCATAGGCCAGATTCCATTGGCACTTGTGGACCACCACTTTAGGGCGACGGGATGCTTGGTCAGGACTGTTGCCCGGTATAGCACAGGTTCGGGCGTTGAAAGCGGCCAAGCGTTTGGCGAAAGTGGCAGTGGAGTCCAACCGGTTAGGCTATGAAGAAGGGCGCGTGTCAGCATTGATGTGTTGCAGGTGCAAAGTAGCCATGTCAGGCCCACCACGAGCTCGCTCGCGCTCGTTATGATGCGGTTCTGGCACAACTGGAACTCAAAGCGGGCGTCGGCATTCTGCATGAGCTTGCTGATATCAATGTTTTGCTGGCCTCCCTAATGACTGCAATTAACGGAATTCAATCCACCCTATCCAAGGTAGTCAACATGATGGAAGGCACTTCTGACACCGCTTCCAATCGCTTTTTGAAATTCTATAAAGTGTTTTTTCCGGATTGCTGATCGCCTCAATCTTGATGACGAGCTATTCGGTGCTTGGTGCACAATTTCCGAGGCGGGCAAAACATTGCGCAGTGGATTGATCTTTGCCGTATTGCTATGGGGCGGCTTCAATGTGCACCGGCTTGAGGCGTGGTTTAAGTCGCCAGTGTAGGCAATCGGATCAACCGGGTATTTGGCTGCGCCGCTGCTGGCATCATGCAAATATCCAGTATGTCAGGCGTGGGCACTTCAGGATGCCTCAAAAAACATTGGCGTGCTTAGCGCCGACAGCTGCCCAGCCAGCAGGTAGTGTTTAAAGGCGCTCCTCAGATTGTGAGTGCTTTAATTACCTGGGCGACACTCCCCAACTCCCGATCCACCGCCGGCAACTCAGGCCGTTTGAGTACCAGCACCGGTATCCGGCGCTCGCGAGCCACCTGCAGTTTGGGCTCGGTGGACTGGCTGCCGCTGTTCTTGCTGATCAGCACATCGATGCCGCGTCGTTCGAATAGCTGGCGTTCCTCTTCCAACTGAAACGGGCCGCGAGCGGCGATGATTTCGCAGCGTTCATTGCCGGGCACGCTGTCCAGTGCGCGCAGGGTCCAGAACTGCTGCTCGGGGATTTCGTGCAGATGCTGTAACGGCTCGCGGCCCAGAGTGAACAGCGGTCGCTTGAAGGGCGTCAGGGCGCGTATCAGTTCGTGCCAGTCGGCGACTTCACGCCAGTCGTCGTCCGGCCCGGCTTGCCAGGCCGGGCGGCGCAAGGCCCAGCAAGGGATGCCGGTCAGCTGGGCGGCGGCTGCGGCGTTGCGGCTCATCTGGGCGGCGTAGGGGTGGGTGGCATCGAGCAGCAGGCTGATGCCCTGGTCGCGAATGAACTGGGCCAGCCCTTCGGCACCGCCATAGCCGCCGACCCGTAGCTGGCAGGTCAGGTCATTGGGCACCCGGCCGACACCGGCCAGGCTGTAGATATGCGCCGGCCCCAGAGTGCGGGCGATGGCCAGGGCCTCGGCGACGCCGCCGAGCAGCAGGATGCGTTTCATGGGGGTCCTTATTGTGCGTGGCCGACGATGCCGCCTTGCCGATCAATGGCGAAGACTTCCACCTCGACGCTGGCCGGCACCACACTACGGGCGAAGGCCAGTGCATGGCGGCATACGGTATCGCCCAGCGGTACCGCGGCGGCGCTGCACATGGCCAGGGCCTGCTGGCTGGTGTTGGCTGCGATGATGCGCTGTTGCAGATCGGTGTCGGCGCCCACATCGGCCGCCCAGCGCGCCAGTTGTGGCAGGTCGATGCTCGAATGGCGACTGTGCAGGTCCATGTGCCCGGCGGCCAGTTTGCTGATCTTGCCGAAGCCGCCGCACAGGCTCAATTTATCCACAGGCACTTTGCGCAGGTGCTTGAGCACGGCGCCGACAAAATCGCCCATTTCGATCAGGGCGATGTCCGGGATGCCGTAGACCCGGCGCATGGTGTCTTCGCTGGCGTTGCCGGTGCAGGCGGCAATATGCCGGTAGCCGTTGGTGGTGGCGACATCGATGCCCTGCTGGATCGAGGCGATATAGGCCGCGCAGGAGAACGGCCGGACGATGCCGCTGGTGCCGAGAATCGACAGCCCGCCGAGAATGCCCAGGCGCGGGTTCATGGTTTTCAGGGCCAGCTGTTCACCGCCCTGGACCGCAATAGTGACTTCGAAGCCGCCGTGGTAGCCCTGCTCGTCAGCCAGCCGCTGCAAGTGCTCGGTCATCATCCGCCGCGGCACCGGATTGATGGCCGGCTCACCCACCGCCAGCACCAGCCCCGGTCGGGTCACGGTGCCCACGCCTGGGCCTGCGATAAAGCGCACGCCTGGCGCGCTGAGCAACTTCACGTGTGCGAACAGCAAGGCGCCGTGAGTCACGTCCGGGTCGTCACCGGCATCCTTGATCGTACCGGCCTGGGCACCGTCTTCCAGCAGGCGGCAGAACTCCAGGCGCAGCTGCACCTGTTTGCCTTTTGGCAAGGTGATCTCAACCGCATCACAGGCTTGCCCGCCCAGCAGCAGGCGCGCCGCCGCCAGGCTGGTGGCCGTGGCGCAGCTGCCAGTGGTCAGGCCGCTGCGCAGGGGCGCGGGTTGTTCAGCGGTTTCTTCGCGCATCAGGGTTTGACCAGGTCCAGCAGGGTGATCGGCAGCGCCTGGCGCCAGGTGTCGAACTCACCCAGTGGCTTGGCCTGGGCGACGTGCAGGCGGGTCAGTTCACCGCCATGGCGTTCGCGCCAGTTCAGCAGCGCCATCTCGCTTTGCAAGGTCACGGCATTGGCCACCAGCCGCCCGCCGGGGCGCAGGTGCTCCCAGCAGCTTTCCAGCACACCGGGGCGAGTGACGCCGCCGCCAATGAAAATCGCGTCCGGGCGCTCCAGGCCGGCCAGTGCATCGGGGGCTGTACCGCGCACCAGTTGCAGACCGGGTACACCGAGATTGTCGCGGTTGGTCTCGATCAACTGCTGGCGCCCCTCATCGGCCTCGATGGCGATGGCGCGGCAGGTCGGGTGGGCGCGCATCCACTCAATGCCGATCGAGCCGCAGCCGGCGCCAACATCCCAAAGCAACTGGCCGGGTACCGGTGCCAGGTGGGCGAGGCTCACCGCGCGTACGTCGCGTTTGGTGAGTTGGCCGTCATGCAGGTAAGCCTGATCCGGCAGCCCGGCCAGCGGGCTGAGGCGCAAGGTGTCGGCGGCGATGCGGCAATCGATGGCGACCAGATTAAGGGCGGCAATGTCCGGGTTTTGCCATTCGCTGGCGATGCCATCGACTCGACGCTCGGCCGGGCCGCCCAGATGCTCCAGCACGCTGATCTGGCTGGGGCCGAAGCCGCGTTCGCGCAGCAGTGCAGCCAGCGCGGCAGGGCTGCTGCCGTCGTTGCTCAACACCAGCAGGCGCAGGCCATGATGCAGGTGCGCATTGAGCGCCGTCAGCGGCCGGGCGACCAGCGACAGGGTGACAACATCCTGCAGCGCCCAGCCCATCCGTGCGGCGGCCAGTGAGTAGGAAGACGGCGCCGGCAGCACGGTCATTGCGCTTTTATCCACAACCCGCGACAGGCTGACCCCCACGCCATACAGCATCGGGTCGCCGCTGGCCAACACGCACACCGGCTGGCCACGGCGCTCCAGCACCGCGTTGAGCGAGAAGGGGCTGGGCCAGGGCTGCCGGGCAGCACCGATGCACGGCGGCAGCAACGCCAGTTGCCGGGTACTGCCGAACACCTCGGTGGCATTGAGCAGCGCATGCCGGGCATTGCGGCCCAGGCCCTTGTAGCCGTCTTCACCAATTCCCACGACGGTCAGCCAGGGTGACATCTGAATACCTCGATTCGAACTTCCGACAGAGCGCCTTATGAAGCCTGTCGCCAAAGCAGGCATAATAGCGCGCCTGACAGGCACATTGCCCGTCATGGCTTCTGGCAGCGCCTGGCACTGCGTTCGTTCGCGAGCAGGGCTCCCTCCCACAAGTCTGTGGGAGGCGGCTCTGCCGGCGAATGCAGCGCTGCCAGCCACTTGTATACACGCACATCGGTGAATCCTTGAACGAGCCGCAGTCCGCTCGCCCTTGCTTCGTTACGCCTCGTCCCTCGGCTTGTCCGGGGTTGTTGCGTATCGTCGCCGCGCGCGATGGCGGGATCTGCCGGATAAAGCTGGCCGGCGGGGTGCTCAGTGCCGCCCAGGCGCAGGCCGTGGCCAGGGCTGCGCAGACTTATGCACAGGGCGTGATCGAGGTCACCAACCGCGCCAACCTGCAGATTCGCGGCATTGGCGCTGAGCATCAGGCGCTGATCGGCGAACTGCTGGGCGCCGGTCTCGGACCGGCCAACCCGGCCAGTGACGATGTGCGCAACCTGATGCTCAGCCCCAGTGCCGGGCTCGACCCGCAGATGCTCTGCGACACCCGGCCACTGGCAGCGCAGATTCTCGCCTCGCTGGAAAATATGCCACACCTGCACGCCCTGTCGCCCAAGTTCGCCGTTTCGCTGGACGGCGGCGAAGGGCTGGCCATGCTGGAGCATCCCCATGACCTGTGGCTGTCGGCGCTGCGCCTCGACGGCCAGGTCTGGCTCGGTTTTGGGCTGGCGGGTTGCCCGGCGCACGATGCGCCGCTGGCGGCTGTGGCGCTGGAGCACGGTCATGCTCTGGTGATCGCGGTACTGGAGCTGTTTCTTGACCTGGCCCGGCCGGAGCAGGCGCGCATGCGTCACCTTCTGCAGGATGTTCCAGCGGCTGAGTTACTGGGCCAGCTACAGGCGCGCTTGCCGGTGCAATGGCGCCAGGTAAGCGGCTGGCAGCGTCCGACTCGCGAGGCGTACCGGCATCTGGGGATTTATCCACAGTTGCAGGATGGCGTGGTCGCGGTCGGCGCCGCCCCCGCGCTTGGACGGCTTGATTCATGCTTGCTCGGCGCCGTGGCGCAGCTGGCTGCACAGCTGGGCGATGGCAGCCTGCACCTGACCCCCTGGCAGAGTCTGTTGCTGCCCAATGTGCCTGCCAGCAATGCCGTGCCGGTGCTCGAGGCCTTGCAGGCGCTCGGCTTGACCGTTAGCGCCGAGCAGCCGTTGGCGCGGCTGATGGCGTGCACCGGCTCGCAGGGCTGCGCCAAAGGCCTGGCCGATACCAAGGGCGACGCGCTGGCCCTGGCTGCGCAGTTGCCTGCCGATACCGCCTTGCACCTGACCGGCTGCCAGCGCTCCTGCGCCGCCGCCCATGTGGCGCCGCTGACGCTGTTGGCGGTGGCGCCGGGGCACTACGATCTTTATCAGCGCAATGCGCAGCACCCGGGGTTCGGTGTGCTGCGGGCGCGCAATCTCACTATTGAAGCCGTCGGCGCACTGTTGGCCGCCGACACACGGAGCACCCTGCATGATTGATTACATCCGCGATGGTCAGGAGATTTATCGCAACTCCTTCGCGATCATCCGCGCTGAAGCGCGGCTGGAGACCATTCCCGCCGACCTGGAAAAGCTCGCTGTGCGAGTGATTCATGCCTGCGGCATGGTCGATGTGGTCGAAGACCTGCGCTTCTCGCCAGGTGCAGGTGCGGCGGGCCGCAAGGCACTGGCCGCCGGTGCGCCGATTCTGTGCGATGCGCGGATGGTGTCCGAGGGCATCACCCGTGCGCGGCTGCCAGCCAATAACCCGATCATCTGCACATTGCACGACGAAGGTGTACCGGAGCTGGCCAAAGCGCTGGGCAATACCCGTTCGGCCGTGGCTCTGGAGCACTGGCGCGAACACCTGGAGGGCAGTGTAGTGGTGATCGGCAACGCGCCGACCGCATTGTTCTACCTGCTGGAAATGCTCGACGCCGGGGCTCCGAAGCCGGCGCTGATCATTGGTTTTCCGGTGGGCTTCGTGGGTGCTGCCGAGTCCAAGGACATGTTGGCGGCCGACAGCCGCGGCGTGCCGTATGTGATTGTCAAAGGCCGGCGCGGTGGCAGCGCCATGGCGGTGGCGGCGGTCAATGCCCTGGCCACGGAGGTCGAATGATGCAGCAGCGTGGCCGTCTGATCGGGCTGGGCGTAGGCCCCGGCGATCCTGAGCTGATTACCGTCAAAGCGCTGCGCCTGCTGCGCGAGTCGCCGGTGGTGGCGTATTTCGTGGCCAAGGGCAAGAAAGGCAACGCCTTCGGCATCATCGAGGCGCACCTGCAAGAAGCGCAAACCTTATTGCCGCTGGTCTACCCGGTAACCACCGAAGCGCTGCCGGCCCCCTTGTCTTATGAGCAGGTGATCAGCGATTTCTACGACCAGGCCAGTGTCGAGGTGGCGGCGCATCTGGACGCCGGTCGTGACGTGGCGGTGATCTGTGAGGGGGACCCGTTCTTCTACGGCTCTTACATGTACCTGCACGATCGGCTGGCCGAGCGTTATGTGGCTGAAGTGATTCCCGGCGTTTGCTCGATGCTCGGTGGCGCCTCGGTGCTGGGCGTGCCGCTGGTGTATCGCAACCAGAGCCTGTCGGTACTGTCCGGCGTGCTGCCCCATGAAGAGCTCAAGCGCAAGCTGGGCGATGCCGATGCGGCGGTGATCATGAAACTGGGGCGCAATTTTCCCAAGGTGCGTCAGGTGCTGGTAGAACTGGGGCTGGCCGGGCGGGCGCTGTATGTCGAGCGCGCGACCATGGCCAACCAGAAGATCGTGGCACTGGATGACGTCGACCCGATGTCGTCGCCGTACTTCTCGCTGATCATCGTACCGGGCGAAAGGTGGCAAGGCTGATGACCCAGACACCTCCAGCGATTGTCATCCTCGGCAATGGCAGCCTGGCCACGGCGCGGCGCATCCAGCAGGTGTTCCCCGGCGCGTTGATCCATGGCCTCGACGGCCGGGTGCAGGGGGCGGACCGGCGGTATGCCGAGTTTGGTGCCACCCTGCGCGAGCTGTACCGACAAGGCTCGCCAATCATTGCCCTGTGCGCGGCGGGCATCGTGATCCGCACCCTGGCGCCGCTGCTGCTGGAGAAGGGCGCCGAGCCGCCGGTATTGGCGGTGGCCGAGGACGGCAGCGCCGTGGTGCCGCTGCTCGGTGGCCTGGCCGGGGTCAATGGCCTGGCCCGGGAAATCGCTGCTGCGCTGGCGGTGGCACCGGCCATCACCACCAGTGGCGAACTGCGCTTTGGCACCTGCCTGCTCAATCCACCGGCCGGCTATGCCCTGGCGGATCTGGAGCAGGGCAAGCGCTTTGTCTCTGACTTGCTGGCCGGGCAAAGCGTGCGTGTCGAGGGGCAGGCGCCGTGGCTCGATAAGGTGCCGTTGCCCCATGATGCGCAGGCGGCCCGGAGCATCCATGTCAGCCACTTGCAACGTGAAGCCGCAGCCGACGAGTTGCTGATTTATCCGCGCAACGTGCTGGTGGCGGTCGAGCGGGTGTCCGAACAGCTGGCAAGCGAAGTGAATCAGGCGCTGAGCGCCGCCGCAATTGCTGCGCCGGCTCTAGCATGCCTGCTCGCTGATGAGTCACAAATGGCCAACCCACTGCTGCATCAGGCGGCCGCCGAGCTGAATGTCGCGGTGCGCTACATGACAGGCGCCTCGAATGCCGAGCGCCTGAAATTGAGCGGGGTGAGCCTGCACAGCGCAGCGCAGGCCGGGCTGTTGATCGGCATCGGCGCCGAGCCACTGAATGTCGAGCGCATCGGGCGCGGTCGTGGCCGGCTGGCGGTTATCGGTCTGGGCCCCGGTGCCCGCGAGCTGATGGTCCCGGCGGTGCAGGCCGAACTGGCCCGTGCCAACGATGTGCTGGGTTATGAAACCTACGTACGCATGGCCGGGCCTTTTCGCGATGATCAAGTGCTGCACAACACCGATAACCGCGAAGAAATGCAGCGTGCCCGCCACGCCTTCGAACTGGCTGCCCAGGGGCGGTCGGTGGTAGTGGTATCGTCCGGTGACCCTGGGGTGTTCGCCATGGCCGCTGCAGTGCTCGAAGCCTTGCACGAAGTCGTCGACGATCCGGCCCGCGCTGACTGGCGGGGCGTGGAGCTGGAAATCCTGCCCGGCGTATCGGCCAGCCTGGCCACCGCGGCGCAGGCCGGCGCGCCGCTGGGGCATGACTTCTGCGTGATGTCGCTGTCGGACAACCTCAAGCCCTGGTCGATCATCGAGCAGCGCCTGGAGCTGGCGTCCCAGGCTGATCTGGTGCTGGCCTTCTACAACCCGATCTCCCGCTCGCGACCTTGGCAACTGGGCCGCGCGCTGGAGATCGTGCGTCAGCATCGCAGTGCGCAGACCCCGGTCACCCTGGGCCGCGACATTGGCCGGCCTGGGCAGAGCCTGCGGATCGTGAGCCTGGGCGAGCTGACCCCCGAGATGGTTGATATGCGCACCATGGTGCTGGTTGGCTCGTCGACCACCTGCACCTTCCCGCGGGCCGATGGCGGGCAGTGGGTGTATACGCCGCGTTGGTATGGCAGCAAACCCTGAACTCATGGTGACGAGCCGTCGTCTGGTAGGCGCGGCTCGTAGGAAAGTTCATCTTTCAATAGGTGGCTTGCAGGCAGGGGAGTTGTAGGGTTTTGTACTTTTTCTAAATATTGGTTTTGTAAGATTTTTCTCTTTCTTTGCCGGGTTTTTTGTAATTTATTGTTTTTGTTGATTAATGTTCTGTGGATAAAAAAGACGCCTTTGTCGTGTTGTCTGTTTGTTAAATCGCTTTTTAGTATTTTGTTTTCGGATGCTGGCAAATTGAGAGGATGGAGTATTTATAACGGCTGGTGCTACCTTGTTGTTGTCCAGTAGGACATTTGACTACAAGGAACTAAAAGGGTTAGACGTTATGGAAAACTTTAATGAGCTGTCGCTGCAGAGTGTTCAAGAGTTTATTGCCAACTGTGACCTGGGGCAGTGCGAAGCACCGTCGATCACTCCGCACGGGGCGATGTCGGCCGCGCTGACGATGGCCGTCGATGGCGGTAATGAGGGTGCACAGCACCTTGTCGAAGGCGCTGGCAGCGGCGCAGTAGTTGAAGGCGGTCTGATGGTCTTCACGCCAGGCACCAGCGCAGAGGTTCGCAAGGAGGTACTGGATTGTTTGTTGTTAGCGACCCTGGTTGCCAATAACGCTCATGATATCGAAACCGAAAACAAGGATTGGTTCGGGACTTTTAATGACGTTCTGCTCAATCTGGGCTGGCCCGTTCACGATATGAACTACCGCGATTATCAGTCTGGCGGTGCCGGCTTAAGCATGGACAAACTGATTCTGGAAATGCTCGCCTCGGCGATTGCTACGGCAGCCTTGCCTGGGGCTGCTGGTGCAAAGTTGCTGGAGGTTGCCACCCAGTTGATTCAGGGGTTTTCCAGTCAGCCAGGGCCACTCAAACTATTCGAGCAAAAGAGCAAGTCACAACAAGGTGCCAACTTTCGGGTCGGCACTTGCCATGAGGCGCAAGACGGTGAGGTCTATATTACGCTGGCCACCGTCAACTTCAGAATCAAGCGCAACATGACGTCGGTCCTGGGCTTTCACTGGAGCGACGGTGAAGCGCAGATCTATGGTGCGAATCGTGGCCTGGTCTTCAATCGCCGACACTATGAGCGTGTCAAAGACGATGTAGAGGACAAACTGGGCAAGGGCGCCCGTGCCAACATCGCGGCATTCGAGATCTGACAGCCAGATTGGCAGGGGGCGGCTCATGGAACTGCAAAACCACAGTTTGATGGTCAGTGCGGGATGCCTGTTGTTTTTCGGCAATCATCGGTCTGACACGGATGTCATTGACGCTGCGCTGTATACGCAACTGTTTGCTTCGAAAAAACATTCCAGGCTGACTGATCATGAGCGTTGGAAAAAGGCTTGGCTGGAGGCTGCGATTTACCTGGGATGGGATTATCAGGGCAGTCTTAATTTCGTAGAGCCGGCCCCCTGCCAGGAGTCTGCCACTTTCTGGGACTGGGCCAAGGCGTTACGCCCGGCCTTTGTCAGCGAGGCGCTCGTTGAGGGTGGCGAGAAGGCATTGCAACAGTGCTCATTGCAGCAGGCCGCCTTCACGGTATTTGCCAACCAGGTGCTGGGCCCCGGTGCAACCGCCCTGGCGATGCAAGTAGGGCTGCTGGACAGGGATAAAAGCTTGACCCTGTTGCAGTTGTACTTTGAGTGCCGTAGTCCGCTGAGTCGCGACAGCCTGTTCGGACCCTGGAGCCCGGCTCAGGTAAAGGGCAATATCCGATTCAGCTTTCATCGGCTGTTGTTGTCCAGCGGGGCTTTATACCGGGAACGTCGTGAAGCGCTTTTTCGCAAGCTTGAGGACCGCCGTGTCGGGCTTGTCTTGCCGGTGCTGAGCCAGGGCAGTAAAGCATGAGTGCGCCTGACTTTGTCTGCCGTCTGGGTGACATAGACAGCCTGCTCGCGTTCTTTCCCGGTGTGGCACAGTCACATCGGGAGGACATCCAGGACGCCCTGCTGTATGCCCAGCAACGTGCTGGCCATCGGTATGACTTTCAGAGCCAGTGGCACAGCTGGATTCACGCTTACCGGCAGCATCTGGAGCGTAAGGGATTTCAGCCCCGTGGGCTGGTGACTGGCGACTCTCTGGTCATTGGTAGCGCCGACGATTTGGACCGTGCAAGTTTCAGGATTGCCAACCCGCAGGTTAGAGAACATCTGGCAGCGCAGGTCCGCGATGCATTCAGCAGGCTTGGGGTCCAGCAGCTTGCCAGTGGTTTTTTTCGCAGTGAGCACCTGGCAGCGGTGCGGCTGGGCAGTTTTCAGGTGATGCCGTGCGTGCAGACTGACAGCGCAGGGCTGATGACCTTGCTGTGTAGCTTGCGTCTGAACATTGACGACTATGCTGCGGGCGGTAAACGTCTGATCTTGCATTTCAAGGGTAACGCTTACCACTTCAACGCGCAGTTGTTTGCTCCGCGCCGCGAAGAGGTGCGCAGCTACCTGAGGGGCAAGAGCAATGCATTCATTACCCGGCTTGAACTCTAAGCCGGGACAAGATAACCACGTATCCCGGTAAAAATGATCTGTGCAGCCAGCGCGCAGACGAACAGCCCCATCAAGCGGCTGACGATCTGCAAGCCCTGGTCGCCCAGCAAGCGTTCGATGCGGTTGGCCATGAACAGCACCAGCCCCACGGTGAAGCTGGCCAGGGTAATGCTCAGCAGCGCGCTGATTTTGTCGTTCCAGTGCGGCTGGCTGACCCCCATGACCAGCAGGGCGCCGATGGTGCCGGGGCCAACGGTGATGGGGATGGTCAGCGGTACGATGCTCACATCCTGCTGGATGTTATCGGTCTGTACCGCTGATTTACCCTGGGCCATGCTCAGCGCCGAGATAAACAGCACAGTACCGGCACCGATCCGGAAAGCGTCAACGGTAATTCCGAACACGTCGAAGATCACCCGCCCGAACAGGTACAACAGCACGCTCGATACCAACGTGCCCAACGCGACTTTCCAGGCCAGGCGCTTCTGCTCTTTGCGCGAGTGGCCACGGGTCAGGCTGATGAAGCAGGACAGGACGAAAAATGGGCTGTAGAGCACTAACATTTTCAGGTAAACGCTGGACAGCACATGAAGCATGGCGGGCGCTCAGGCAGGGAGAATGTGCTCAGTCTATCAGGGTCAGTTCTGCTGGTAGACCTTCTCTTCAGTCGTCTTGGCACGGGTGCGATCGCGCTGTGCCAGCCAGTACTCGACCAGCTCGCGCAATTGCGAAAGCTCCACGGGTTTGGCCATATGGCCGTCCATGCCAGCCTGGCGGGCGCGATCCTTGTGTTCGGTGAGAATGTGTGCGGTAAGGGCCACGATGGGCGTGCGCACCCGCTGGTTGCCCATTTCCCAGGCGCGCAGTTGCTCGGTCGCCGAGAAACCATCAAGCACCGGCATTTCGCAGTCCATCAGCACCAGGTCGTAGCGCTGGGCTTTCATGGCGCGCAAGGCTTCTTCGCCGTTGCTGGCAGTGTCGGGCTTGAGGTTGAGCTTGCCCAGCATGCCGCGGATGACCTTGGTGGAGATGTTGTTGTCCTCGGCCACCAGAATGCGGAAGTCACCCGGTACGTCGATGGGCGCGGCCGCCAACGGCAGTGCTGACGGTGCGACATACGCGGTTCCCTTGCTGCGCTGGGTCAACTCATCGGCGAGGGTGGTCTTGAGGGTATAACCGGCCACCGGTTTGGCCAATATGCGTTTGATCCCGGCATTACGGGCAATGATTTTGCTCGGCGCGTTGCTGATGCCGGTGAGCATGATCAGCAGAATGTCGTGGTTGAGGCTCGGGTCTTCCTTGATCTTGGTCGCCAACTGCATGCCGGTCATGCCGGGCATGTTCTGGTCGAGCAGGACCACGTCAAAGTAGTCACGCAGGTGCGCCTTGGTGCGCAGCATGGCCAGGGCTTCCTTGCCGGACGCCACGGCACTGACGTTAAGGCCCCATGCCGAGCACTGTTGCACCAGCACTTTACGGCAGGTGTCGTTGTCATCGACCACCAGTACCCGGGCGTCTTTGAGCGGCCCGTCCAGGTCCAGGGTCGGCTGCTCAAGCAGGTGCGCCGGCAACGGCAGGCACAGCCACAGGGTATTGCCTTGACCGGTGCTGTTCTGGATGCCGAATTCGCCATCCATCAGGATGATCAGTTGGCGGGCGATGACCAGCCCCAGATGGCCGCCCAGTTTGCTGGAGGCCAGGAAGTTTTTGCTGTGCAGTTCAGTGTGCAACAGGGCATCGCGTTCTTCGCCCGACAACGGCTCGCCGGTATCCTGCACGGCAATGCGCAGGCGCGGCTTGCCGCCCCGATTGTCGAGTGCCGCGACCAGCAGAATTTCGCCGCCCTCGGTTTTCTTCAGGGCGTTTTCCAGCAGGCTCAGCAAGGTCTGGCGAAGGCGCGTCGGGTCACCGCTGATCACTCTTGGCACCTGGGACTGGACCAGGCTGATCAACTCGACATTCTGTTGTTCTGCCTTTGCCCGAAAGATGTTCAGGCAATCTTCGATCAAGGCACTGATGTCGAACTGTACGTCGTCCAGTTCGATCTGCCCGGACTCCAGCTTGGTGATGTCGAGGATCTCGTTGATCAGCGTCAGCAGCTCATTGCCGGCGCTGTGAATGGTCTGCACATAGTCGCGCTGCTTGACCGAGAGCGGTGTGCCAAGCAGCAGCTCGGTCATGCCCAGCACGCCATTCATGGGGGTGCGAATCTCGTGGCTGATCTTGGCCAGGAATTCGGCTTTGGCGTTGATCTCGGCGGTGCTGGCCGCCTCGTCGCGGCTGATGCTGAACTTGCTCTCGACGATGTTGCGCTGACGTTCTCCAAGGGCAGTGTTCATCAGCAGGCCGCTGACGCAGAACACCGCAAGGAGGGTGAGAATCAGCCACTGCGGTGGTATCAGGCTCAGCCACAACAGTCCGGGCAGGACCACCATGTAACCGAGGTTGAAGATGATCATCGAGAACATGAACAGGCGTGCAGGCCGATAACCCTTGATCCAGTGCAGCACTGAAATGCCGAGGATGCTCACCGTGGTCAGGGCCACCAGCACGAAGGTCACCAGGTTGATTGACAGGTCGTCGACCAGTAACACCAACAGGGTGCCGATGACCATCAAGCTGCCGTCGATCAGCAGCAGGCGATCAACAGCTCTGGACTTGCGATGGGCAAAAAAGCAGTAGGTGTACATCAACCCGGTGACGGCCGCCAGCAGCAACGCCACGTGAGCGCCGGGGGTCTGTGGCAGGTGCCAGTCATCGAACAGGTCTAGCAGGTTCAATAGCAATAGCGCACTGAGCGCCAGCAAGGTTTCGCAGGCGGCCAGCCACAAGTTGGTACGGGAACGGGTGTGGCTGTAGCGGGCCAGATTCTGCAGGATCAACATGGCCAGCAAACCGAACACCAGGCCGAACAGGAACGGCTCGCGCTCGTCGGCGGCGCTTTCGATGGCGGGCTGCAGAGTGATATTGGGGCGCATCTGCTGGCTGGAGACCATGCGCAGGTACAGGTCCAGAGGGGTCTGGGCTTGTGGTACCGGCAACAGAAAGTCATTGGCGGGCAGGCGCTGGTTCTGTTTGGCAATCAGATTGCCGGTGCGCAGCAGATCGATCTGCCTGTCGCCCTGGAATACGTATAGATCGGCACTGGCCAGATCAGGCGCAAAGATGCGCAGCAGTTGTTCGTGGGGCTCGGGTGTCAGACGGTAATGCAACCAGACGGCACCGTCACGTTTGGCGGCGGTGATACTGTCGAGCTCGCGTGGGCTGAACTGGTTCTGCTGATGCGCCGCGCGCACCTCGGCAATTGAAAGGTGGCCCTTTTCATCGAGTAAAGTCGACCAGCCTGTAGTTGCAGCGGCATGGGCCGACAGCATGAAAAACAGGGTCAGCAGGCTTGCGGTTGAAGCTATGGCGATCCTGAGCCAGCGCACGACGTAATCCTTCCCTGTGTGAATGCCTGAATACATGCGCGGTATTGCTGCGACCAGTACAACCGGCCGGCCCGGTCAGGGGCCGGCCTGGTGGCCTTATTGCTGGCCTTCACCACGCTCACGGGCAATGGCACGATAGCCAATGTCCTTGCGATAGAAACAACCTTGCCAATCAATCTTCGCTGCCAGAGCATAGGCGTTTTGCTGAGCGCTGCTGACACTTTCTCCCAGCGCTGTGGAACACAGCACACGACCACCACTGGTCACGATACGGCCATCCTTGAGCGCGGTACCGGCGTGGAACACTTTGCCTGGCAGGCTGGCTGCTGCGTCCAGACCCTCGATTGCGGCGCCTTTGGCGTAATCGCCCGGGTAGCCGCCGGCGGCCAGGACGATGCCAAGGCTCGGGCGCGGATCCCACTGCGCTTCGATCTTGTCCAGAGCTTGCGCTAAAGCGGCCTCGATCAGCAAGACCAGGCTCGATTGCAGGCGCAGCATGACCGGCTGGGTTTCGGGGTCGCCAAAGCGGCAGTTGAACTCGATGACCTTCGGGTTACCGGCCTTGTCGATCATCAAACCAGCATAGAGGAAACCGGTGTAGACGTTGCCTTCTTCAGCCATACCGCGGACGGTCGGCCAGATGACCTGGTCCATGACCCGCTGGTGAACGTCGGCGGTGACCACCGGTGCGGGGGAGTAAGCGCCCATGCCGCCGGTATTCGGGCCGCTGTCGCCGTCGCCAACACGCTTGTGGTCCTGGCTGGTGGCCATGGGCAGCACATTCTTGCCGTCAACCATGACGATGAAGCTGGCTTCTTCGCCATCGAGGAACTCCTCGATCACGACCCGCGAGCCGGCATCGCCAAACGCATTGCCAGCCAGCATGTCGCGCACGGCTGCTTCGGCTTCTGCCAGGGTCATGGCAACGATCACGCCCTTGCCGGCAGCCAGGCCATCGGCCTTGATCACAATCGGTGCGCCTTTTTCCTGCAGGTAGGCCAGGGCCGGCTCGATCTCGGTGAAGTTCTGATAGTCCGCAGTCGGGATCTTGTGGCGGGCCAGGAAGTCCTTGGTGAACGCTTTGGAGCCTTCGAGCTGGGCTGCGCCTGCGGTCGGGCCGAAGCAGTCCAGGCCACGGCTGCGGAACAGGTCCACGACACCGGCTACCAGTGGTACTTCAGGGCCGACGATGGTCAGGCTGACATTCTTCTCGGCGAAGTCGGCCAGTTGTTCCAGAGCCAGCACGTCGATGGCGACGTTCTCGCACTTGGCTTCTGTGGCAGTGCCGGCGTTGCCCGGTGCCACGAAAACCTTCTCTACGCGAGGATCCTGAGCGACTTTCCAGGCCAGGGCGTGTTCACGGCCACCGCTACCAATGATCAAAACATTCATTTCAAAAACCTCGATGACGCAAATTCTGGGGTGTAACGCGATCATGCATTACGAGGTCGCAATGGCGTAGGTGGATGCAAGGCGGATGGGGCTGGACCGAGCGCAGTTGCCTTATGGCAATGAGCATCGGGGCAGCCCCGTCCAACGCAGCAGACGCCTGCGCCAGTGCGGCCGTTTTTATAACTCAGTGACGGAAGTGGCGCATGCCGGTGAACACCATCGCGATTCCGGCCTCATCCGCGGCAGCAATCACTTCCGCGTCGCGCATCGAACCACCTGGCTGGATCACCGCGGTGATGCCGGCCTTGGCGGCGTTGTCGATACCGTCGCGGAACGGGAAGAAGGCGTCCGAGGCCATGACTGCACCGGCGACCTGCAGGCCGGCGTGTTCGGCCTTGATGGCGGCGATGCGCGCGGAGTTGACGCGGCTCATCTGGCCGGCGCCGACACCGATAGTCTGGCGGTTCTTGGCGTAGACGATGGCGTTGGACTTGACGAACTTGGCCACTTTCCAGGCGAAGATCAGGTCATGCACTTCCTGCTCGCTTGGCGCGCGCTGGGTCACGACTTTGAGGTCGGCCTGAGTAATCATGCCGATGTCGCGGCTCTGTACCAGCAGGCCGCCATTGACGCGCTTGTAATCCCAGCCGGCTTGACGCTCGCCCCACTGGCCGCAGGTCAGCAGGCGCACGTTGGCTTTGGCGGCGACCACGGCCTGAGCTTCGGCGCTGACGCTCGGGGCGATGATGACTTCGACGAACTGACGCTCGACGATGGCTTTTGCCGTTTCAGCGTCCAGCTCGCGGTTGAAGGCGATGATGCCGCCAAATGCCGATTCGGTATCCGTGGCGTAGGCCAGGTCGTAGGCTTTACGGATGCCGCCTTCGTCGTCAGGGCTGACGGCCACGCCGCACGGGTTGGCATGCTTGACGATGACGCAGGCTGGCTTGACGAAGCTCTTGACGCACTCAAGCGCAGCGTCAGTGTCGGCCACGTTGTTGAACGACAGCTCCTTACCCTGCAGCTGGGTGGCGGTGGCGATACCGACTTCGGCAGGTTTTGCTTCAACGTAGAACGCCGCGCTCTGGTGCGGGTTCTCGCCGTAGCGCATTTCCTGGGCCTTGATGAACTGGGTGTTGAAGGTGCGCGGGAACTGGCCACGGCCTTCGGTGCTCAGGGTTTCGGCGCTCTGGTCGATGCCGCCCAGATAGTTGGCGATCATCCCGTCGTAGGCGGCCGTGTGTTCGAACGCCTTGAGCATCAGGTCAAAGCGCTGAGCGTAGGTCAGACCGCCGGACTTGAGGTTTTCCAGAACGCTGGCGTAATCGCTGGCGTTGACCACGATGGCCACGTCTTTGTGGTTCTTGGCTGCGGAGCGGACCATGGTCGGGCCGCCGATGTCGATGTTCTCGATGGCGGTCGGCAGGTCACAGCCTGGTTTGGCAACGGTGGCTTCGAACGGGTAGAGGTTAACCGCCACCAGGTCGATCGGCTTGATGCCGTGTTCGCCCATGATGCCGTCGTCGGTGCCGCGACGACCGAGGATGCCGCCGTGGATCTTCGGATGCAGGGTCTTGACCCGGCCGTCCATCATTTCCGGGAAGCCGGTGTAGTCGGCCACTTCAACCGCCGCAACGCCGTTGTCGCGCAGCAGTTTGAAGGTTCCGCCAGTGGACAGGATCTCCACGCCCAGGGCTTCGAGCTCGCGGGCGAATTCGAGGATTCCGGTTTTGTCGGAAACGCTGATCAAAGCGCGGCGGATCGGCAGGCGGGTGGTCTGGTCGGTCATCTCGATTTCCATCAAAGCTAAAGGTAATCAGCAAAAAAGGCGACCGGTGGGTGGGTCGCCTTGGTTGGTCTGCAATGCTTACAGCAAGTCGTACTGCTTGAGTTTCTTGCGCAAGGTGCCGCGATTGAGGCCCAGAACTTCAGAGGCTTTGGTCTGGTTACCCTTGACGTAATTCATGACGCTTTCGAGCAATGGTGCCTCGACTTCGGACAACACCAGGTTGTACACGTCAGTGACGTTGGCGCCTTCGAGGTGGGCGAAATAATTGTGCAGCGCCTTCTCGACACTGCCGCGCAGGGTCTGGCCCTCTTCGCTCGGCGTGTTCAGGTGCTGTTTCAAATTGACATTGTCGCTCACGGGTGTTGTTCCACTCACTAAAGTCTCGGTCATCATCGTCATGCGGCCACCTCTTCTTCATTTTCGTTATCCGGGCCCTGACAGCCTTGGCTGAAGAACTCCCGGATGTTGGCGCATTGTTGTTGCGTATCGTCCAAACGATTGAAGTGGGCGCGAAACTCCCTGGCGCCCGGCAAGGTTGCGAGATACCAGCCGACATGCTTGCGCGCGATGCGCACGCCCATTACATCGCCGTAAAACGCGTGCAGGGCGGTCAGGTGCTCCAGCAGGATCTGCTCCACTTCAACCAGCGAAGGGGCGGGCAGGATCATACCGGTGCGCAGGTAATGCTCTATCTCGCGGAAAATCCACGGGCGCCCTTGAGCGGCCCGGCCAATCAACAAACCATCGGCGCCGGTCGCTTGCAGCACATACCGGGCCTTTTCGGGTGAATCTATGTCGCCGTTGGCAAACACCGGGATCGACACCGCCTGCTTGATCGCGGCGATGGTGTCGTACTCGGCTTCGCCGGTGTAGAGGTCCGCACGGGTCCGCCCGTGAACTGCCAGGGCCTGGATACCTGCCTGCTCGGCAATCTTCGCGACAGTCAGGCCGTTCTTGTTGTCACGGTCCCAGCCGGTGCGGATCTTCAGGGTGACCGGCACATCGACTGCGGCCACCACGGCGTGCAGGATCTCGGTCACCAGCTGTTCGTCTTTGAGCAGCGCTGAACCTGCTGCCTTGTTACATACCTTCTTGGCCGGACAACCCATGTTGATGTCGATGATCTGGGCGCCCAGTTCGACATTGGCACGGGCCGCACTGGCCAGCATCTGCGGATCACCACCGGCGATCTGCACCGAGCGCGGCTCGGGATCACCTTCGTGGATCATGCGCAGGCGCGATTTGCGGCTGTTCCACAGGCTCATGTCACTGGTGACCATTTCCGAAACCACCAGCCCGGCGCCCATCTGGCGACACAACTGACGGAAAGGCTGGTCGGTGACGCCCGCCATCGGAGCGAGAATCAAGCCGTTCTGCAATGTATATGGGCCGATGCGTACCACCGACATAGCGTTACCTATAAAGGGGCCGAATCATCCACAGGCCGCATGATTACCGTTGCACACGGTCTGCAACGGTTCGCCCGTCCAACTGCTTGCACAGCGGCCAGACCGAACCGGGAGTTTGAAAAAGGGTTGGCATGATACCCGCTCTCGATGACTGGATAAAGGCTGAATTGGATAAAATCTGAACAGCTCGATGCTTATCACTAATCGTTCGGTTTTTCAGGTTTTACCAACGAACAGCAGCGATCATGCAGGCAACTGTCCGTTACTCCAGGGCGGCGTCCGATTGCCCCGGACCGCCGTACTGGCCGCAGAGGCTATTCCGGGGAGCGAAAATTGAGACTGTAGTTCACGGCTTTGGCGCCTGGATCGAGGATGTCCAGTGCAATGTGGATCGGCGTCTGGGGTGGCATCTCTTCCTTGCCGGCCATTTCGCCTGACAGATATTCGCCGGGTTTGAAGCGACGACTGGCGATCAACTGACCGCTGGTATCGGCAAAGCGCAGCTCCAGCAGCGGAAAGGGTTGGGAAAAGGATGCACGGTTATAAATGATCGCATCGACCACCAGCGCGCCCTGAAACTCCGGGTGGCTGCGTACCACCAGGTTGCTGCTCTTGAGCTGGTTGATGTCGACCTTCGATGGCACCTTGCAGCCCAGTTGCGGGCACAACTGCTGGAACCAGGGGCGATACTGATCCTGGCGGGCCAGATGATCGAAGTGATACCAGATGTACTGCCCGGCCAGGCCACTGAGCGCCAGGGTAATCAGGGTTATCCATAACAGACGCCGGCCCCAGCGCGGCTTGGGACGCTGCCAGTCGAGCTGCAGCGGGTCGTCGGTCAGGTCCACCAGTGGTTTGTCACGCAGGGCAGGTTCGCTGCGGCCACGCGGATCATGATCATGATCATGATCGTCATCGTCCGGTGCCGGCTCGTCTTCGTCGTCGAGCGCCGAAAGGCGGGCGCTGTGCCCCGGCGGCTGCTTGCGCAGCTCCAGTGCAGTGAAATCCGGTCCCTTGTCTTCGTCCGCGATGCTGTTCAGTGACAGCGAGGGCTCGGTACGGGTTTCGTTGGCGGCAGCGGGTTCAACGATGGGTTGGTCCGGTTCATCCGGCTCAGGTTCTGGCTCCCTGGCGCGGATGACTTCGGCATGTACTTCGGGCAATTGCTCGACATCGTCATTGGCCAGGCTGGCGATCCACTCGCCGGCTTCGCCTGGTGCTGCGTCGCGTCGTGCGCTGAGGTTTGCTTGCGGGGCGCGTGCATCGACAGTGGCAACCGACTCGGCCAGCTGGATCTCACGTTGCTCCAGGCGTGCCAGCTCTTCGTCCAGGTCCAGGCTGTCCAGGTCCAGTTCGCTGACATGCCAGTAGTCTTCGCCGGGTGCGGCGTTGATGGCCGGCGGTACAGGTTCGGCAACCACTGGCACGGCAGCGGGCGGCTCTGCGGCCAAGGGCGCCGGCTCAAGCGGCGCTTGCGGTGCCGGTTCAGTGGCGGCCTCAGGCTCCGGCAGCGCTGCCGGCTCTGCGAGGGCGGGCAGAGGGGCGAGCGCGGTGCGCTGCTGATGGCTCTGCTCCAGCAATTGTTTGGCGGCGTTGAATACCTGCAGGCATGACCCGCAACGCACCACGCCGCGCGCTACGCTCAGCTGCGCATGGTTGACTTTGAAGCTGGTCTGGCAGTGCGGACACTGGGTGACGAAACTGTCGGTCATGCGGCGCTCCGGCTCAGGCAGCGATCAGCGGCGACGGCCGGTGATGCGTACCCAGCCATCACGGTCGGCGATCGGGTCAAGGTCGAAGGTGTCGGCATAGGCTGCCGCCACTTCTTCGCCCTGTTCGGCCAGGATACCTGACAGCGCCAGGCGACCGCCCGGCTTGACCAGGCTGGCCAGTTGCGGCGCCAGAGACACCAGCGGGCCGGCCAGGATATTGGCGACCAGCACATCGGCAGGCTCGGCCGGCAAAGCCTCGGGCAGGTACAGCGGCAGGCGTTCGGCAGCAATGCCGTTGCGTCCGGCGTTGTCGCGCGAAGCCTCCAGGGCCTGAACGTCGATGTCAGTACCGACCGCCAGCTCTGCGCCCAGCAGCAGGGCGGCGATGGCCAGAATGCCCGAGCCGCAGCCAAAATCCAGTACCGTGCAGCCGTTCAGGTCCTGGCCGTCAAGCCATTCCAGGCACAGGCCGGTAGTCGGGTGGGTGCCGGTGCCGAAGGCCAGGCCCGGATCGAGCAGCAGGTTTACGGCGTCCGGTTGCGGTGCGGCATGCCAGCTCGGCACGATCCACAGGCGCTGGCCAAACTGCATGGGTTTGAAGTCATCCATCCAGCTGCGTTCCCAGTCCTGATCCTCGATCACTTCGGCGCTGTGTTCGGGCAGCTCGGCATCGGTCAGCAGGCGCAGGTGGGCCAACGCGATATCGGCATCGGTGTCGGCCTCGAACAGCGCCAGCAGGTGGGTGTGGGTCCACAGCGGCGTGGTGTTGAGTTCAGGCTCGAAGATCGGCTGGTCTTCCGCGTCCATGAACGTGACCGAGACCGCGCCGACTTCAAGCAGGGCGTTCTCGTAGGTCTCGGCTTGTTCCGGGCTGATGGCGAGGCGGACTTGCAGCCATGGCATGGCGGTGTACCTATGAAAATGACAGGAAAGCCGCGCAGTTTACTTCAGGTCTGCGTCAAAAGCTTGTGAAGGGTTTGCTCGGCAAACTGTCCGGATGTCGCAGTGCTATCCGATCGCTGGCTGAAAACGCACAGACCCCGCCGAGGCGGGGTCTGTAGATCTGTCGCATCACGCTGTACAGAGAATTACTTCTCGCTGGCCAGCTTGTGTTCCAGATAGTGGATGTTGACGCCGCCTTTGCAGAAGCCTGCATCACGGGTCAGATCACGGTGCAGCGGGATGTTGGTCTTGATGCCATCGACCACGATCTCGTCCAGCGCGTTGCGCATACGGGCCATGGCCTCGTCGCGGGTGGCGCCCCAGGTGATCAGCTTGCCGATCAGTGAGTCGTAGTTGGCCGGGACCTTGTAGCCGCTGTACAGGTGCGAGTCGACACGCACACCGTTGCCGCCTGGCGCATGGAAGTGCTTGACCAGGCCCGGGCTCGGGATGAACGTGCGGGCGTCTTCAGCGTTGATCCGGCACTCCAGTGCGTGACCGTTGATGACGACGTCATCCTGGGTGTACGAGAGTTTGTTGCCGGCGGCGATGCTGAGCATCTCCTTGACGATGTCGATACCGGTGACCATTTCCGAAACCGGGTGTTCGACCTGTACGCGGGTGTTCATCTCGATGAAGTAGAACCGACCGTTCTCGTACAGGAATTCGAACGTGCCCGCCCCGCGGTAGCCGATTTCGATACATGCACGTACGCAGCGATCGAAAACTTCCTGGCGAGCCTGCTCGTCGATGCCCGGTGCCGGCGCTTCTTCGAGTACTTTCTGGTGGCGGCGTTGCAGCGAGCAGTCGCGGTCACCCAGATGGATTGCGTTGCCCTGGCCATCGGACAGTACCTGAACTTCCACGTGACGCGGGTTGGTCAGGAACTTCTCGAGGTACACCATCGGGTTGCCGAACGCGGCACCGGCTTCGGTACGGGTCAGCTTGGCCGAGGAAATCAGGTCCTCTTCCTTGTGCACCACACGCATGCCGCGACCACCACCGCCACCGGCGGCCTTGATGATCACCGGGTAGCCAACCTCGCGGGCGATGGCCAGTGCGGTCTCTTCGTCTTCAGGCAGCGGGCCGTCAGAGCCGGGTACGGTCGGTACGCCGCTCTTGATCATCGCGTCCTTGGCCGAAACCTTGTCGCCCATCAGGCGAATGGTGTCGGCTTTCGGGCCGATGAAGGCAAAACCGGATTTTTCGACCTGCTCGGCGAAGTCGGCGTTTTCTGCCAGGAAACCGTAGCCAGGGTGGATCGCCGTGGCGCCGGTCACTTCCGCCGCCGAGATGATCGCCGGAATGTTCAGGTACGACTGGGTAGCGATGGCCGGACCGATACAGACAGTTTCGTCCGCCAGGCCCAGGTGCATCAGCTCACGGTCGGCCGTGGAGTGCACAGCGACGGTCTTGATGCCCAGTTCCTTACAGGCACGCAAGATGCGCAAGGCGATTTCGCCGCGGTTGGCGATCAGGACTTTTTCCAGCATCGCAGGGTCTCCCTGGTTCAAACGATGGTGAACAGCGGCTGGTCGAACTCAACCGGCTGGCCGTTCTCTACCAGGATGGACTCGATCACGCCGCTGGTTTCGGCTTCGATGTGGTTCATCATTTTCATCGCTTCGACGATGCACAGGGTGTCGCCTTTCTTGACGGTCTGACCCACTTCAACGAATGCAGGCGAGGTCGGCGAAGGCGTGCGGTAGAAAGTGCCGACCATTGGCGACTTGACGGCGTTACCGTTGAGCTTGGGCGCAGCAGGTGCAGCGTCGGCGGCAGGTGCGGCAGGTGCGGCGGCCGGGGCCGGTGCAGCGGCGACCGGGGCGGCAACCGGAGCTGGCGCGTAGTACGGCTGGGCTGGAGTCTTGCTGTGACGGCTGATCCGTACGGATTCTTCGCCTTCACGGATTTCCAGTTCGTCGATACCGGACTCTTCCAGCAGTTCGATCAGTTTCTTGACTTTACGGATATCCATTAATCATCAACTCCCAAAGGGTCTGTAGGGTGCAATTCGGCAGCCGGTTCAGGCCGTGCCGGTCAAGGCTTGGCGTTCTTGGCCAAATGTTCCAGGGCGGCTTCCAGGGCCATGCGGTATCCGCTGGCGCCCAGGCCGCAGATCACTCCTACCGCAACATCGGAGAAGTAGGAGTGATGACGGAAAGGTTCGCGTTTATGCACGTTCGATAAATGCACTTCGATGAATGGGATGCTCACTCCCATGATCGCGTCACGTATTGCCACGCTAGTGTGCGTGAACGCTGCCGGATTGATGACGATGAAGTCCACTCCCTCATCGCGGGCAGCGTGAATGCGATCGATCAATTCATACTCGGCGTTGCTTTGCAGGTACATCAGGTGATGGCCGGCATCGCGGGCGCGCTGCTCCAGGTCCTGGTTGATCTGCGCCAGGGTGGTGGTGCCATACACACCGGGTTCACGGGTGCCGAGCAGATTCAGGTTCGGGCCATGCAGGACCAGCAGGGTCGCCATCGTCGATTCCTTTTTATTCACGAGCGTTTTTGTGCCGCGACTATGCCGCAAGGGTCAAGATCTGTCCAGTTAACAACAGTAGTCAACACGATAAGCGATAATCGCGCAAAATTTGTGACCCGGATCTTAGATCTGGTCATTTGCCCCGTTTAACCGCTCGATCAGACCGTTGGCATCGATTTCGCCGACAACTCGCACATTTTTCAGCTCTTCGCCGCTTTTATCGAAAAATAGCAGCGCTGGCGGACCAAATAGCTTGTAGCGGTCGAGCAGCGCGCGTTGCTCGGCGTTGCTCTCGGTCATGTCGAAACGCACCCGGCTAAAAGCCGACAGACGGGCAACCACTTGCGGGTCGGGCAGCACTTCATGCTCGATGACCTTGCAACTGATGCACCAGTCGGCGTACCAGTCCAGGACCAGTGGCTGCCCGGCATTGCGCGCCGCTTCCAGCGCCGCCTCCAGCTCGCCGGTGGTGCGGATGGTCTGCCACTGGCTTTCGCCGGTCACGCTGGCGACACCCATGGCTACCGCCTGGGGCCTGCCCAGTGGACGCAACGGATCGGTTTCGCCCTTGAGTGCGCCGTACCAGCACGCCAGAGCGTAGACCAGTAAAAACAGACCGAGTAGTTGCGCAAGGGTCTGGCGGGTGGTTTTTTCGCTGAAATTGAGGGTGCCCATAAACAGCGCAACGCCGGCCGCCAGCAGGCCGATCAGCAGCAGGGTGATCTCGCCGGGCAATACCCGGCTGAGCAGGCCGATGGCCAGGCCCAGCAGCAATACGCCAATGGCGTTCTTTACCGTTTCAAGCCACGGGCCGCTTTTCGGCAGCCAGGTGGCACCGCCGGTGCCGACCACAATCAGTGGCAAGCCCATGCCCAGCCCCAGCGCGAACAGCTTCAGGGCGCCACCGATGGCATCGCCGCTGGCGCTTATATAGAGCAACGCACCGGCCAGCGGCGCGGACACGCAAGGCGACACCAGCAGGCTGGACAACACGCCCAGTACCGCCGCACCCCACAACGACCCGCCCTGGGTTTTGCCGGCGATGCGATCGAGCCTTGAACTGAGCGCATCCGGTAGACGCAGTTGAAAGGCGCCGAACATGGCCAGCGCGAACACCACGAAAAACAGCGCGAACGGCACCAGCACCCAGGCCGATTGCAGGCGGGCCTGCAGGTTGAGGCTGGCGCCGAACACGCCCATCAGTGCGCCCAGCAGCGCAAAACAGGCCGCCATGGGCAGCACATAGGCCAGCGACAGGCTCAAGCCCCGCAACCCGCCGACCTGACCGCGCATCACCACGCCAGACAGAATCGGCAGCATCGGCAGTACGCACGGGGTAAAGGTCAGGCCGATGCCGGCCAGCAGAAACAGCGCCAGTTCTTTCCAGCTCCAGGGCTGTACCGCTGCGCTACCTGTGGCACTGGCCGTTGCACCAGCCACATTGCCGATGTCCAGCCGTTCGGTTTCCGGTGGGTAGCACAGGCCGTGGTCGGCGCAGCCCTGATAAGTGACGGCCAGGGTGAACGGGCGCTGCTCATCGGGGTTGCGCGGCAACTCGATATCGACGATGCCGTGATAGACCTCCACGTCGCCGAAGTACTCGTCATGCTTCTGTTCACCGGCGGGCAGGCGCGCTTCGCCCAGGCCGGCATCGGCCGGCTCGCTGCGGAACTGGAAGCGATGGCGATACAGGTAATAGCCGTCAGCCGCCACCAGGCGCAGCTTGACCGCCTGCGGTGTGGCTTCGATCAGGCTCAACTGGAAAGCCTGGCGGACCGGCAGAAATTGCTTGCTGTTATCCAGGGTCGAGCTGCCCAGCGTTGCCGAGGGGCGGCTGTCCAGTAGGCCGGAAGCCTGAGCCTGGACGGGAAGGGTGAGCAGCAACAGCATGATCAGTAGCAGGCGGCGCATGGCAACCTCAAATCGCGGCAAAGGTGCGCATGATAACCAAGCGCGCCGGATTGTGCTGGAGAGCGGTTTGTAAGAGCGGGTTTCAGGCCTCGATGGCCGGCCATTCAAGTGCGTGGTTTGCTGTATTCAAGGCTGACTGGACCTGATTGCGCCCGGACTTCTTGGCGCGGTACAGCGCACTGTCGGCCAAAGCGGCCAGGGTCTGGCTATCGTCTTGCGGATGCAGGCTGACCACTCCGGCGCTAAAGGTACAGGCCAGGTCCAGTGGTTGGGCGGGGTAATGCACTTCGGCAAAGCCCTGACGGATCCTGTCCAGCACCTTATGGGCGTTGTAGAGGTCGGTGTCGGGCATGACGATGGCGAACTCTTCGCCACCATAACGGCCGATCAGATCAGTCTTGCGCAGCCGTTGCTTGAGAAACAGCGCCAGGCTTTTGATCACCCGGTCGCCCATGGGGTGGCCGTGGCTGTCATTGACCCTTTTGAAGTGGTCGATATCCAGCATCGCGAAGCACAGCGGCTTATTGTCGCGGCGGGCCTGAAAGCAGCAGTCTTCAAGGCACTGGAGGATATGCGTGTGGTTAAACAGCCCGGTCAGGCTGTCGCGGATCATGCGTGCCTTCAGGTGCCGGGCCCGGTTGACGCGGTTGCGCACCGTGGTCACCAGATGCCTGGGCTTGATCGGTTTGGTCAGGAAGTCATCGCCTGCTTCGCTCAGCGCATCAAGCTGTTTATCCAGATCGTCCTCGGCCGACAGGTAGATGATCGGTACGCCGACATAACGATCATTGTGACGAATGACCTTGGCCAGCTCCCGCCCCGTGCAGCCTGGCATGTACATATCGAGGATGATCAGGTCTGGCTGAAATTGCGCCAGCTCGCTCATGGCCTGGATCGGGTCCAGCAAGATCCGGGTGACGATGCCTGCGCTATTGAGTGCCTGCTCGGTGTAGAGGGCCTGCGAGCGCGAATCGTCGATGATCAACACCTTGTACGGCTCATAGCCATCGGCGCGGGTCAGGGTTTCGATCTTTTCCAGCAGAATCGAGGCGTCCAGTGAACCGGTCAGGAACTCATCGCCACCGGCGCGCACCGCCGCCAGGCGGGTGGGGGTATCAGCTTCGTCACGACTGAAAAACAGCAGCGGCGCTCTGACGGGCAGAGTGTGCTGCAAGTCTGTCGCCAGCTTCAGGCCTGCGCCGGGGGAGGAAAAATCAACATCCATGATAATGGCCGCCGGCTGGCGCTGTTGCAGTGCCGTGTGCAGGCTGGCCACGTTATCCAGCGCCAGCGCTGCGCACCCGAAGAACTCCAGTTGCCGGGCCAGTTGTTCACTGTCTTCGCGGTGACGCAAGGCAATATAAACAGGCGTGCGCAGAGGTGGCAGGGTGGTCTGCTGCAGCCGGTCTCCATGACGCAGGCCGGTTTGCGAAAGTTGCTGCATCAGCAGGCTGATTTCACTGATCAACTCGCTGTTAAGCCGGCCCTGGTTGGCTTGCAGGCTGGCGACCAGATCACCAAGCTGCTGCGCCAGACGCAAATGTTCGGTCTGCCCGAAGCGTTCCGCACTGCGTAACAGATCCCGCGCCGCTTCCTTGAGCTCATCCAGATCAGTCGGCGTCCACTCGCCTTTATGCAGGCGTTGCCAAATCTCAAGGATCTGCCGCACCTGAAGCACGACCCGCTGGGCAAAATAAAGCTTGAGACGCTCGCGACTGGGATCAGATGCTTCGGTCATTGGCGGGCTGCTGGAGAGGCGGCTAAAGGAGGGTTGATGGCGCTATGCTAGCACCGTCATCTTTGCCGTGGTGTGCCGCAGGTCACCAAACCGTCAAAAAGGCGCACACTTTTTTATGACGATTTATTTACCGCTGACGACCGTTCGTCGGAAGGGGCGTCAGCTTCAGGCGCAGAACGTCTTCGCGCCTGAAGCTTTGATCAATCTGGCAGCGCTGGCTGCCAGCTGGCTATTAACGCTGCGGTTTGAGTTCGGTCTCGACGAATACCACTTCATGGTCACTGGCGTTGATCACATTGTGTTCAACACCGGCTTTGCGAAAGTAGCTCTGCCCAGCTCCCAAGGGCGCGTATTTATCGCCCTCTGGGGTTTCCAGCAGCAAGGTGCCGCTGGTCAGCGGCACCACCACATAGTCATAACCATGGCGATGCAAGCCAGTCTCGGCACCCGGCGCGAAGCGCCACTCGGTGATGGTCACCTGCTCGTTATCGACCTGTACCTTCGGCACGGCCTGTGGACGCAGGCTCACTTACTTGATGCCCTGTAAAGCCTGACCAACGGCATCGAACATCCGGTCCAGATCCTGCGGCTGGGCGTTGAAGGTCGGGCCGAACTGCAGGGTATCGCCGCCAAAGCGTACATAAAAGCCGGCTTTCCACAGCGCCATGCCCGCTTCGAACGGACGTACGATCGGGTCGCCGTCGCGGGGGGCCAGTTGCAGGGCGCCCGCCAGCCCGCAGTTGCGGATGTCGATCACATGTTGCGCGCCTTTAAGGCCATGGATGGCGTTCTCGAAGTGCGGTGCCAGTTCGGCGGATTGCTGCACCAGGTTTTCCTTTTCCAGCAGCTCCAGCGAAGCGATACCGGCCGCGCAGGCCACCGGGTGCGCCGAGTAAGTGTAGCCGTGGGAGAATTCGACCGCGTGCTCGGGCAGGTTCTGGCTCATGAAAGTGTTGTAGATCTCGCTGCTGGCGACGACTGCGCCCATCGGGATGGCACCGTTGGTCACCTGCTTGGCGATGTTCATGATGTCCGGGGTGACACCGAAGTACTCGGCGCCGGTCCATTTACCCATGCGGCCAAAGGCCGTGATCACTTCGTCAAAGATCAGCAGGATATTGTGCTGGTCACAGATCTCGCGCAGACGCTTGAGGTAGCCCACCGGCGGCACGATAACACCGGCCGAGCCGGACATCGGCTCGACGATGACCGCCGCGATGTTCGAGGCGTCATGCAGTTCGATCAGTTTCAGCAGTTCATTGGCCAGCTCGACACCGCCGGTTTCAGCCGCGCCTTTGGTAAAGGCCAGATGCGGCTGCAAGGTGTGCGGCAGGTGATCGACGTCCATGAACTGGCCGAACATCTTGCGGTTGCCGCCTATCCCGCCCAGTGAGGTGCCGGCGATGTTCACGCCGTGATAGCCGCGGGCGCGGCCGATCAGTTTGGTTTTCTGTGCCTGGCCTTTCAGGCGCCAGTAGGCACGCGCCAGTTTCACCGAGGTGTCGGCGCTCTCGGAGCCGGAGCCGGTGAAGAACACATGATCCAGGCCGGCCGGGGTCAGACTGGTGATTTTCTCTGCCAGCTTGAATGACAGCGGGTGGCCGTACTGGAAGGCCGGTGAGTAATCCAGGGTGCCCAACTGTTTGGCTACCGCTTCCTGGATTTCCTTGCGCGAGTGACCCGCGCCGCAGGTCCACAAACCTGACAGGCCGTCATAGATGCGCCGGCCCTGGTCATCAATCAGCCAGCTACCTTCTGCCCCGACAATCAGGCGCGGGTCGCGCTTGAAGTTGCGGTTGGCCGAAAACGGCATCCAGTGGGCGTCCAGCTTGAGCTGACTGGCCAGCGAAGGGGTTTGCTGCAGAGCCTGATTCATGAGGTGAACCCTGTTGTTATGAGGGGTTATGGATGACGACAGCTTGTGCCTGCGCAATGGGTGAGTTAAATCTATATCTTCTAAAGTTAAGTTATTGAATGGCTCACCTATGAGGCGTGAATCCCATGGCGCGTAAACCGCCGCTCAGCCAGGTGAGTGATTTCGACCTGCGCCTGCTGCGGCTTTTCAAAACCGTAGTCGAGTGCGGCAGTTTTTCCGCAGCCGAAGGGGCATTGGGCATCAGCCGCTCGGCGATCAGCTTGCACATGAGTGATCTGGAAAAGCGCCTGGGCATGCGGCTTTGCCAGCGCGGCCGGGCCGGTTTTGCCCTGACCGATGAGGGCCGTGAGGTACTGCGCGCCAGCGACACGCTGCTGGCGGCCATCGAAGGCTTTCGCAGTGAAGTGAACCTGATGCACCGGCAACTGCGCGGTGACCTGAACATCGGTATCGTCAACAATCTGGTCACCCAGCCGAAGATGCGTATCACCAGGGCACTCAAGGCCGTGCGCAGTGAGGGCGCCGGGGTGCGCATCAATCTGAGCATGAGCACCCCGGGCGAGATCGAACGCGGCCTGCTCGACGGCCGTCTGCATGTCGGCGCCATCCCGCTGATCGCCCCCTTGTCGGGGCTCGATTACACCTGGCTCTACGAAGAACGTTCCAACCTGTATTGCAGCCATGACCATCCGTTGTTCGCCCGCGCCGCCTTGGTGAGCAATGAAGAACTGCAGGATTTCGATGCCGTGGTGCCCAGCTACCGGATGACCGCCGAGGCCATCGGCCTGCATCAGTTGCTCAACTGCGTGGCTTCGGCCAGTGACCGCGAAGGCATCGCGTTTCTGATCCTGACCGGTAGCTACATTGGCTATTTGCCTGACCATTACGCGGCAGTGTGGGTCGAGAAGGGGCTAATGGCAGCACTGTGCCCGGAGCGATTGTTCTTCGAGACCCGGCTGGCGATTGCCACCCGCAAGGGGCGCCGCCAGAACCTGGTGCTGGACCACTTTCTCGAAGCGTTGCAGCACTCGCACTGAGCGGCGCATTTCTCATTTAGCGACCTCTGACCCGAGCCGGCCATGTGCCGGCTCGGGTGTTTTCGTGTGGGCGTAAAAAATCACGTCAGCTGTTGACACGAACTTTTATGTGGTCCTAATCTGTATGCAGCGCTGAGCACAGTTAGAAATACAATTAAATATGCAGCGCTGATCGGCTAACTCTTCTGCCTAAAACAACAATGTTACGGAGAGATTCAAATGGCTCGGTTATTTTCTCGCGTTATCCGCAATGCTCTGATCGGTGCGACTGCCATCGGAGCCTTGCTGTCCCAGGTCCCTGCCCAGGCGGCCGAGACCCAGATCTGGAAAGACATCCAGAAAGCCGGTGTGCTGCGCTGCGGGGCTGCCGTGGCAGCGCCTTATGTGATGCGCGATGCGCGCTCCGGGGAATACAGCGGTTATTTCGTCGACCTGTGCCGTGACTTCGGCGAGAAGGTGCTGAAGGTCAAGGTCGAGTTCGTCGACACCAATTGGGACAACCTGGTCGCTGGCCTGCAGGGCGGCAAATGGGACTTGGCCATGGCCCTGAACCAGACGCCGGAACGCGCCCTGGCAGTGGGTTTTTCGGTACCGGCCACCGACTATCAGATCTCATTGCTGGTCAACAAGGACAACCCCAAGTTCAGCGGTGCCGGTCAGACGGTGGCCGACTATGACAAAGAAGGTGTGACCTTCGCGGTCATGTCCGGCACAGCCCAGGACAAGGCGATCTCTGCGGTGGTCAAGCACGGCAAGGTCATGCGCTTGCCGGGCATGGATGAAGCCCGCCTGGCAGTGATGTCCAAACGGGCTGATGTGATGGTAGATGCCAGCGACACCAACCGCCTGTTCGCCGTGGCCAACCCCGGCTGGACCAGGGAAGTGCTGCCAAAGCCTGCCATGGCCAAGCAGGGGGTCTCTTTCGGGGTGCGCCGCGACATCGCTCCGGCCGACCTGCAAGTGCTGAACATCTACCTCACCCAACGCCGTGACACCGGTGAAATCGACGCCTTGGTCGACAAGGCTTCGCAACAGGCCAACGCCGAAAAACCCGCTCAGTAAATCCTGCCGACGCCAGAGCGCGCAGCCCGGCTGCGCGCTCCAGGAGACTCACATGACAGCTTCCACTCTGGCGGCCATGCCGCCACGGTCCCCGCTCGCCCGCGAAAACGCCAGCGATGCTTTCATTCAACTGCGTGCGGTGTGCAAGTCCTATGGCGAGAGCCTGGTGGTCATGGACCACATGGACCTTGATATGCGTGCCGATGACCGGCTGGTGATCATCGGCCCGAGTGGTAGCGGCAAGAGCTCTTTGCTGCGGGTCATGATGGGGCTGGAAAGTATTCAGGCCGGCACCATCAGTTTTCAGGGCAAGCCGTATATCGACGGCAACGTGCGGCGCGGCAACGGCAAACCCACCGATGCCAGCCTGCAGACTCAGGTCGGCATGGTGTTTCAGCACTACACCCTGTTCCCGCACCTGTCGATTCTCGGCAACCTGATTCTGGCCCCGGTGAAAGTGCATGGCCTGTCGAAAGCCGAGGCCACCGAAAAGGCCCGCCTGCTGCTGGCCCGACTGGGTCTGGAAAGCAAGTTGCACGCCTATCCGAGCCAGTTGTCTGGCGGCCAGAAGCAGCGCGTGGCGATCGCCCGGGCCTTGATGCTCGAACCCAGGCTGATGCTGTTCGATGAAGTGACTTCGGCGCTGGACCCGGAAATGGTCATCGAAGTGCAGAACGTGATGCTGCAACTGGCTGACCAGAAGATGGCGATGATCATCGTCACCCACGACATGCATTTCGCCCGTGATATCGCCAGCCGCGTGGTGTTTTGCGCCAACGGCAAGGTAGTCGAGCAAGGGCCGCCGGCGCAGCTCTTCACTCAGCCCAAAGAACCCCGGACCCGGGAATTCCTGGAAAAAGTCCTGCATCTGGACTGAGGGCTCAGACCATGAACTATCAATTCGACTTCCATTTTCTCAACGGCAACTTCGGTGTGCTGTGGGAGGGGCTGAAGGTCACTCTGCAACTGGCGCTGGTGTCCAACATCATCGGGGTAGTGCTGGGTTTCGTGCTGTGTCTGCTGGCCATGAGCCGCTGGTTTTTCATTCGCTGGCCGGCGCAGTTGTTCATCGAATTTTTCCGCTGCACCCCGGCACTGCTGCAGATCGTCTGGTTCTTCTACTGCGTGCCGATGCTGTTTGACGTGTTCATCGATCCGGTGGCCATGGGCTTTCTGGCCTTGGGTCTGAACCTCACTGCATTTAACGCCGAGGCCTATCGCGCCGGTGTCCAGGCGGTGCCCCGTGAACATCTGGATGCCTGTGTGGCGCTGGGCCTGCGCCCTTGGCAGCAGACGCTGTACGTGATCCTGCCGCAGTCGTTGCGCAGTGCCTTGCCGGTGTTGATCACCAATGGCATCGGCACTTTGCAGCAGAGCGCCCTGGTCGCCATCGTTGCGGTCTCGGACCTGATGTACGTGGGCAAGAGCCTGGCCACCGAGGCCTATCGGCCGCTGGAAACCTACACCTTGATCGCCCTGATCTATTTCGCCCTGTCGCTGCCGATTGCCCAGTTGGTGCAATACATCGAGCGTCGTCAGGACACTGCGGCTGCGCGCTGAGGAGACCGCCATGAGTCTGGATTTTACCGTCGTCTTCTCCTACTGGCAGGTGCTGCTCAAAGGCTTGGCGCTGACCCTGGCCTTCACTGTGAGCTGCGCGCTGATCGGCAGCCTGCTCGGCTTTGCCCTGAGCCTGCTGCGCGGCAGCCGCTCGCGTCTGCTGACGTTGCCGACCACACTGTTTGTCGAGTTTTTTCGCGGTACGCCGTTGCTGATCCAGCTGTTCTGGATCTTCTTCTGCCTGCCGGTGATTTTCGGCATTGACGTGCCGCCGTATATCTCGGTGCTGACGTCCCTGACCTTATATATGGCGGCGATCACCTGCGAGACCTTCCGTGGCGCGCTCAAATCCATCGCCGGTGAGCAGCACGATGCCTGCATCGCGCTGGGCCTGACCTCCAAGGTCAAAGTGCTCTACGTGATCTTCCCCCAGGCGCTGCTGCGCTCGGTACCGCCCTTGCTGTCGAACGTGGTCAGCCTGTTCAAGGAGAGTGCGCTGATCTCTTCGGTAGGCGTCGCTGACCTGATGTTCGTCGGCCAGAACATTTCCAACAGCACCGCCCGGCCGGTCGAGTTTCTCTCGGCGGTGGCGGTTATCTACTTCCTCGTGGCTTTCCCGCTGACCCGTCTGGTCGGTGTGGTCGAGGCGCGCATGTTGCGCCGCTATGCGTACTGACCCAACCCCTGCTAACTCCAACCCAAACCGGGAGAAATTCCATGCTTGAACTCAAAGGTATTGTGCCCGCCGTCGTGACCCCGTTCGATGACGATGGCAAGGTCAACCACGACACCCTGGCCGCGATCATCGAGCACCAGCTCAAGGCCGGCGTCACCGGCTTTGTGCCGCTGGGCTCCACGGGTGAGTACTACGCGCTGAGCAACCCCGAACGCCGTGAAGTGCTGGCCACCTTCAAAGCCGTGGTTGGCAACCGTGCCACCCTGATCGCCGGTGCCAACGGCTCGAGCACCCGCGAAGTGCTGGAGCAGGTGCAGCAGACTGTGGATGCCGGCTACACCAACCTGCTGATCGCGCCACCGTACTACGCGCTGCCATCTCAGGAAGAGCTACTGAGTCATTACCAGACCATTCTGGATGCGTTCCCGCAAATCAATCTGGTGCTCTACAACTACCCGGTACGCACCAACGTTGAAGTCGGCTTCAGTGTGCTGGACGGTCTCAAAGACCACCCACAGGTTATCGCGATCAAGGAAAGCAGCGGCAACCTGCTGCGTGCCATCGAAATCGGTGAGAACTACAAGGGCAAGCTGCAACTGTCTTGTGGCTCCGACGACCAGGCGCTGGACTTCTTCATCTGGGGCGCCACCAGCTGGATTTGTGGCCCGGCCAACATCTTCCCGGAGAAGGTCGTGGAGTTTTACAACAAGTTCAACGCGGGCGACCTGGAGGGCGCGAAGAGCGTGATGCGCAGCCTGTTCCCGCTGATGGCCAACCTGGAAAGCAGCAAATTCGTGCAGAAGGTCAAGTACGGTACTGAACTGGCAGGCTTCAAGGCCGGTAACGCCCGTGCGCCGTTGCTGCCGCTGACTGACGACGAGAAAGTCGAACTGCGCAAACTGTACGAGGCTTTACAGCGTTGATTCATTCGCCGTATCGGCCACCACGCCAGACCGATACGGCATCATTGATCATTGAGTAGATAAACATGACTCGACACGCATTCACCTGTATCGAAGGTCACACCGAAGGCATGCCGGTGCGCATGGTCATCAGCGGCGCGCCCCAATTGCGTGGGACGACCATGAGCGAACGCCGCGAGCACTTCATGGCCGAACACGACTGGGTTCGTCGCACCCTGATGCTTGAGCCTCGCGGCCACTCGCACATGTCCGGCACGCTCTTCTATCCGCCGGTGCGTGACGACAGTGACTTCAGCCTGCTGTTTATCGAAACCTCAGGCTGCCTGCCGATGTGCGGGCACGCGACCCTGGGCTCGATCACCTTCGCCCTTGAGGCCGGGTTGATCAGCCCAAGGACTGCGGGCCGCGTTGTGGTTGACGTACCGGCCGGGCAGATCCATGCCAGCTACTGTCAGAAGGGTGCCAAGGTGACGTCGGTGCGTTTCACCAACGTGCCGGGCTTTCTGCTGCACCGGGATGTCGAGCTGGATTTCCCGCCGCTGGGCAGGCTCAGGTTTGATATCGCCTATGGCGGCAACTTTTATCCGATCATCGAAGTGCAGGACAACTACCCGGGCTGCGAGCATTTCACCCCGCAACAGTTGCTGGAGTGGGGCTGTGAGTTCCAGGCGCTGGTCAATCGCGAGCTGGACGTGGTGCATCCCGAGAACCCCAGTATCCGTGGCGTCAAGCACTGCATGTGGACGGGTAAGCCGCTGTCATCGGACTCTGATGGACGTGCAGTGGTGATTGCCGGCACCAGCCTGATAGACCGTTCCCCGTGCGGCACCGGCAGTTCAGCCCGCGTCGCCCAGCGTTTTGCCCGTGGGCTGCTGGCTGCCGACGGTGCTTATCGGCATGAGAGCCTGATCGGCAGCTATTTCGTGGGTCGCGTCGAGCAGCAACTGCGACTGGAAACCGGTCTGGACGCGGTGCGCCCGAGTATCGAAGGTCGGGCGTGGATCACCGGACGCAGCTCATTCGATATCGATGACACCCAACCCTGGTGGGATGGTTTTGCTCTGCAAGACTACTCCGCTATCGCCCAAGGCCAAGAGGCTTGAACATGAACACCGCAGCAGCTCCCTCAACTCAGCAAAAGGCCGTGGTCATCGGCGGTGGCATCGTCGGCGTCTGCTGCGCGCTGTCGCTGCAACGCGAAGGCTTTGCCGTGACCCTGATCGACCCCGCTGCGCCGGGTGACAGCACCGCCAAATGGAGCTGCGGGCAGATGGCGGTCAGTGAAGTCATCCCGCTATCGAAACCCGGCATTCTGAAAAAGATCCCCGGCTGGCTGCTCGACCAGAAAGGCCCGCTGGCCCTGCGGCCTTCGGCGCTGCCGGGCATCCTGCCGTGGTTCGTGCGTTTTCTCGCGTGTGCCCGGCACAAGAAAATCGTGGAAATCGCCCACGATATGGCGACCCTGACCGAACAGGTGTACACCGACTACGCGCCGCTGCTCGATAAATGCGCTGACAAGACCCTGCTGGGCGAGCGGCCGATCATTGAGGTGTTCGATTCGCCGGCGGGTATCGAGCATGAAAAACCCCACCTGGAGCTGCGTCATTCGCTGGGCTTCAAGTCCGAAGTGCTGGACGCCGCAGCCATTGCCGATCTGGAACCGGCGCTGGCCGGCAAATTCCGCTATGGCCTGCTGTTCCCGGACTGGCGCGCGGTGAGCGATACCAAGGGCTTCATTGCCGCGCTGACCCAGAGCTTTATCGACCAGGGTGGCGTGCGCGTACGCGACCAGGTCAAGTTCATCGACGAGTTTTCCGGCCGTGCCACCGGGGTGACCCTCGACAGCGGTGAGCGGCTGGCTGCCGACCATGTGGTGGTGGCGGCGGGTGCCGGATCGCGGCGCTTCTTCAGCCAGTTGGGTTTGAACATCCCGCTGGAAGGCATTGCCGGTTATCAGGCGCTACTGCCGCAACCGCAAGTGCAGATTCGCCACTCAATCATCTACGCCGACGGCGGCTTCTGCTTTGCGCCAATGACCCGTGGCCTGCAGATCGGCGGCACCATCGAATTCGCTGCTGCGGGCTCTGAACCGAATTTCAAGCGCGCCGAGATCATCCTGGAAAAGGCCCGCCGGGTACTGCCGCAACTGCGTACCGAGAATCTCGAATTCGGCGTCGGCTACCGGCCGTTTTTGCCAGACACCAAGCCGGTTATCGACCGTGCTAGCCGTCTGGGCAACGTTTACCTCGCTTTCGGCCATGGCCAGCTCGGCCTGACCCTGGGCGCGACCACCGGGCGGCTGATCGCCGATCTGGCCAGCGGCCGCACGCCGGCCCAGAACCTCGCCCCCTTCAGCGCCCGGCGCTTTGCACTTTTTGGAGAGACCGCATGAAAACCTACGACCAGTTGTACATCGATGGCCAATGGGTCCGCCCCAAGCGCGGCGGCCTGTTCGATACCATCGACCCGAGCAATGAAGCGGTGATCACCCAAGTGGCGGCGGCGACTGCCGAAGACGTCGATCTGGCGGTCAAGGCGGCGCGCCGTGCCTTCGATGAAGGTCCATGGCCCAACCTCAAGGGCCGCGAGCGGGCGGCGGTACTGCGCGGCATCGCCAATGGCATTCGCGAGCGCCAGGAGCGTCTGGCCGAGCTGGAAGTGCGCGATAACGGCAAGCCGTTGCCAGAAGCGTTGTGGGATATCGGTGATACCGCTGGCTGTTTCGACTTCTATGCCGAGCTGGCCGAAGGCCTGGATGAGCAGCGCGAGCAGCCGATCACCTTGGCCGATGACCGTTTTACCTCTCTGGCGCGCAAAGAGCCGGTAGGGGTGGCCGGGGCGATCATCCCGTGGAACTTCCCGATGCTGATGGCCGCCTGGAAAGTGGCCCCGGCGCTGGCCGCAGGCTGCACCATGGTGCTCAAACCTTCAGAGCTGACCCCGCTGACCGCCCTGGAACTGGCCGACATCGCCCATCAGGCCGGTCTGCCTGAGGGCGTACTCAACGTAGTTACCGGTCTGGGCCCGGACGCTGGCGCGCCGTTGTCCGAACACCCTGGCATCGACAAGCTGGCATTCACCGGCAGCGTGCCGACCGGCAGCCGGATCATGCAGGCCGCTGCCAAAGACATCAAAAACATCAGCCTGGAGCTGGGTGGCAAGTCGCCGTTTATCATCTTTGACGACGCCGATATCGATGCAGCGGTCGAGTGGATCATGTTCGGTATCTTCTGGAACCAGGGCGAAGTCTGCTCGGCCACCTCGCGAGTGTTGGTCCAGCGTGATCTGTATGAGCCGCTGCTCAAGCGGCTGGTGCAAGTGACTGAGGAACTGAAAATCGGCAACGGCATGGAAGAGGGCGTGTTGCTCGGGCCATTGGTCAACCGGGGGCAGTACGACAAGGTGCTGGCGGCCATCGCCAGGGGCCAGGAAGAGGGCGCGAAGCTGCTGACCGGCGGTACTCGCCCGACGCATCTCGACAAGGGCTACTTTTTGGCCCCGGCGATCTTTGCCGATGTACCTGAAGACAGCTGGATCTGGAACGAGGAAATCTTCGGTCCGGTGGTGTGCATCCGTGCCTTCGACGACGAAGCAGAAGCGCTGCGCAGTGCCAACGACTCACGGTTTGGTCTGGGGGCGGCGGTGATGTCCAAAGACCTGCCACGTGCCGAGCGCGTGGCACGCAAACTGCGCGCCGGCATCGTCTGGATCAACTGCTCGCAGCCAACCTTCACCGAAGCGCCGTGGGGCGGCTACAAGCAGAGCGGGATTGGTCGCGAGCTGGGTGAGTGGGGGTTGAACAATTATCTGGAAACCAAGCAGATCACCCGCTACGACAGCGAACAGCCGTGGGGCTGGTACATCAAATAATGCCTTGACCCATCTTTGCAGGATCGAGCTTGCTCGCGAAAGGGGCGGGCCAGGCGCACATTTTCAGCGCCTGATCGATAGCCTTCGCGACCAAGGTCGCTCCTACAGTCGACCAGACCCACAGGATTTATCGGAAAGGGGGCGCCATGCGCTGGAAGAAAACGCTGCAGATTGTTGATGTGCATTGCGAAGGCGAGATCGGCAAGGTCATCACCGGCGGGGTGCTGGGCATCCCCGGTGAGACCATGCTCGACAAGATGAACTACATCAACCAGGTCGACGACAGCCTGCGCCGCCTGGTGATTTTTGAGCCACGTGGTTGCCTGCAGATGTCAGTCAACCTGCTGTTGCCACCGACCCGGCCCGAGGCCCATGCCGGCTTTATTGTGTTGCAGGCCGACAAGGCCCACCCGATGTCGGGCAGCAACTGCATCTGTGTGGTCACTGCGCTGCTGGAACTGGGCATGGTGCCGATGCAGGAGCCGCAAACCACGGTGGTGCTCGACACCCCGGCGGGTCTGGTCACTGCGCGGGCGCAGTGTGAAGACGGACGTTGCCTGAGCGTATCACTGGACATGGTGCCGGCCTTCGTCGAGCAACTGGATGTGCTCATCGACACTGAGCAGTTTGGCCCGATCAAGGCCGATATCGCTTTTGGTGGCGTGTATTACGCACTGATCGATGTCGAGCAGACCGGCCTGTCCATCGCTCCGGAACACGCCCGGGAGCTGGCCGCAGCCGGCGTGGCGTTGCGTGAGGTGATCAACCGCCAGGTCCGCGTGAGTCATCCTTTGATTCCTGCGCTCAATGACGTGGCTTATGTGATGTTCCGCAATCGCCTGGACGCCAGCACCTACCAGACCTGCACCACCTTGCCACCGGGGCGGGTCGACCGCTCGCCGTGTGGCACCGGCAGTTCGGCCAACCTGGCGACCCTGGCGGCGCGCAAGCTGGTCGAAATCGGTGATCAGCTGACCTCGCGTTCGACCATCAATGGCGAGTTCAAGATCCAGTTGTTGGGCCGCACTGAAGTCGGTGGGCGCCCGGCAGTGCTGCCCAGGGTCACCGGCCGCGCCTGGGTCTACGGCATCCAGCAACTGGGCGTCGACCCGAATGATCCGCTGGCCGCAGGCTTCATGCTCAGCGACACCTGGGGGCCTGCGTTTCCCGCTTGACGTACCGCAGGCGGCCAGGGAGGCCGCCCGAAATCTTGAGGCCGATGCCATGAGCGAAATAACCACAACAACATCCGCCGCTCGCCGTCACGGTGGCCGGCAGCTCTATGATGAACTCCGCCTGCAGATTCTCACGCTGCGTCTCAAACCGGGTACGCCGCTGGACGAAGTGTCGCTGGCCGCGCAATTTGGTGTGTCGCGCTCGCCGGTGCGTGATGCGTTGGCGCGGCTGGTCAGTGAAGGCCTAGTGACCATCCTGGCGAACCGTACCGCGCTGGTCACGCCATTCGAGATCAATGAATTTCCCAAGTACATCGCCGCCATCGACCTGACTCAGCGGGCCGTGACCCGGCTGGCAGCGCTCAACCGCAGCGAGGCTGACCTGCAACGGATCTGCCAGGCCAATATCGACTACATCCAGGCACTGGACAGCGGCAACTTCCAGAACATGTCAGAACTGAACAAGGCTTTTCACATGCAGATCGCCCGTGCCGGGCGCAACGCTTACCTGACCCATGCTTACGAAAAGCTGCTTGGTGAAGGCCAGCGTTTGCTGCACCTGCATTTCGATTTCATCATGAGCACCCAGAGCCGCAGTACGCCGCATCAGGATCATGAGCGGATCATTCAGGCTCTGACGAGACGTGACCCCGAAGCCGCCGAAGCGGCCGCCAGCGAGCACACGCTATTGTTCCGTGACCGGTTTCTGGCGTTCATGAAACAGAACATGACGCGATCGATCTCGGTTCAGTGAGCCCTGTACATGACAATCCGCACTTGCCTGTGCCAGCTCAGCCGTACTGATCCAGGCCACCCTGGCCGGCTGCGCTGTCGCAATGCCTGCATCCGACGTGCCGATAGCCTGCGTCAGGTGACTGGATTATCCTTGCGGCCTTGCAGGACCCTTCAGCAGAGAGCGGTAGATGAGTAACGATCAAGCAGTGCCGGAAAGTGGTGGCCGTCGCCACGGCGGGCGATACATCTATGAAGAACTGCGCAAGCAGATCCTCACCCTCAAGCTCAAGCCCGGTGCGCCGCTTGATGAGGTGTCGCTGGCAACCCAGTTCGGCCTGTCGCGCTCGCCGGTGCGCGATGCTCTGGCGCGGCTGGTCACTGAGGGGCTGGTTACCATCCTGCCCAACCGCACCCTGCTGGTCACTCCGTTCGAGATCGAAGAATTTCCGACCTATGTGTCGGCACTGGACCTGATCCAGCGCGCAGTCACCCGGCTGGCCGCGTTGCAGCGTACCGATGAAGAAATGCTACAGATCCGCGCCACCGAAGATGCCTACATGCGCGCCATCGCCGAAGGCGACTTCCAGTCGATGACCGAACTGAACAAGGCTCTGCACCTGGACATCGCCCGGGCCGGCAAGAACCCTTACCTGACCGACTGCTACGAGAAACTGCTCGGCGAAGGCCAGCGCCTGCTGCACTTGCAACTTGACTACATCGTTAACAGTGGCTCGACGACGCGCCTGGGCCGTGACCATGAGGACATCGTCGAAGCCATTGCCGCCAAGGACGCCGATGCCGCCGAACAGGCTGCCCATGAGCATACGATGCTGTTCCAGCGCCGCTTCCTGGATTTCATGCAGCAGAACCTGACCGCGCCGGTTCGGGTTTACTGACCATACAGTTAGGTACTGTTTATCTCGGTGGGAGCGACCTTGGTCGCGAAAGGGCCGGTAAGGTCACAGCATCTGCTGTGAATGTGCCGCAGTCTTCGCAAGCAACCGGAGCGCGGGCCGGCTGCTCCCACCGGTCTAACCGAACAGATTGGCTGATCGCCCGAAACTCATTGTGTAAATAACGTAAAAACAATTTACTCCTATATGAGATTAAATATCATTCCGCCCGTTGGAGCGGCGGGGAAGCCTCTGGAGCAGGGTTTCAGGCACTATTAAGCAGGTTTGGATAAAGCCTTTTCCGCCGTTTTTCTGCCCGTCTCGGGCGCACGATCAATGGGGAAGATGGACATGAATCCGAAGTACAAGCCTAACCTGCTGGCGTCAGCCATCGTTCTGGCCTGCAGTGCGCCGGTCGGCGCTGCCGAAGTGATCGGCGCAGCCGCTGACGAAGTCGTCAAACCGGACAGCGTACTGCCTGCCGATGGCTCGCCAGAGGCGCTGGAACTGGGCGATACCCATGTCATCGGCACCGCCGAGCAGGAACTCAAGCAGGCGTCGGGCGTGTCTATCATCACCGCCGAAGACCTCAAAAAGCGTCCGCCGGTCAACGATATTTCCGAGATCGTGCGCAAGATGCCCGGCGTCAACCTGACCGGCAACAGTACCACCGGCAGCCGTGGCAACAACCGGCAGATCGACCTGCGCGGTATGGGGCCGGAAAACACCCTGATCCTGATCGACGGCAAGCCGGTGACTTCGCGTAACTCGGTGCGCATGACCCGTACCGGCGAGCGCGATACCCGTGGCGACAGCAACTGGGTGCCGGCCGAAATGATCGAGCGTATCGAAGTGCTGCGCGGCCCGGCGGCGGCCCGTTATGGTTCCGGCTCCATGGGCGGGGTGGTGAATATCATCACCAAGCGCCCGACCGACAAGCTGCAAGGCTCGATTACCGCTTACACCAACCTGCCTGAAGACGACGCCGAAGGGGTGACCAAACGCACCAATTTCAGCCTCGCCGGCCCGCTGACCGACGCCCTGAGCTTCCGGGTCTACGGCAACCTCAACAAAACCGATGCCGACGATCTGGACATCAACTGGGCCAAGACCGATGCGGCAGCGGCGGCTGATGGTATTTCGCCGACCTACGCTGCCGGTCGTGAAGGGGTGCGTAACAAGGACATCAACGGCCTGCTGTCGTGGCGCCTGGATGAAGCGCAGACCATCGACTTCGAAGCCGGCTACAGCCGTCAGGGCAATATCTACGCGGGCGACACCGGTGGCGATGCGATCAACGACTCGGCGGCCCTGCAAGAGCGTATTTCGGCGCTGTATGGCCGTGAAACCAACACCCTGTACCGTCAGACCTACTCGATTACCCATCAGGGCGATTGGGCGTTCGGCACCTCGAAGCTGACCGCGCAGTACGAAGGCACCCAGAACCGCCGCCTGCAGGAAGGCTTGTCGGGCGGCAGCGACGGCAACATCAACGCCGATGCCAGCGAGATCACCAGCGATTACGACAGCTTCCTGGTCAGTGGTGAGGTGAACATCCCGCTGGAGATGCTGGCGCATCAAGTGCTGACCATCGGCGCCGAATGGAACCGGCAGACGCTCGATGACCCGTCGGCGCTTAATCAGACCGTCAGCGGTGCCGGCTCCGGCGGTTCTGCGCTGCCTAATTCGGTGGCCGGGTCGCGGCCGACCGATATGGACGCAACCATCGCCGCCGTGTTCATCGAGGACAACATCGAACTGACCCCGGACTGGATGCTGACCCCCGGCGTGCGCCTGGACCACCATGACCAGTTCGGCTCCAACTGGAGCCCGAGCCTCAACACATCGTACAAACTGACCCCCGATATCACCCTCAAAGGCGGTATCGCCCGGGCCTTCAAGGCGCCGAACCTGTACCAGTCCAACCCCAACTACCTGCTGTTCAGCATGGGCATGGGCTGTGATCCGACCTTCAACCTCGGTGGCGGGTGTTACATCCTGGGCAATGACAGCCTTGAGCCAGAAGTCAGCGTCAACAAGGAAATCGGCATCAGCTTCGATCGTGATGGCTGGAGCGCAGGCCTGACCTACTTCCGCAACGATTACGACAACAAGATCACCTCGGGTATTACCGTGCGTGAACTGGCCACCGGCGGCACCAACGCCTCGCCAGTGCTGCGTTGGGAAAACGCCACCGACGCGGTGGTCAAGGGCTGGGAAGGTAACCTGACCGTGCCGTTGCTGGGCGAGCGTGGCGAGACGCTGAGCTGGAGCACCAACTTCACCTATATGGATGAAAATGCTGATCGTACCGGCCAGCCGCTGTCGGTGATCCCGGAGTACACCATCAACTCGTTCCTCGACTGGCAGGCCACTGACAAGCTGGCGCTGAACCTCAATGCCACCTGGTATGGCAAACAGGAGCCGCGTACCCTGAACCCGACCCTGCCGTCTTCGGGGCCGATCACCGCCGCCAATGCCTTGTCCACCCGTGACCCTTACCACCTGTGGGGCGTGGGCGGCAGCTACGAGTTCAGCAAGAACCTGTCGGTGGGTGCCGGTATCAACAACCTGTTCGACAAGCGGATGTACCGTGAAGGGCAGGGCACCAGTCAGGGCGCCAACACCTACAACGAGCCAGGCCGTTCGTTCTACGCTTCGGTTACCGCGTCGTTCTGATGATCCGGGCGTTACCGCCTGCAATGACCGCTTCGCTGTGAGGCGGTCTTTGCATTTTCAGGAATCACCATGAGTTCTGCCAGCTACCTCACCGACGTTGCCTACCCGCATCACTTCCAGACCCAGGCCACCCCCAACTGGCTGGCCTTTGTTGCCACCGCGCTGGGCCGTGCGGTGCCGGATATCAGCCGCGCTTACCGCAGTTGTGAACTGGGTTGCGGGCAGGGCTATGGCGCCGTTATCAACGCCGCTGCCAACCCCAACGGGCACTTTGTGGCAGTGGATATCAACCCTCGGCATATTGCGCATGGGCGCGCCTTGGCCGCTGCGGCCGGGGTGGCCAATATCGAGTTTATCGAGGCGAACTTCCGTGATTTCGCTGAATCTTGTGCGCATGACGCATTCGATTTTGTGATCAGCCACGGGGTCTACTCCTGGGTCAGCCCGGCGGTGCAAGGCGAGATGCGCCAGGCTGTCGCGCAGTTGCTCAAGCCCGGCGGGCTGGCTTACCTGGGGTATATGAGCCAGCCGGGGTTGTTCTTCCTGGGCCCGTTGCAGCAGTTGTTGCGCCGTCATGTGCAAGGGGCGACGGGCAGCCTTGAGCAGCGGGTCAGCGCTGCCCTGAACCTGCTGCAAGGCATGGCCAGCGCCCGCGTGGGGTTCTTCGCCGAGCACCCGCAGGCCAGCATTTACCTGCAAAGCCTGGCCAGCCGCCATGTGCATTACGTGGCCCATGAGCTGCTCAACGAACACTGGAGCTCGATCAACAGCGGCGAACTGATCGAGCAAATGAGTGAACTGGCCTGTGACTTCATCGGCAGCGCCACGGCGCTGGAAAACATCGACGAAGTCTCGGTGCCGGGCAACGTCCTGGCGCTGCTCAATCAACTGCCCGGTGTCGCCGAGCGGGAATTGTTCAAAGACCTGGCACGCAACCAGTCGGACCGTTGCGACCTGTTCCAGAAGCGCGGTGTCGCAGCACTGACCACCGGCCAGCATCGTCAGGCGCTGTGGCAACAATGTGTGACCCGCCTGCCCGGCGCGCCGCTGGCCGGGCCAATCGAATTCGATACCCGGATCGGCCCGGTCCAGGGACCGGCCGGGTTGTTCGGGCCGTTGCTCAAGGCGCTGGCCGATTATCCACAGACCTTCGCCAGCCTGGCCGGGCTGCCAGCGCTTGGTGGCCAGACCGGCGCGATCAGCCCGGCCTTGCAAATGCTGGCCTGGGCTGGCCATGTACATCCGCTGCTGCCGGGCGAACTGGACGTCGAACGTTGCCAGGCCCTGAACCGGGTGATCAGCGAACGCGCGCTCAAGGGCGAAACCTACCAATGGCTGGCCGCCCCGACCCTGGGCTCGGCAGTGGCTGCCAGCCCGCTGCAGATGCTGCTCGCACGGGTCCTGCTGGACTACCCGCAATTGCGCGGCAAACTGCTCAAACAAACCTTACTGGCCAGCGCCCGGCAACTGGATATTCACGCCACAGAAGTTGGACTGGACGCCGAACTGGAAGCGTTCGAACGACAAGTCTTGCCGGTATGGCAACAACTGGGCGTGGTTTAAAACAGAGGGAAGTTCGCCCGCAGGGCGGACCCAAGCCAGGAGCAAGCGCTTTGGCTCCTTTGGCGCCCCAAAGGAACCCGCCCGTCGGGGCGGAACCCGCGGTCCAGTCAACCGCGGCAAAAAGCCCTGCACAGATCGCGGATAAATCCGCTCCTACGGCCATTTACCGAAGTCGCATTGCGACGCCCAATCGCTGCCCAGCGACCTGCACACCGACAAAAAACACACAATGGGTGCCGGGCAAACGCACCTTGGGGTAAGGTTGCGGTCACAGCTTCTGAGCCCAACCACCGAAAGGACCCTGACATGCTGGATTGGAAAAACCGCGCAGGCAGCGCGGACGAACGCCCTGCCGACACGGCTGCGGTCAAAAGACGCGGCTATCTGGGCGGGATCTTCTTCAGCCGCGCCCTCGGCGTACTGGTCCTCATCTACCTGTTAGTGACCGCTCTGGTTGGCTGGTACTGGAGCAACGAACCGGGCCTGTTTCCGGTCCAGCAGAACGCCCAGGCCGCCGCCGAGCGTGAAGGCAAACAGATGGTGATCGGCTACACCACCGTTGAAACCCTCAAATCGGTGACCGGCACCCTGCTCAACAAACCCGGTGGTTACCTGGCCAACGACCGCTTTCCACCAGGGGTGTGGCTGGACAACATGCCGAGCTGGGAATACGGCGTACTGGTCCAGGTACGTGACCTGAACCGGGCCCTGCGCAAGGACTTTGCCCGCTCTCAGTCGCAATCGACCGAAGACGGCGATCTGGCACGTGCCGAACAACTGTTCAACTTCAATGATCGCAGCTGGATCATGCCTTCCAGCGAGTCGCAGTACCAGGAAGGGATCAACGCCCTCAGCCGTTACCAGGCTCGTCTGGCGAGCCAGAACGGTGCGCAGTTCTATGCCCGCGCCGACAACCTGAACAGCTGGCTGGGTGATGTCGGAACCCGCCTGGGCTCAATGTCCCAGCGGCTGTCGGCCAGTGTCGGCCAGGTCAAGCTCAATGCTGCTGCGCGTACCGACAACATCAACGTCAAGCCCGGTGAAGTATTGAAGGTTGACGAAGAAGTGGTCGAAACCCCCTGGATGCAGATCGACAACGTGTTCTACGAGGCCCGTGGTCAGGCCTGGGCGCTTTCGCATTTGCTGCGCGCCATCGAGGTCGACTTCGCCGACGTGCTGGCCAAGAAGAATGCCACGGTCAGCGTCCGCCAGATCATCCGCGAACTGGAAGCGTCGCAGGCTGCGGTGTGGAGCCCGATGATCCTTAACGGCAACGGCTTCGGCGTGCTGGCCAACCACTCGCTGGTAATGGCCAACTACATCTCGCGGGCCAACGCCGCGGTCATCGACCTGCGTCAGTTGCTGTCGCAGGGTTGAGTGGTGAGTGAGTCAGTGACTACGCTGGAACAGGAGGCCGCTCATCGGGCGGCCTCCGACGCTGAGCTGGTGGCCTGGGTTGATGAACAGGACCGCCTGCTCGGCGGTGTGCCGCGTGCCGAGCTGCGCGACAAGGGTCTGATCGGCCGTGGCACCTTCATCCTGTTATTCAACTCTGTGGGCGAGCTGTGTGTGCATCGTCGCACCTTGAGCAAAGCCGTTTATCCCGGCTACTGGGATGTTGCGGCCGGCGGCATGGTCCAGCCGGATGAAACTTACGCTGAATCAGCGGCCCGCGAACTCGAAGAAGAGCTGGGGGTGGGCGGTGTGGCGTTGCGAGATCACGGCCGTTTCCTGTTTGACGAGCGCGGCAACCGGCTTTGGTGCGCGGTGTTCTCGGCGGTCTCGGACAGCCCGTTGCGGTTGCAGCCAGAAGAGGTCCTGGAAGCCTGTTTCCTGCCCATCGAGCAGGCTCGGCGCCTGAGTGAACAAAAGCCTTGCTGCCCCGACTCGCTGGTGGCGTTGCAGACCTATCTGCAGCAGGTCGCAAAAACCCAGTAAATTGCCGCATTCCGGCCCTTAGCAATCAGGAAATTTGCCGTTACACTGCGCGGCCTTCGGGCAGTGTCGTTGCCCGATCAGCGCTGCCCCTGCCAGAGTGGGGCTTCGCGGCCGCAGGTCCCCTGACGGTCCAGTGTTCAGTCCTCAAGCCGAGGATTTCCCGTGGTCAAGAAAGCCGCTTCCTTCGCAGCCCTCGGTGGGCTGGTGTATTCAACTGACGCCGGGCGCCATTGCCCCGATTGCAGTCAACCCGTCGATGCCTGTATCTGCAAGCAAACGGTTATCCCTGCCGGTGACGGTATCGCTCGCGTGCGCCGCGAAAGTAAAGGCCGTGGTGGCAAAACCGTAACTACAGTTAGCGGTGTGCCACTGGCTGAAGATGCCCTCAAAGACCTGGCCAAAGCGCTCAAGCAGCGTTGCGGCACCGGTGGTTCGCTCAAGGACGGCGTGATCGAGATCCAGGGCGATCATGTCGAACTGCTGATCGCCGAGCTGGTCAAGAAAGGTTTCAAGGCTAAAAAATCCGGCGGCTGAACCGCGCCGCTGGAGCCAAACCGTCATTTCCGCGCTTTAAACTGCGCCCGGTCGGCCTTTGGCCGACGTTTACCGACTTATAGACAGGGGACTTCGATGTCCGTACGACGCACACGCAAAGACGATGGCAGCCAATGGACCGTGGCGGACAGCCGCAGTGTTTATGGAATTCGCCATTGGGGCGCCGGTTATTTCGCGATCAACGAAGCCGGTCGCGTTGAAGTTCGTCCCAACGGTGCCGGTAGCACCCCGATCGACCTCTACGAGCAGGTCGACGACCTGCGCAAAAGCGGCCTGACCCTGCCGTTGCTGGTGCGCTTCCCGGACATTCTGCAAGATCGCGTGCGCAAGCTGACTGGCGCTTTCGATGACAACATCGCGCGCCTGGAATACCAGAGCCGTTACACCGCGTTGTACCCGATCAAGGTCAACCAGCAAGAAGCCGTGGTGGAAAACATCATCGCCACGCAAAACGTTTCCATCGGCCTGGAAGCCGGCTCCAAGCCCGAGCTGATGGCCGTGCTGGCGCTGGCGCCGAAGGGCGGCACCATCGTCTGCAACGGTTACAAGGACCGTGAGTTCATCCGTCTGGCGCTGATGGGCCAGAAGCTGGGCCACAACGTGTTCATCGTCATCGAGAAAGAATCCGAAGTCGAACTGGTGATCGAGGAAGCCGCCGAACTCAAGCTGGCGCCCCAGGTTGGTCTGCGCGTGCGGCTGTCGTCGCTGGCGTCGAGCAAGTGGGCCGACACCGGCGGCGAGAAATCCAAGTTCGGCTTGTCTGCCGCGCAGCTGCTGTCGGTGGTCGAGCGTTTCCGCAAGGCCGGCCTGGATCAGGGCATCCGGCTGGTGCACTTCCACATGGGCTCACAGATCGCCAACCTGGCCGACTACCAGCACGGTTTCAAGGAAGCGATCCGTTACTACGGTGAACTGCGCAGCCTCGGCCTGCCGGTGGACCATATCGACGTCGGCGGCGGCCTGGGCGTTGATTACGACGGCACCCACTCGCGCAACGCCAGTTCGATCAACTACGACATCGACGACTACGCCGGTGTGGTGGTCGGCATGCTCAAGGAATTCTGCGACGCGCAGGGCCTGCCGCACCCGCATATCTTCTCGGAAAGCGGCCGCTCGTTGACCGCTCACCATGCGGTGCTGGTGGTCCAGGTCACCGACGTGGAGCGCCACAACGACCAGGTTCCCGAAATCGAAGACAAGGCCAGCCTGCCGGAAACCGTGCAGTGGCTGGTCGACCTGATCGATCACAACGACATCGAGATGGTCACCGAGACCTATTGGCGCGCCACGCACTACATGAGCGACATCGCCACCCAGTATGCTGATGGCAAGATCACCCTGGCCCAGAAGGCGCTGGGCGAGCAGTGCTACTTTGCCCTGTGCCGACGCCTGCACAACTCGCTCAAGGCTCGCCAGCGTTCGCACCGCCAGGTGCTGGACGAACTCAACGACAAGCTGGCCGACAAGTACATCTGTAACTTCTCGGTATTCCAGAGCCTGCCTGACACCTGGGCCATCGGCCAGGTATTGCCGATCATCCCGCTCAACCGGCTGGACGAAGAGCCGGTGCGCCGCGCTGTGCTGCAAGACCTGACCTGCGACTCGGACGGCAAGATCAACCAGTACGTCGACGAGCAGAGCATCGAGACCAGCATGCCGGTGCATGCCCTCAAGGACGGCGAAGATTACCTGCTGGGGATCTTCCTGGTCGGTGCCTACCAGGAAATTCTCGGTGACATGCACAACCTGTTCGGTGACACCGACTCGGTGAACATCTACCAGAACCAGGACGGCAGCGTGTACCACGCCGGTATCGAGACCCACGACACCATCGAAGACATGCTGCGCTATGTGCACCTGTCGCCGGAGGAGTTGATGACCCACTACCGCGACAAGGTCGCCAGCGCCAGGATCAGCCCGCGTGAACGCACCCAGTACCTCGATGCCCTGCGGCTGGGCCTGACCCGCTCTTCCTACCTGTCGTCCTGACGGGTATACCCCGGCACGCGAGCGGCCAGTTGGCCCGCTCGCGAATGCCTGTTGGCCGGTAGGAGCGGCCGGGCGGCGATCCTACAGGGCCCGGCAGCATTCAACCGATCAGAAGTCGTAACTCACGCTCGTGTAGTAGAACGCGCCCTGGGCGCCTTCCGGTGAGGTGATGCTGTACTTCGGCACGCCATACAACTGCGACCCTTCCAGTTTGTCCGGGTGGCTGTCGAACAGGTTGATCGCACCCACGGTCAGCTTTACACCTTTGGCGAAGGTGTATGAGACATCCAGGTCGGTGACCCATTGTGCGCTGAAGGTCTGGTCCAGGGCCGGGTTGGTTGCATTACGGCTTTTCCACTCGCCGTAGCGCCGTTGCGCGACGTTCACGCCCCAGTTGCCATAAGCCCAGTTCGCGCCCAGGGTGAATTTGTTCTCTGGCGTGCCTTCCTCGATCAGGCCTTGCGTGTTGCGGCCCACAATCTGCGAACCGCTGATACCGCCCACATCCCGCAGCCCGGTGATTTTGGTGTCATTCTGGCTGAAGCCGGCATTGAGATTGAGCTTGCCGAATTCATTGAGGTTCAGCCGATAGTTACCGGTCACCTCAATCCCGTTGGTCCGGGTGTCGGCCACGTTGGTGTAGAACGCTGCGCTCTGAATGTTGCTGTACTGGGTGCCGGCAAACACCGGTGCGACCGTGGCGGCGGTCAGTTGGTCCGACAGGGTGATCCGGTTGTCGATCTCGATACGGTAGGCATCGACCGTCACCGAGGCATTTTCCAGCGGTCGCCAGACCAGACCCAGCGAGAAACTGGTCGACTCTTCCGGCTTGAGTGCCTGGCCGCCCAGCAAGCGGGCTTCAGGGCTGTCGGCACGCAGCAGGCGCTGTTGCACCTCGACCCAGTTGCCGCTGCCGGTCGGTTGCTCGACCGCCTGGACGCTGAACGACGACAGGCCGCTCTGCACCAGTGACGGGGCGCGGTAGCCGGTGCTGGCGGTGGCGCGGGCGGCGAGTTGCGGGGTGAAGTCGTAGCGCAGCGACAGCTTGCCGTTGGTGGTGTCGCCGAAGTCAGAGTAGTGCTCGGAGCGCAGCGCGACGCCAGCCTGGAATTTCTCGGTGATCTGCCCCTCGACATCGACATAGCCGCCGAACACCTTGCGCTCCAGCGAGGCCGCGTCAACCTGGGTAATCCCCGAGTAGTAGCCGGCCAGGCGGCGGTTGGTGACCGGGTCCAGGGTATTGAACAGCGGACCGTTGGCCCAGCCTTCGGCTTGCCCCGCACTCAGCTCGTAGTTTTCCTTGCGCCAGGCCACGCCGGCCGAGACCGTCAGCGGCTTGTACAGCAGTCGGGTATCGAAGTCGCGTACCCAGTCCAGGGTCAGGTTGGTCTGGTCGGCTTCACGCTCGCCGGTGTAGATCTTCGATGGGCTGGCGTTGCCGTAGCTGGGGTTGATCGCATTGCGGTCGGTGGACTTGAGCGTGTTGTTGCCGTAGTTCAACGCCAGGTCGAACTTGCCCAGTTGCGCATCCTCCCAGCGCAGGCCGCCGGTGGCCGCGTAGTCTTCAAGGTTGTAGCGGGTGATCGGAATCCGCCCGTCCGGGTAGCGTGCCAGGGCCACGCTGCCGTAGTTGCTGGCCAGGGTGGTGGGTGGATCGTAGAAGTTTTCCGAGTCGGTGTTCTTGTGCCCGTAGCTGGCAAAACCGTAGGCGGTGAGCGAGTCGCTGAGATTGATTTCGCTGTTGGCAATGAAATTGTACTGATCCGAGACCGCGCCCGAGCCCCAGCGCCAGTTGCGGTAACCGTTGTTCTGTTCGCGGGCGGTGTTGATGTTCGGTGAACCGGCATAAAAAATCCGGTTGTCGTCGCGGGTATCGCTGGCCGGGTCCTGATTGCCGGCGTCGAAGCTCAGGGTCAGGAAGCCGTCGTTGGGCAGGGCAAAGCCTTTCCAGCCGCTGAGTTTGCGTTGCAGACCGTCGCCCTTGTCGTAGCCGCCGAAGCGGTAGCCGATGTTGCCGCCTTCATCGCGCTCCTTGAGCACGATGTTGATCACCCCGGCAATGGCATCGGAGCCGTACTGCGCGGCGGCGCCGTCACGCAGGATTTCCACCCGCTCGATGGCACTGAGCGGAATCAGGCTCAGGTCCACGGCCGCCGCACCACGGGCGTTGACCACCCCCTGGCGGGTGACGTTGGCGCTGGCGTGACGGCGCTTGCCGTTGACCAGCACCAGTACCTGGTCAGAGGCCAGGCCCCGCAGCGAAGCGCCCTGGGCGATGGAACCGGCGAATGCGCCTTGGGGCGATTGCGGAAAACTGAACGACGGCGAAAGTGCCGTCAGCGCCGACTGCAAGTCGTTGGCGCCGGTGGTTTGCAGTTGCTCTGAAGACAGCACATCGACCGGTGCGGCACTTTCCAGTGCGGTGAGGTCACTGCGCCGGGTGCCGACCACCACGACGGTGTCGAGTTTACCGGCGCTGTCGCTGGCTGCCGGGCTTGAAGTTTCTGCGGCCAGCGCGGGCAAGGCCAGGCCGCTGGCGACCAGTGCAATGGCACCGGCCAGTGGGTTGAGACGCACGTTCATGATGACCCCTATAGGGAAAGGCAATTTTTCAGGTACGCAGGAGGGCCGTAGGAGGGGCCGTAGGAGGGGCTTCAGCCCCGAAGCTTCTAAACCCCTAAACCCTAAACCCCGTTCGCGGATCAAGCCGCTCCTGCCGTTGATCCTCAGAACCGCTGGGTCACCGAGACGCCCACGGTGCGTGGGTCGCCGTAGACGATCACGTTCTGCCCTGCGGCGCCGTTGGGGCGGCCGTGAACCTGGTATTCGCGGTTGGTAAGGTTGTTGGCAAAGCCGGTGACGCTGAGTTTTTCGTCCAGGCTGAACCAGGTCAGGCGTGCGTTGGCCAGGGTGTAATGCGGCTGGCTCAGTTCCTTGTCGACACTGCTCTGACGGTCGGCGAGGAAGTATTCCTTGTCGCGCAAGCTCACGTCGCCGCCCACCACCAGCTTGCCGCCAACCTCAAGCGGTATGGTGTAGTCGGCGCCCAGCGATACCACGTACTTGGGCGAGCGCACGAAGCGGTTGCCGCTGTAGTCGGCGGTCACTGCGCCGGTGGTCGGGTTGACGTTCTTGAAGTCGGTGTATTCGGTGTCCAGATACGACAGCGCGGCGCGAAGGTGCAGGTACTCGGTCGGCTGGCCTTCGAGCTCCAGCTCGGCGCCCTTGACCTTGCCCTTGGCGCCGTTGGTCAGTGCTGTGGTCAGGATGCCGTTGTTGACGGTCAGCAGGTTCACCTGGATGTCGGAGTAGTCGTAGTAGAACACGTTGGCGTTGGCGATCAGCCGGCCCTTGAACCACTCCGACTTCAGGCCCAGCTCGTAGGCATCCAGTTCTTCCGGGTCGACAGTGCTGAGCTGCGCCAGGCTGGTGGACAGGCCGGTGTTGAAACCGCCGGAACGGAAGCCGTGGGCGTAACGGGCGAACACCCGCACGTTGTCGTTGATGCGGTATTCAGGTGTGACGTCGTAGGTCCAGGCGTCCCAGGTCTTGTCGCGCTCGCTGCTGCCGTTCGCCCCGGCGCTGCTCAGCGGGATCAGCGGGCCGGTGGCGGTGGCGCGGGTCAGCTGGGTCAGGTTCAGATCAATGTCTTTCTTTTCCTGGGTGTAGCGCAGGCCGGTGGTCAGGGTGAAATTGTCGGTCAGGTCAAAGGCGACGTTGCCGAACAGCGCGTAGCTGTCGGTGCTGTGGTCAAAATTCAGGTCGCGCAGCACGGTTGCACCGACCTGATTGGAGCCGGTGCCGTTGGGCGAGGTGCCCGGTGCGATGCTGCGGATGCCGGAGCTGTCGAGGTCTTCGTGGAAATAATGCGCGCCGGCCAGCCAGCGCAGGCGCTCCTGCTGCGGCGAGGCCAGGCGCAGTTCCTGGGAGTACTGGCGGTACTCGTTGTCGCTGAGTGAGGTGCCGTTGACTTCGTAAGGGGTGTAGTCGCCGTCGCTGACCGATTTGCTGCGGATGTAGTCGTAAGCAGTGATCGAGGTCAGGGTGTAGTCGCCCAGGTGCCAGTTCAGGGTCAGCGAACTGCCGTCATGGTCCAGGCGCGAGCTTTCATTGACGTTGAGCTCGATCCGGCGGCCTTCAGGGCGCTGGTAGCCAACGTTGTAATAAGTGCCGGTCGGCAGCGAACCGTTGCTGCCGTCGCCCTTGTACTCGCGGCTGTGGATTTTCCACAGGGCGTCCAGGTCCGGGGTCAGTTGAGCGAGAAACTGTACGCGGGCGGCTTTCTTGTTGACGTCGCCGTAGGTGTGATCGTTGGTTTCGTTGGTGGTGAAGCCATCGCGCTCTTCGGAGTACAGCGACACCCGTGCGGCGAGTTTTTCATCCACCAACGCACCGCCCAGCGCGCCGCTGAGAATACGCTCGTTCTTGCTGCCAAAACCGATGGTGCCGTAGCCGTCAGTGTCAAAGCCGGGTTTCTTCGAAATGATATTCACCGCACCGGCGGTGGTGTTCTTGCCGTACAGGGTGCCTTGCGGGCCACGCAGGATTTCGATGCGCTCAAGGTCAAACAGTGGGCCGCCGCCAGCGATAGGCGCATTGAGGTACACGTCGTCGGCGTAGATACCGACCGGATAAACCGTAGCAGCACCGGTATCGCCAGTGCCCAGGCCGCGAATGTACCAGCGCGGACGACCGTCGCCGTCGGGGTTCTTGGCCGCGGCGTTGGGGACGAAGGTGGTGATGTCGCCCACCGTGCGCACGCCGTCGGCGGTGATGCTCGAACCGTTGACCACCGACACGGCGGCAGGCACTTCCTGCACGGTCTGTTCGCGGCGCTGTGCGGTGACGGTCACGGTTTTCAGGGCTGGCGCCGGTTCGGCGGCGGTGCCGGTCTGCTCGGCAGCCCAGGCCAGGCTGGTGCCGCTGCCACCCAGGGCCAGGGTCAGCCAGATGCCCCGGGTAATCGGATTGATCTTCAACATGATGAAATCCCCATAAGACGCAAGAAGTAACGACTGCGCATTCTTGTCGGTGGTGGATGCGCTAGATGCTCAGAGGGGGAATAGCAGGGTCTGTGCCAGTTGCCGAAGCCATGGCCAGAGAAACTTTTTAATTTTTAACTAATTGATTAAAAAGGATTTTTATTTTCATCAGCAGGCCGCGTGGACGGCTTTTGCGGCCGCGCGGCTCATTGCTCGGGCCAGACTGCGTCCTGGCCGTCAGGGGTTGCTGGCGGGCTGCTTCTGGAGCAGCACTGCGCTGCTGGAGGCGAGACAGCCAGGCAGCCAGCGGCTGCCTGTCGAACGCTCAGGGCAAGCTTCTGATCAACGTCGGCTGCTTGGCCGAGTCGGCGTTTTCGAACAAAAACGAGAAATCCGCGGCCAGGCCGCTCTTGCCGGCGATTTTCGCGTTCTTGTGGCAACCGTCGCACGAGACATTCTGAATGTAGGTTTCCAGCACGGTGTTGGCCGCCGGAACGTTGCCGTCGCTGTTGAAGGTGCCGTACACCAAGGGTGCAGGCGCGTTGGCGCCAGGTTCGGGGCTTGGCGCGGTCGGCGAGCCATCCCACAGGACGTTGATCAGTTTGTAGTACTGAAACACCGACTGGCCGTTGGTCTTGCTGGCAATGGCCTGCTGCACGGCGCTGTTGAGGGCGTTCATGTAGCTGCTCAGCGGGTACTCGCGGCTGACCTGGACCGGTTCGCTGCGCGGGAAGTTATCGGTGCAGCCGGAGGCATTGCAGGTGATGCGTTCCTGGTTGGGGGTGCAGCCGCTGCCTGTGCAGTTGGGGTTGTTGAAGGTGTAGCCGCCCGCCGGCGCCGGGCCGCCGTCGGGGACGTTGTCGACATGCTCGAAGGTGGTCCAGACGAAGTCCGGCAGGCTTTCGGTCTTGTGAATGATGTGCAGGCCGACCAGGCCCACCACTTCCTGGGCGCACTCGCCAGTGTCGGGACGTTGCAGCCAGGTCACGCTGGTCAGGTAGCGCGAATACAGCTGCGGCTTGCCGGTGAGGATACGCCACGCCGCCTTGATCTCGAATGCCCCCAACTGTTCCTGCGCGACCGGTTTGGCGGGCGGGTTGCGAAAGTGGGCGCCGGCTGGCAGCGACAGGCCTTGCGGGCTCTTGCCATCCTGGTTGGTGGCGACTCGTAGCTGGTCGGCGGCGTCATACAGTGAATTGGCGACAATGTAGTCGAACTCGGCCTTGCCAACCTTGCGCTCGAAGTACACCAGATTGCCGGCCTGGTCGGTCAGCCAGCCGCCAGTGGCCTCAAGGGTCGGATCAGGGGTGGTGGCCGGGGTGCTGGAAGAAATATGAAAGCGGTGTCTGGCGCTCACCGCACTTTCGGAGGTGGCGGTCAGAAATTTGCGCGCACCGCTACGCACCGAGCCGAGGCTGGCCCTGGCCTGGCAGCCGACCGGTGCCGGCGCCTGGACGCCCCAGGCGCTGGGCGGCACCGCGCCGGGCAGGAAGATATCGTTGGCATCTTTATAGCTGGACCACAGCGGCGCGATGCTCATCGGCTGGCTGGTATGGGTCGGTACGCCGAACTGGCTGGCAGGGCTGTGCAGGTCTGGCTCGCCGGCCAGGCTCGGGTTGGTTGGCCAGCCTGGATTGACCGGCCAGTTCATCGCGATGAACATCTGCCAGGCGTAACAATTGATGGTTTTCTGCGACAGCAAAAATGGATTGTCGCTGGTCAGAAAGCTGCCACTGTTGGGGTCGAACACCAGCTGCTGTACGCATTGTTCCGGTGTCTGCGGGTTGGCCGCCGCCAGGCTGGTCTGGGCAGTCAGACCCCACGACAGCAGCGCCAGCAAGGTGCCGAGCAGGCCTGCACGGCCTCGTTCGATGAGGGCGGTAAACAAGCGCATGATACTGCTCCCTGCAAGCCGCAGACCCGCGCCAGCGAGTGCGCTGCGCGGGTCCGGCGTGATTGGTTAAAGGACCGGCACGATCGCCAGTGAGCTGGCCCATGGATGCTCGTCAGCACTTGGGTTGGCGGCTTCGGACGGGTTCAGCGCACGCAGTTGCACCAGCCCGGGTGCGGCGTTGGCCGCCACCTTGATGGTCATGACATAGCCTTGGGTACCGTTGGCCGATGTCACTCCCGGAACCGGCGTGGCGTTGGCCAGAAATTCGCTGACCTGCGCTGTCACCCCGGGGTTGGAGAACTCAATGCGCGCCGTTGCGGCGGTGGTGCCGGCGTCGGCGCCTTGCACCACCAGCACGAACTGATGACTGCTGCCGGGCTTGAGCAAGGCCGGCAGGTCGCTGGGCGACTCGCCGTAGAACAGCTCCAGTGGCAGCAACTGCACCGGATAAGGCTGGATCGCCGTGGTGCGGTCAGCCACGCAAGGGGTGATGGGCGGCTCAATGCTGTTCAGTGTGCTGGCCGACAGCGCCACTTTCATCTGGTTGGCAATCTGCCCGATGTACTCGATCGGCTTGCCGTCGATGGTGACGTCGCTGATTGAAAAACCGGCACTTTCCGGGATTTCGAACACCGCATGGAGGATCTGGTCGATGCCGCCAGGGCCTGTACCGGCGCTGCCACGGGTGACTTTCCAGTACTGGCTGACATCCTCGCCCTTGGGGCCTTTCCAGTTCGCGAAGCTCTGCGGCTGCTGCAGATACAGGCCCACCGGGTCGGTCAGGGTGATGCGGTTAGAGCCTGCCAGGCTATTGGCACTGAAACCGATGAACGGGTCGGAGTTACGGAAATTCTGTCCGTACTGTGCACAGCAGATCAGGGTCTGCGCGTTGACGCTGCTGGCGTCGGGACGCTGAATGGTTGCGGCTCCCGCCAGGTAGATTTCGGCGCTCAGGGTATTGGGCCCGGAAGTCAGGTGCAGCGCGCCGCCATACTGGCCGGGAACGCGTGCGGTGCCCGAGTTCCACTTATTGGTCACGTCGTAAGCCGCCCGCCCGGTGGTCGGATCGATCACCGGCTCGCCTTTCTTGCCGGTCGGCTGATCGTAGGCGTAGCGCAGGTACAGGTCCTCAATCACCACCGACGGATCGATGTAGTCCTTGTACAGGCCCAGCACCGCTTCAGGATTGATACGCCACAGGGTCAGGTAATAAGCCGGGTTTTCGCAGGTGAACATGACGCTGCGCAGCTTGCCGTTGGCATCGCGGGTGATCGACCACTCGCAGTATTCGTCCAGCCAGCCACGTGGGCCGGACGGCGAGAACGGCTTGTAGGGGCCGTTCCAGTCGATCTGCGGACAGCGGACGGTTGGCAGGTTGAGCAGGTTGCCAGTGCCTTGCGGGTCATACAGCTTGAGGGCCGTGCCGTTGATGTCGATCTCGCCGTTGTCGGCCAGGGCCATGACCTGTTCCATGCTCAGTGGTTTGCCGCCCAGTTGCGGGTTGGCGGCCGAGCCTGCCTGGGTCAGGTAGACAATCAGGCGGTTGGGGAACGGGGTCCATTCAACCGGCGTTGCGTTGTCGTCGAAGCCCTCGACCAGCGGGTTGTAGTAACCCGCTCGTGGTGCGTCATTGAGGCTGCTCCACGGGTTGCCGATGATCGCCGCCTGGGTCCAGCCATCGAGGTTGTTGCTCCAGTCGGTTTCAAATTGCGGCAACTGCTGCTCCAGGCCCAGTTTCTGGAAGTCCTTCGGGGCCTGCCCGGCGGGTGAGGTGAACTGCTTTAAAGGCGTACTCATGACAACTCTCCAACGGCAAGTGGTGAATGAAAGAGGGAGCAGAAAGCATTACCGGAGGGACTCCGGTCGAAACCTGATGCAGATCCTGTGCATCAGGTCAGCGGCGTGAGGTGTTGAGATCAGAACTGACCGATGCGCCTCGGTGCCTGTTCGGCAAAGAGTGCAGGGGCGCTGCGTGCCTGCTCGCGGCACAGATTCAGGTGGCGCACCGCGAACGGCTTGCGGTCATGGGAATGCAGGCCGGCGTGGCCGTGCCAGGGTTGCTCGGGGAGGGGGCGGCGTGGGCTTCGAGCGATGCGTTCGGCGACGTTCATCGGTGCATGGGCATCGATGCGCCAGCCTTGATTGACCCAGCGGCGGAAGATTTCCAGCGAGTCCTCGAACCACACCGACGGGCTCAGCTCAGGATGCGCGAGCGTTGAGGCCGTCAGATGCTGATAGATAAGCGGCGACCATTGCCGGACCGACTCGATCTGACGCAGATTGATGATTTGGCCTTGCGTGGCTTCAATCCAGGAGGGGCTCAGTGCGACTCTTTGCAGCGGCAATTGCCAGCACGATTCACTGACCAGGCGCTGAATATCCGTCGTCCATGTCGGTTTTGTAGCGCTCATCGGTCCTTCTCCGGCCCTGACTGCTTATTGAGCTGACGTTGATTCGCGCAATGATGTTAATTTGAAGGCGCGACGATTTCGTGCAAAGTGCCACCGCGCAGTGGCTGTTTTTTTGCATTTTTTCAGGGAGGACGCAGTAAATATGGCAGATGCGATAGATCTGAGGATTCTGGGGCGCTTACAGAAGGATTGCAGCCAGAGTCTGGAGTTGCTTAGCGACAACGTGGGCCTGTCACCGACCAGTTGCTATCGACGCATCAAGCGCCTGGAGGACAACGGAGTGATCCGTGCCAGGGTGGCGGTGCTGGACGATAAAAAGCTTGGTCTGCAGGTCACGGCCATGTTCATGATCAAGCTCGACAAGGACACCGCGGACATCGACCGGCGCATGCAGCAGATTCTGGCCAGCCGGCCTGAGGTCCAGGAGTGTTACCTGATCACCGGAGAGTTCGACTTCGTGATGGTGGCGAAGTTGCGTGACGCCACCGAATACACCGACTACATCTACAACTTCCTGGAAACCTACAAAGACATCCCGATCAGGACCTACTCTTCGACCCTGGTGATCCGCACGGTGAAGAAGTCTTTCGAGATTCCGCTCAATGGCCTGGACCAGGGCGCGTGAGCTGCCGCAGGCAAATTGCCGGCGGCAGGTCCGTCAGACCGCCAGCCTTGAGGTGGCGCCGATGACCTTTTCCAGCACGCTGAAGTCCACCCAGTCATTGACATTGAAATGCCGCGGGATGAAGTTCCAGCGATAGAGAAAATCGGTGAAGTCTTGCAAGGCGTCGATCGAGCGCCGGTCCAGGGTTGTGCGCAGGCGACGGTGGGCGTCTTCACCGTAGGCGGCGGCCACCCAGTATTCACTGGTGTTCAACTCGCGGGCCAGATAGCGCCGGGTTTCTTCCGGGTTGGCCCAGGCCCATTGCTCGGTGCGCAGCACCACGTCGACGATGCGGGTACAGGCGTCGAAATGGTTCTCGAACAGGTGGGAGTCTACGGTCAGCGCCCGAGGCGTGCCGTTATTGCTGCGGATCAGCGGGTCGGGGTGTGAGCCGGTATCGACCACCACCTGCAAGCCGAACTCGTTGGCCAGGTGCGCGGCATGTGCGCCCTTGAGAAAAATCGCGTCGATATCGCCACGCAGCAGGCCAATCAGTTCGTTATTGCGTTTGCGTACGCTGCCGACGTCCAGGTTCACTTCCGAGCCGTATTTATGGTGCTTGCGCTCGTCGCTGTAGGTGCCGCCGTAGGGGTAATCGACCAGTTCGACATCCGAGACGCTCAGGCCTTCGAGGCGCAGGGCGTTTTCCAGGCCGCGCAGCGCCTGCGCGCGGGTAAAGTCGATCTGTACGTTGGCCCATTTGGGCAGCCCGAAGCGGCGGTTTTTCAGGTCGCGGATGGTTTTTACCCCGCTGTCGATGGTGGTCAGGATCAACTGCACCTCATCGCTCCAGGACAGCCCCAGCAGGTGGGTCGGCACGCCGCTGGAATACGCCCAGATTGCCGGAATGTTACCGCCATGGCGCACCGAATTGGGCAGGTGGTGGTCGTAGTGGGCTTCGCGGACATCCTGCTCGCTGGACTCACGCAGCGACTGGATGCGCGTGCCGTAGGGCTGGAAAGCTTCGGCCAGCCGGCCGGACTGCACGGCAATGCCCAGCCCGGTGGGGACCGGGCTGTGGGTGTACCAGAGGGTTTCGAGTGATTGGCTCATAAGTGTCTCGTCGCAAAGTGATCAGCCGGTCAACTTGCCAGGGGCAAGGCTCAGCGCATCAAGGGGGCGGGTGTCGATCCAGTCACGGACATCGAAGCGGGTCGCGATGAAGGCCCAGCGCTGGAGAAAATCGGTGAAATCCTGCAGGCCGGCGATGGCCTGTTCGTCGAAGCCGGTGTTCAGGCGCTGATGGGCATCTTCGCCATAGGCACGCCTGACCCAGTATTCACTGCTGTTGACCTCATAAGACAGAAAACGTCGTGTCTCTTGCGGGTTGTTGCGCGCCCACTGCTCGGCGCGCAACACCGAGCCGAGAATGCCGGCGGCAACGTCCAGGTGTTGGTCCAGCAAGTGCTGATCGACGCTCAGGGTTCGCGGTGTGGCGTTATTGCTGCGGATCAGCGGCTCGGGATGGGTGCCGGTGTCGATTACTGTCACCAGCGAGAACTCATGGGCCAGTTGCACGCCATGCGCGCCCTTGAGAAAAATCGCATCGACTTCGCCGCGCAACAGGCCGACCAGTTCGGCGTTACGGGTTTCGGCGCGGTGGCTGCTGACCAGAGTGTTATCCACTGCCTCGGCTGGAGCATCGCTGAAGGTGCCGCCGTGGACATAGTCGACCAGCTCCACGTCACCCACCTGCAGACCTTCCAGGCGCAGGGCATTTTCCAGGCCGCGCAGGGCCTGGGCGCGGGTGAAGTCGATCTGCGCGTTGCGCCAGTGCGGCAGGCCAAAGCGCCGGCCCTTGAGGTCCTTGACCGAACGAATGCCGCTGCCGGGCCGGGCCAGAATCAACTGCGCCTCATCCACCCACGACAGGCCGATGACCCGGGTTTCGCGGCCCTGGGCGCGAGCCCAGATGGCCGGGATATTGCCGCCATGGCGTACCGAGTTGCGCAAGGTATGGTCGAAGTGCGACTCGCGCACGCTCTGCTGGCTGGACTCGCGGATTGACTGCAAGGCGGTGCCCAACGGATCAAGCGCCTCTTTGAGCCAGCCTTTCTGGACTGCCAGGCCCAGGCCGGTGGGCACCGGGCAGCGGGTGTACCAAAGGGTATCGAGTGGCTGGCTCATGCCGTGGCTCCTGCCAATGGGGTAGGTGAATGCTGATGGACCAGCGGCAGCACTTGCTGGCCGATGCGCAGGGCTTCTTCAAGATGCGGATTGCCGGCCAGGATAAAGGTCGAGAAACCGGCGTCGCGGTACTCGCTCAAGCGCTCGGCGATCTGCTCATGGCTGCCCACCAGACCGACGGTGGGGCCAGGCTTGGCCTTGGCGAAACCGGCCCACAGGTTCGGGCCGATGATCAGGTCGTCAAAGCGGTCGATGTTCTGGTGATAGGCCGTCTGCCGCGCGCCGCCCACCGAGTCCGAGCCGCCGGCACCGAACGGCCGTGCGCCAGGCTGATGGAAGCGCTCGAACTGGCGGCGCAGGTCGCTCCAGGCCAGGGCTTCGGTTTCCCGGGCGAACAGGTCGACGCGCAGGCCGAACCGCACGCTGCGCCCCTGACGAGCGGCCAGTTCACGAACCCGCTCGATGTGCGGCTTGAGCTTATCGACCGGTTCCGCCCAGTTCAGGTACACATCAGCGTGGCGGGCGGCGACCTCCAGCGCCGCATCAGAGAACCCGGAAAAGTACACGCCGGGTTTGCGCTCGTGGTGCAGGCCCGGCGGCAGGGCGCCGTTCTCCAGACGGTAGATCTCACCTTCATAGGAGAACCGCTGGTTGTGCCACAGGCCGTCGATCACATCGAGGAACTCGCCGGTACGCTTGTAGCGCAGGTCGTGTTCGAGAAAGTCGCCGTTGGCGCGCTGGCTGGCCGGGTTGCCACCGGTGATGATGTTCCAGTCCAGCCGGCCATGGCTCAGATTCTGCAAAATCGCCGCTTGCTGCGCGGCATAGGCCGGCAGCGTCCAGGTGGCCTGGAAGGCCACCAGAAAACGGATCCGCCGGGTCTCGCGGGCCAGCGCTGCGGCGACCATCCATGGTTCAGGGCCGGTGGGCAACAGCGCACCTTCAAAGCCTGCCAGCTCGGCAGCCTTGGCCACCTGGGCGATGTAATCGATGTAACCAAAGCCGTCCGCTGCGCCGTCAGGCAGCCGACCGGGGGCAATATGGCCGGGGCGGTGCACAGGGTTGCCACGGTTATGGTTGGCGGTGTTCAGTTGCGGGCCATCGGTACCCAGTGGCAGACGCCAGAAAAATTCAGTGCTCATCGGGACTCCCGGTGTATGGCGATCCTCAATCCGTCAAGGCTTGAGCAACCGCCATGCCACGCTGTGATTAATAGGCCAAAAGCCGTTGTTTCAAGTAGTTGATCAGTGACGTCAGGCATATCTTTGATCCTTGATGGTTGTCAGGCAGCACTGCACCAGCAGCGCTGCTGATTACACAGCCTTGTGCGGGGTGAGGTTTTGTGGTTTCAACCCGGCGCCAGCTCCTTGGGTGCGGCGCTGATTTCGTCAATCGCCGAACCGTTCGCCGAGCTGCGTTGCCAGGTGCGATACAGCATCGCGTAGGGGCCGTCCTGTTCGATCAGTTGGCGGTGCGGGCCGAGTTCGACCAACTGGCCTTCGCGGATCACCGCAATGCGGTCGGCATCACGAATGGTCGCCAGGCGGTGGGCGATGATGATCGCCGTTCGGCCCAGGCACAGTCGCCGCAGCGCTTGCTGGATGCGCCGCTCGGTGTGCACATCGACGGCCGAGGTTGCCTCGTCGAGGACCAGCACCACCGGGTCGGCCAGATAAGCACGCACCAGGCACACCAGTTGCCGCTGACCGTGGCTGAGGTAGGAGCCCAGCGGCCCGACCTGCGTGTCGTACTGATGTGGCAGGCGCTCCAGCACCTCGTCGGCGCCCAGTTCGCGGGCCGCGCTGATCAACGCGGCATCGTCGGCCTGCGGTGCGGCCATGCGCAGGTTGTCGAGGATGCTGCCGCTGAACAGCACGTTGTCCTGCAGCACCACGCCGACGTTGCGGCGCAGTTCATGCTGGGCCAGCTCGCGCACATCCGTGCCGTCCAGGCGCACTGCGCCGTCCTGCACGTCGTAGAAACGGGTCAGCAACTGCACCAGGGTACTTTTGCCATGCCCGGACGGGCCGACGATGGCCAGCACCTCGCCGGCCTCGATCACCAGGTTCAACTGGTCGATCACCGGTTTTGCAGCGTTGGGGTTATAGGCAAAGCGCACGTTCTCAAACGACACCTGGCCACGGGCCTTGCCCAGCCGCCGTGGTTGCTGCGGGTCGGTGACCTGCGGTTCGGTGTCGAGCAGCAGGAAGATCCGCTGCGCAGAGGCGGAGCCGGTGGCGTAGCGTTCGAACAGGTCAGACAGCTCCTGCAACGGGCCGAGAAACAGCATCACGTAGAACAGACTCTCGGCCACCTGACCCACGGTCACAGTGCCTTGCGCCAGCCCCTGGGCGCCGACCAGCAACAGCACGGCCATGGCCACCGCTGCCAGCAGCGCGGTGAACGGCGCGAACCAGCCCGAGCGCAAGCTGCCATGGATCAGTGACCAGTTGAATTCGTCGAGCAACTGCCGATAGCGGCGCAGGTTGGGTTGCTGGCGCACGCATTGTTGCAGCATGCGTGCACCGCCGACGCTTTCGACCAGGTGCGCAGTGAAGCGGCTGCGGTTTTCGGCCACCTTGGCCCAGTTGCGCTGCGAGATACGCTTGAACGCCCAGGTAGCGAGAAACAGCAGCGGCACCGCACCGGCCAGGCTGAGCAAAAACAGCGGCGAGATCAGCCACAGCATCACGGCCGCCACGCTGCAGCGCAACACGGCGCCGAGCAGCTCCGGCGGGCCCTGGATCACCAGCGGTTCCAGGCTGTCCACATCACGGTCGACCCGCGAGATGATGCGCCCGGCCTTGGTCCGGTCAAAGTAACCGACACTCAGCGCCTGCACATGGGCAAACACCCGCACCCGCAGCTCATTGAGCACGCGGATCGCGGCACTGCCGGCGATGTATTGCGAGACCCCGGCCAGCGCGAAGCGCGCCAGCCAACTGGCGGCCAGCCCGGCGCCGAGCCAGCCGATCAGGAGCATATCGGCGATCCACTGGCCGTCCTGCCGGATCAGGCCACGGTCGAGCAGTTCACGGACAAACCAAGGGCGCAGGAACACGGTGAACACCAGTGCCAGCTCCAGGCCGATGACCAGCAGGATCGAGGTTTTGATCGGCCGCAGCAACGGCAATAGGCGGCTGAACATGCTGCGGTCCAGTGCCTTTTTCGCCAGCAGCTCTTCGATTTCGATGTCGCTCAGGGCTGACTGGCCCTTCAACGGCTTAGCCATGTTCGATCCCCAGCAGTTCGCGGTAGTGTGGGTTGCGCTGCAGCAGCTCTTCATGGCTGCCGCTGTCAGCGATTTGCCCGCCGTCGAGTACCAGCACCCGGTCGGCGAGCAAAACGGTCGACAATTTGCTGGAGATCACCAGCAGCGTGGTGACCCGGCCGTGGCTGTGTGGCAAATCACGGATGTTGTCCAGCACCTGGCGTTCGCTGATCGCATCCAGCGCACTGGTGGCATCGTCCAGGCACAGAATGTCCGGGCCGGCGAGCAGCGCGCGGGCCAGGTTCAGGCGCTGGCGCTGACCGCCGGAGAGGGTTACGCCCTTGTCCCCCAGCGGCGTGTCCAGCCCTTGTGGCAGGCGTTCCAGCACATCGCTGGCGGCGGCCATCCGCAGCGCTTCGAGCAGTTGCGCGTCACTGGCCTGCGGCGCGCCGAGGCGCAGGTTGGCCGCCAGGGTGTCGGAGAACAGAAAGCTTTCTTGCGGCACCACATGCACCCGTTGGCGCAGCGGGTCGAGTTGCAGGTCGCGCACATCCTGCCAGCCACTGGCATGGCTGCCGAGCAGCACCCGGCCGTCGCTGACATCCACCAGGCGCGGCAGCAGGCTGGCCAACAGGCTTTTGCCGGTGCCGGTGGCGCCGACCAGCGCGACGATTTCGCCGGGTTGCAAGGTCAGGTCGCAGCCCTGCAGGATCGCCCGGCCAGCGCCCGCTGCCTTGACTGTGACCTGCTCCAGGCGCAGGCCCAGCGGGGTGGCCGGCAGGCTGGCGGTGGCACTGCGGATCGCCGGTTGTTCATCGAGCAGTTGCCAGATCCGCTCGGCCGATGAGCGCGCATCGGCAAAGGTCTGCATGACCCGGCCGATGCCCTCGATACGAAACACCAGAGTGGTGACGATCAACAGTGACGCCACCAGCTCACCGATATTGAGCTGGCCCTGACTGACCAGATGGGCACCGAACACCAGAATCCAGACATGACTGAGCGCCACCACCACCTGCGGCAACGGGATCCGCGAACTGGCGTAGGCCAACGCCTGGCGGGCATGGCCGGTGAACAGCGTGACCTGGCTGGCAAAGCTGTCGATGCGCCGTTGCTCCAGCGCGAATGACTTGATCACCCGCACCCCGCTGATGCCTTCGGACAGGTCCTGATTGACCCGGTCATAGGCCGCTCCGACCGCCCGGTCGAGGGTCACCAGATGCTCGGTCTGCAACACGAAAATGCTCAGCCCGACCAGGGTCAGCAGCAGCGGCACCAGACCGAGCAGCGGGTGATACCAGCTCAGCAGCCCGACGGCCGCCAGCACCACCAACGGGGTGTCGAGCACCTGCCGCCAGAAGTTGATCAGCGCATCGCGGACCTTGTCGGCATCGCGGGTGGTCCGGGTGATCATCTCACCCATGCCGTGCTGCCAGTGATAGCCCAGGTGCAGGCCTTGAACCTGGGCCAGGATGCGTTCGCGCAGGCGGGTCAGCAGTTCCTGGCTGAGCACCAGCGCCAGCACCCCGGCGGCGTATTGCACCACGCCGCGGGCCAGCGCCACGCCGACAATCAGCCACAGCCAGTGCCAGGCCAGGCTGGCGTCGAAACCACCGTCATCCAGGCGCACCACGGCGCGCCCGGCATTGACGTCATTGAGCGCATGACCGATCAGCCATTGCTGCCAGATCAGGCCCAGGTTAACGGCGAAGAACAGCGCCGCGGTAAGACTGAAGCGCCACGGCATCTCGCGGTAGATGGCCAGGCTGCGCAGCAGAGGGTGTTTGTTTATCACATGCGGAACTCAAGGTATTCATGGGCGGTAGGAGCGGCTTGAGCCGCCAATGGCGGTGGCTGGTTCGCGGCTCAAGCCGCTCCTACGGGTTATGCGCCGGGCTAAGCATCACGCCTTGCGGCTGGCGCCTTCGGCCTGTTTGGCGTTGAGGATCGCGGTGTATTCGCCGGGGTCGATGCCGTTGAGGTAGTAGTTGCCCACGTGATGCAGGCGCCAGCGGATCGGGTCGTGGGTGGTGTGCACCCGGGCGTTGCGCCAGAAGCGGTCGAGGTTCCATTTGCTCAGGGTCGAACTGGCACCAAGCAGCGAGAAGATGTCGCTGGAAATCTTCAGCGAGGCGCCATCGGAATGTGCACGCGCAGTGGCCACCGAAAGAATCAGCTCGTCTTGCAATTCTTTGTTGTCCGGGTCCAGGTTGTGGCGGTCGAACACCTGCGCCGCTTCACGCAGCAGCGATTCGGCGGCGCGCAGCGCCACGGCGTACTCACCGATCTGCTTGATGATGTGCGGCTCTTCATTGGCGCGCTCGACATTGCTTTCCACCCAGGGCCGGGCGTGGTTTTTCAGGTAGTCCACGGCGGCGTTGAGGGCGCCGGAGGCAATACCGGTGTCGATGGCGGCGTGAAGAATTTGCGGGAAGGTCAGGCCGGTGCGTTTCATCGGCCCTTCGCGACGGGCAATGAAGTCTTCGTCGAGCACGATATTGTCGAAGATCACCGTGCCGCTGACCGAGTTGTTCTGGCCGAACGCTTCCCAGTCATCGACCAGGGTCAGGCCGGGGGTGTTGCGGTTGAGCAGCACCCCGGCGCCGCCGGTGTCTGAGGCGGCGGTCAGCGAGATCCACTCGGCCAGGTAGGAGCCGGTGGAGTAGAACTTGCTGCCATTGAGCACCAGCTTGCCGTCTTCGCGGCGTTCGACCCGGGTCTTGAGGGCGAACTTGTTCTTGCCACCCACTTCAGCCAGGGCATTGCCAAAGCGCTTGCCGGCCAGCACGTCGGCGATCAGCCGGTCGCGCACCGCCGGGCTGTAGCCAGTGAAGATGCCGCGCAGCATCACGTTATGAATCTGCAGCAACTGACCAACGCCGCCGTCGGCCACTGAAATCAGCCGCACGGTTTCGACAATGGTCTGCACCGAGGCGCCCAGGCCACCGAATTCCTTGGGTACCCCAATCGCGGTCAGGCCGCTTTGCGAGAGCAACTCGGCCTGGCGCCAGGGCAGGCTGTTGTTATTGGCCGGGTCGGCAGCCAGCCTGGCAATTTCCACCGCCACTTCACGGGCGGTGGCGATGGCCTGTTCTTCACTGTGCAGGCGCTGGGCGGGCGCTTCGGTTGGCTGGGTGGTGTGCGGCGTACTCATGACTTCACCTTGATTGCTGATACCTGGGTGTCCCTGCATGCACAGGGCCTTTTCAGGGCTTGAGCAAGTTCTGCGCCAGTGTCCGGCAAGATTCTCAAGGCCTTGTATTTCGCGGCTTTCAGGCCAGCAGGCGGTGAGCTTCAGGCAGGGGTGTTGCTGAATCAGCAACTGTCTGCAGTGGATTGCTGCTGGGCCAGCAGTCGCTGCGCAGTGCTGCTGGAAGATCAGCAAGAAAACCCTTGCCAGTCGCTGGTTTTCAATTTTTATCCATATAAATCAATAGGTTGAATATTTGGCATGAGCGTTGCGTTAGCACAGTCATAGGCCGGCCCTCCTGGCCCTGACCGACTGTCTGGAGCGACTCATGAGTCAAGCTGCAACGGCTTCACCCCTGGCACCTGCTGCCCTGGAGCAAATCTGGTTTACCCGCTGCCCGGTGCCAACCGCCTCGGGCCTGGCGTTTCAACTGGGCTGGCTGAGCGAAGAATTCGCCGCCGATGGCCTGCCGGTTTCGACCTTGCAGGAGGCCCGTCAGCTGGGCCGTCACCACTACGATCATGAACTGCCCGGGCTGTTTCGCGAGGGCGGCAACGTCCCGGCGCTGGCGGCGCGGGCTGCCGGTGCGCCGAGCCGCTTGATCGGCCTGACCTGGATCGAGGAGTGGCAGACCATCCTGGTGCGTCCCGACTCCGGCATCCGCAGCCCGCAGGATCTCAAAGGCAAACGCCTGGCCCTGCCGGCCTGGGGCGACAGCCGCCCGGGCAGTATTGCCCGGGCCATGAGCCTGCACGGCTACAAAGGCGCATTGGCGGTGGCCGGGCTGGGCTTCGACGATGTCGAGCTGGTCGAGGTCGCGCTGCAATCGCAGCAGGATGCACCGAATCCGCAACTGGGCCTGCAACGCCTGTGGTCGGGCCTGGATTACCTGGTGCGCGGTGAAGTCGATGCGGTGTATGTCAAAGGCGCTTCGGCGGCCGATGCCGCGCAGCGTCTGGGCCTGGTGGTGGGCATCGACCTGGACCTGCTGGCTGACCCGCGCCACCGCATCAACAACGGCACGCCACGGCCGATCACCGTGCACCAGAGCCTGCTCGACGATCACTTTGATGTGGTGGTGCGATTTCTGGCCCAGACCCTGCGCGCCGCCGAATGGGCCGCCGGTAACCGCCAAGCGCTGAACCGCATTCTTGAAGAAGAAACCAGGGCCGGCAGCGCCGGTGTGGCCGCTGCCTATCGCGGCGACTTCCATACCACCCTGGCCCCGGACCTGTCCGCCCAGCGTCTGGAATTTCTCGATACCCAGAAAAAGTTTCTGCACCTGCACGGCTTTCTCGAACGCGACTTCGATATCGCCGCCTGGGTCGATCACGCCCCTCTGCAAGCCGCCCATGAACTGCTGGCCAAGCGCCGCGCCTGAACAGGAATTTCAACATGACCGCTACCATTGCTGAACGCAGCCTGAGCACCGAACAACAGGCTTTTGTCGACAACCTGCTGGTCGAGGCCGATCAGGCCTTCACCGTTTTCCGTGAAACCAACACCATCACCGCCAACGGCACGGTCGGTTTTGTCGAGCGTATTCCCGGCACCGAGCTGCTGGTGTCGGTCAACTACCCAGGCCCGTGGAATTACCGCAAACCGCTGACTGCCACGGTCACTGACTTCGACGGCAATGTCTGGTCAGGCAAGGGCCGTGGTGGCGCCGGGCGCTACACCAAGCTGTTTCAGCAGCACGCTGAGGTCACCACCATCTCCCACGTGCATTCGCCGTACCTCGGCGCCTGGGCGCAGACCCAGCGCAGCTTGCCGTTCAACTACGTGCCGGTGCAGCGCTTCCAGCTGGCCCGTGAACTGCCGGTGTACATCGACCGCCGCCAGCAGGAAGTCGACTTCATTCTCGACAGCATCAAGGCCAACCCTTTCACCCCGGCGATTCTCGAAGCCAACGGCGGCGCCACGGTGTGGGGCAAGAAGGGCCTGCGCGATCTGGCCGAGTTCATCGTGCTGCTGGAGGAGGGAGCACAGATTCAGTTGCTCGCTGAATCCATCGGCGGCTCCCGCGCCTTCGGCCCCGGAGTTCTGACTCAGCAATGGAAGATGAGCGGCCTGTACGAACAGGCGCAGGGTCTGGGCCTGGTGCCTGCCATCGACCGCCGCCCTGAACAGCAATAAGGATCAAACAGCATGGCCGTGAAAATTCTCTGGTACCTCACCACACCTGACGGGCCTTACCCGTGGGAGCCCGAGGGCCGCTGGAAAACCGACTTCGAGCACCTCAAGCAACTGGCCGTGGCCAGTGACCGGCTGGGCTACTACGGCTCCTTGCTCGGTTCGAGCCCCAACGAAAGCCTGGCCGTCGCTGCTTCGTTGATTGACGCCACCAAACGCCTGCGCTTTCTGGTGGCCCAGCATCCGGGCGAGCTGTCACCTGCGGTGCTGGCCAAGTGGGCGCTGACCTTCGATCAGTTCTCCAATGGCCGCCTGCTGTTCAACGTGGTCAATGGCAATGATGCTGGTCTGGCAACCCTGGGCGTGCATTACCCGCACGATGAGCGCTATGACTTCAGCCTCGAATACTGGAAGGCCTTCAAGAGTATTTATGCCGGCGAAACCGACGGCTTTGACGGCAACTACGTCAAGCTGGCGCCGCGCCCGGCAGGCGCTGCCGGGCACCCGTTGGGCGGCTGGCATGCACCGCTGCAAAAACCGGGCATCCCGCTGTGGGGCGCCGGCACTTCCGGCCCTGGCGTGGCGCATTCGGTGCAACTGCTCGATGTGTACCTTAGCTTTGCCAACACCCCACCAAAACTCGGCGAGAAGTTCCGCCGGGTAGCCGCCGAGGCGGCGAAGATCGGCCGCGAACTGACCTTTGGTACGCGCCTGCAGATCATCGTCCGCGAGACCGAAGAAGAAGCCTGGGCGCATGCCGAGAAGCTGCTGCAACGCACCTCGCTGCAGACCGCGCTCAACGCTGTGCAGCGCCAGTTGCCGCCGGGTGAAACCCTGCAGACCTTCCACAGTGACGACCCGCAGATCCAGCGCAATATCGAGACCCTGCGCAGCGGCAAACTGCCCAAGGCCCGTGATCTGGAAATCTACCCCAACGTCTGGGTCGGCCCGAGCCTGTTCGGTTTCAACATTCTTGGCCCTGCGGCCGGCACTTATCTGGTCGGCAGCGCCGAGCAGGTGGCCGAGCGCATCCGCGAATACGAAAGCCAGGGCACCTCGGCGTTCATCCTCTCGGGCTTCCCGCTGATCGACGAAGCCCATCGGGTGGCCGACCTGCTGTTGCCGTTGCTGGAGCTGGATCACGGCTTCGAGGTGCCGTCGCTGGGCGTCGCCCGGCGCACCACTGAACCCGCGTAATAACCACGTAGGAGCGGCTTTAGCCGCGAATGGCCGGGCCAAGGTTCCTTATTGAAGTTTCACCGTTTGCAGATGGAGTCAGCATGAGTCACGAATTTTCCCGCCGTATCTTTCTCGGCAACAGCCTGATGGCCGGTGGTGGCCTGCTGCTCGGTGGCCTGCTGGGCGGTTGCGACAACGGCAGCAAGGCCGGCGCGGCAGCGTCTGCCCAGGCCGGTGCCGCCGCCGCTGCGCTGACTCCGGTGCGGGGCGGTCGGCTGCGGGTCGGCATCATTGATGGCGACCAGGCCGGCAACCTCGACGCTCACAAGCCGCTGGGCGGCGGGATCATTCGTGGCTGGGCGCTGTACAGCAAGTTCTGGGAGTGGAACCCGGATGTCAGCACCCGCCTGGCCCTGGCCGAATTCGCCGAACCGAATGCCGACGCCAGTGCCTGGACCATCCGCCTCAAGCAAGGCCTGGAGTTCCACCACGGCAAGACCATCACGGCTGACGATGCGCTGTTTTCGATCCTGCGCCTGACCGATCCAAAACTGGCTTCGCCCTTTGCCGGGCTGGTGGGCAGCATCGACCGCAATGCGCTGCGCAAACTCGATGAGCGCACCATCGAGATCCGCTTCAAGCAGGGCCAGAGCTTTTTCCCGCTGGACGAAACCCTGATCAGCTTCGGCGGCATCGTGCCCACCGATTACGACCCGGTGACCAACCCGGTGGGTAGCGGCCCCTACAAGCTCAAGAGCTTCATCCCCGGCCAGCGTTCGCTGTACACCCGTTTCGAGAACTACTACAAACCCAACCAGCCGTACGCCGACGAGCTGGAAATCATCGAGTTCAAAGACCAGGTCTCGCGCCTGGCCGCATTGCGGGCCGGGCAGATCGACGTCGCCAGCGGCGTGACCGCCGAGCACACGGCAACCATCAAGGCTGACTCACGGCTGCGCCTGTACGCCTCGCCGACCACCTCGTTCAGTGGCTTCAACCTCAACGTGGCCAAGGCGCCCTTCGACGACCCGCGGGTGCGTGAGGCCTTCCGCCTGCTGGCCGACCGTGAAGAACTGGTGGCCCGCGCCCTGAATGGTTTTGGCCGGGTCGGCAACGACCTGTACTCGCCGCACGACCCGACCTTCAACCATGCCATTGCCCAGCGTAAATACGATCTGGAGCGGGCCAAGGCGCTGTTGCGCGAAGCCGGTCAGGAAAACCTGCGTGTCGAGTTCACCACCCCGCCGGGTGGCAGCGCCAACGCGGCCTTGGTATTCGCCCAGCAGGCCAAAAAGGCCGGAGTGGAGATCAAGGTCACCCAGGTCGATAACTCGGTATTCAACGGCCCGCAACGCGACAACTGGGTGATGTCGCCGGCCTCGACCCCGGCGCGTGGCTTTCTGGCCACTGCGCTGCACAACGAGGCGCCGACCGCGATCTACAACCGCAGCAACTTCCACGATCCGCGTTTCGACGAACTGTTCCTCCAGGCTCTGGCCCAGCCTGACCTGGAGAAGCGCAAGGTGCTGGTCCATGAGGCTCAGCGTATCCAGCACGAGCGCGGCTCGCTGTTGATCTGGGGCTTTGCCGATATCCTCGATGCGGCGTCGGCCAGGGTTGGCGGCCTGACGCCGGAACAGACCACCTTCGCCTCCTGGCGCTTTGACAGCCTGTGGTTGAACCATGCCTGACTCTTCTTCTGTACCGGGTTATTCAACGCCAGCACAGCGGCGTTTTCAGGCGCCGGCCTGGCTGTCATGGTTTGTCGGCCGGCTGGGCTATGGCCTGCTGACCGCCTGGGTCATCAGCCTGGTGGTGTTCATCGCCACCCAGGCGCTGCCGTCTGACCCGGCACGGGTGATTCTCGGCCCTGATGCGCCGCTGGAAAGCGTGCTGACCCTGCGCCAGCAACTGGGCCTGGACCAGCCGATTCTGCTGCAGTACTGGCACTGGTTGCTGCGCACCCTGAGCGCTGATCTGGGCACCTCGCTGGACTCCCAGGCGCAGGTCAGCACCCTCCTGTTCAGCCGTTTCGGCAACACCCTGGCGCTGTTGCTCGGGGTCTTACTGACTGCTGTACCGCTGGCCCTGGCCCTTGGCGTGACCCTGGCGTTGCGCCGCGACAGCCGTCTGGACCGTTGGGCGCTGTCGCTGCTGATCTACCTCAAGGCCACGCCGGGCTTTCTGCTGGCCATCGCCCTGGTGCTGCTGTTTTCGATGCCGCACTTCGACTGGCTGCCGGCGGTATCGCTGCTCGACCCGGACCAAGGCCTGCTTGCGCAACTGCACTTTCTGGTGCTGCCGATTTTTGCCCTGTCGCTGTCGGCGCTGCCGTATCTGACCCGCATGGTACGTGCTTCGATGATTGAGGCGCTGGAGTCCGACTACGTGATCGCTGCCCGCCTGCGCGGGGTGCCGGAGCGCCGTATCGTCTGGCTGCACACATTGCCCAATGCGCTGATCCCGGCCATCCAGGGCGTGGCGCTGACCCTGCGCACGCTGATCGGCGGCGCGCTGCTGGCTGAAGTGATTTTCAGCTATCCCGGCATTGGCACCACTCTGAATTCGGCGATCCAGATGCGCGACCTGCCACTGATTCAGGCAGCGGTGCTGGTCACCACCCTGGGCGTGGTGCTGGTCAACCTGCTGGCCGACCTGCTCACCGTCTTGCTGACCCCGAAACTGCGCACTGCCCGCAAGGTGCACATGATCAACCGTAACCGCCGGGGCATCCGCCCCTGGTGGCGTCGCACCCCGGCCCGCCAGGCCGGTTGAGGAAACCGTTATGAGCACTGCATCCGCTGCTGCCCGCTGGCGCCTGTTATGGCGCGAACCCCAAGTGCGTCGTGGCCTGATCATTACCCTGCTGGTGACCGTGGTGGCGGTGTTCGGGCCGCTGCTGGCAGCGCATGCACCGACCGACATGGTCGGCCCGGTGTACGGCGCGCCGAGCAGCGAAGCCTGGCTGGGCCATGACTTTCTTGGCCATGATGTGTTGTCGCGCCTGCTCGCCGGTGGCCTGTCGGTGCTGTGGATGTCGCTGGCGGCGGCGCTGATTGCCCTGCTGGTGGGCGTCAGTCTGGGCCTGGCGGCCGGTTTTTCCCGGCGTCGGCTGGACCAGACGATCATGTGGGGGGCGGACATCTCGCTGGCTTTTCCCGACCTGATCCTGGTGCTGCTGATTGTCTCGATGCTCGGGCGCCAGCCTTGGCTGATCGTCCTCACCGTGTCGATTGCCTTTATCCCTGGTGTGATCCGCCTGGCGCGTGGCAGCACCGTGGCGGTGGCCAGCCAGGAGTTCGTCGAGGTGGCGCAGATGATGGGGTACTCCCGGCGGCGGATCCTGTTCAAGGAAATCCTGCCCAACATCCTGACGCCACTGCTGGTGCATTTCGGCAACATGCTGACCTGGGGCGTGGGGATCCTCTCGGGCCTGAGTTTTCTCGGTTACGGCGTGGCGCCGCCGGCGGCCGACTGGGGGTTGATGATCAACGAGAACCAAGCCGGCCTGCTGGTCCAGCCGTGGCCGGTGCTGGCCCCGGCGCTGATGATCGGCATCTTTGCCTATGGCACCAACATTCTGGCTGAAGGCATTGGCCGCAGCGCGGCGCGGATCGGGGACAAGCAAGCATGAGTGTGATCGCAGAAATGAGCCTTGAACAACGCGCCCACGTGGCCAGCGCCCTTGAACCGCAGCTCAGCGAGCCGCCAGTGTTGTCGGTTGCCGGCTTGCGGGTCGAGCTGAGCGCCGATGTCGATGTGCTCGACAAGGTGTCGTTCAGCTTGCGGGCCGGGGAAATCGTCGGTCTGGTCGGCGAGTCCGGTTCCGGCAAGACCACCTTGGCCACAGCGCTGCTGGCCCACGCCCGACGCGGCGCACGGATTACCGCCGGGCGGGTGGAGATTGCCGGCCAGTCATTGCTAAGCCTGCACGGCGAAGCGTTGCGTCAGGCCCGTGGCAGCCTGATCGGCTACGTCCCCCAGGACCCGGCCACCGCGCTGAACCCGGCGCTGCGCATCGGCAGCCTGCTGCGCGAAACCCTGGCGGCCCACGACCCTGACCTGAGCCGTGAGCAGCAGCGCCTGCGTTTGCAGGAAACCCTGCGCGATGTCGGTTTGCCGGACGATGAGCTGTTTCTCAAGCGCTTCGCTCACCAGTTGTCGGGTGGTCAGCAGCAACGGGTGTTGCTGGCCCTGGCCTTTGTGCTGCGACCACGCCTGATCGTTCTCGACGAGCCGACCACCGCGCTGGACGTCACCACCCAGGCGCATATCCTCGACACCCTGCGCCGGCTGTGCAAAAGCCAGGGCGTGGCGGCGGTGTATGTGTCCCACGACCTGGCGGTGATCAAGGACCTGGTCGACCGGGTGATGGTCATGTATGCCGGCCGGCTGGTTGAAACCGCCAGCCGCGAAGAGCTGTTCAAGCACCCGGCACATCCCTACACCCGTGGCCTGCTGGCGGCGATTCCGGATGTGGCCGAACGCCGCGAGATCAACGCGATTGCCGGCCATGCGCCAGCTCCGGCGCAGCGCCCGGCGGGTTGCTCGTTCGCTCCGCGTTGCCCGCGCAGCACGGCCGCCTGCCAGCAAGAGCCGACACTGCAGGCGCTCAGCGGCCAGCAGCAGGTCGCCTGCCTGCACCCGCATCTTGAAGCGTTGGCCCTGGTGACCCAGACGCCACTGGCTGCTGCCGTCTTGCAGCACGAGGCCCGGCCGTTGCTGGAAGTGGCCAGCCTCGACGTGGCCTACGACCGTCAGGTGTTGTTCGATATCTCGCTGCAAGTGCGCGCCGGTGAATGCCTGGCACTGGTCGGTGAGTCCGGTTCCGGCAAGACCAGCCTGGCCCGGACCCTGGCCGGTCTGGGCGAGAACGCCGCTGGCACGCTGCACTACGCCGGCCAGGCGCTGAGCCTGCAAGCCCGCCAACGCAGCCCGGAGCTGCGCCACCGCATCCAGTACATCTTCCAGAACCCATACCGCGCGCTGAATCCGCGCCAGACCGTGGGCGAGTGCCTGGGCGCGCCGTTGCAGCACTTCTTCGGTATCAAAGGCGCGGCCGCCCGCGAACGCGTGGCGGCGGTACTCAAGCGCGTATCGCTGCCGGCCAGCACCGCCGAGGCGTATCCGCACAGCCTGTCGGGCGGCGAACGCCAGCGCGTGGCAATTGCCCGCGCGTTGATCTGCGAACCGCAACTGCTGATCTGCGACGAAGTGACCTCGGCGCTGGACGTTTCGGTACAAGCCTCGATCCTCGCCCTGCTGCGCGAACTGCAAAGCGAAGGCCTGACCCTGCTGTTCGTCACCCATGACCTGGGCGTGGTCCGCGCCATCGCCGACCGGGTGGTGGTGCTCAAGTCCGGACGGATTCTGGAGCAGGGTAGCGTCGAACAGGTACTGGACCGGCCAGAGAGCGAGTACACCCGTACCTTGGTGAGTAATTCACCGACGTTGGTTTGAAGCTGGCAGTGCATAGCACTGCCAGGGACCTTTGCGCTGCTATCGCCTGCAGAGCAGCCTCCCACAGTCTTGTGCCGTACATGAAATCCATGCTCGACACATCGCCTGGGTAAGTCAGCTTGCTTGTGTCGTCCATGCAACCCATGAGCGGTGTATCACTTGTGGGAGGCAGCTCTGCTGGCGAATGCAGTGCGCAGCGCTGCCAGGTGCCTCAAGGTTCACTAAGCCCGCAGCAACGCTCGCCGCCGCGCCTCTTCGCGCACCGCCGGAATGATCCAGCGACCGTAGTCCACCGTGTCATACAGCGGGTCATAGCCGCGATTGAGGAAGGTGGTCACCCCCAGATCCACGTAATCGAGCAGTGCCTCGGCTACGGTTTCCGGGGTGCCGACCAGTGCTGTGGTGTCGCCGTAGGCCCCGACCGCGCTGGCGGTGGGCATCCACAGGGCGCGGTCGTGGCGGTCGCCGGCGGCGGCGGCAGCCAATAGGCGTTCAGTGCCGGTGCCCTTGATGCGTTTGCGCCACGGGCTGCCTTCGGCGAACTGCGGGTTGGCCTTGATCTGCGCCAGGATCTGTTCGGCGCGCTGCCAGGCCAGTTCCTCGGTCGCGCCGAGAATCAGCCGCACCGAAAGACTGACCCGCGGCGCGGGCTTGCCGGCGCTGCTGGCGGCGGCGCGCAGCTTGCCGATCTGTTCGGCCACGCCGTTCAGTGGCTCGCCCCACAGCGCATAGAGGTCGGCATGCTGTACGGCGATCTGATAGGCGATGTCTGACGAGCCGCCAAAGGAAATCGGAATGTGCGGCTTTTGGACCGGCTTGACCGGTGAGAACCCGCCCTTGATCTGGAAATACTGGCCGTCATAGTCAAACGGCTCTTCGCTGGTCCAGGTGCGCCGCACGATATCCAGATACTCGCCGGCGCGCTTGTAGCGCTCGGTCTTGTCGAGCAGAAAGTCACCTTCCTGCGGCTCGGCGGTGATGCCGGTGATTGCGTGCATGCGCAAACGTCCGCCGCCGGTGGTGTGGTCCAGGGTGGCAAAGGCCCGCGCGGCCACGGTGGGAGCGGTCAGCCCCGGCCGGTGGGCGATCATGAAGCCCAGCCGCTCGGTCTGCGAAGCCGCGTAGGCAGCGATCTGCAGGCTGTCGGCGCTGCCGGGGCCGCTGGCGATCAGCACCCGGTCGAAGCCGGCCTGCTCGTGGGCACGGGCATGATGGCTGATAAACGGCAAGTCGAAATCCGCGCTGCGCTGGCCGTGGGTTTCGGACCACTGGCGGGGAAAAATCATGCCGACAAATTCGATGGACATACGCTGTTCCTCTTAGAACTGATAATCGACCTGGGCCAGCACGGTGCGGCCCTGCATCGGTTGCAGGAAGGTGTTGGTGGAACCGGCCAGGCCGCTGACGAAGTTCAGCTCATCAGTGAGGTTGAGCACCCGCAGCGTGGTGCTCCAGGTCGGCTGGCGGTAGTACAGGGCCAGGTCCAGGTTGTACTCATTGGGGATCTGTACGGTCTTGCTCAGGTTCAGGTACCACTTGCTGGTCCACCAGCCGGACAGCTCGGCACCGAAGCCGTTGTCGAAGCGGTAATCGACAAAGCCGCTGGCGGTGTATTCGGGAATCTGCACGGCGTCGTATTTGCCCGACGGGCGCTGGTTGAGACTGTTGTTGTCACCGAACACTGTGCCGTTGTCAGGCACGAAACCCGCCGAGGCAAAACCGGCCTGGGAGGTGAACTCGTTATAGGCCTTGAGCTTGCTCAGGTTCACGCCGCTGCGCAGGTTGTCGTTGGGCTGATAACGCACCGTGGACTCCACGCCCTTGATGATCAGCCGGGCAATGTTGTTATTGCTGTCCGGCGCCTGGTCGCGGGCCTGCTTGAAGCCGGCCACGGAGAAGAACAGGGTGTTGGGGATCGCATCGACCTTCAGGCCGACTTCATGCAGCACCGACAGGCTCTGGAACTGCAGCGGGTTGAGCAGGTTGGCTGCCGCGCCGCTGCCCCAGCCGATACCGTTGGAGAAGAACCCGGTATTGACCGCCAGCGAACGGTCGAAGGTGTAGTACAGGGTGCTGTTATCGGTGGGTTTAATGTAGGGGCTGACCTGCACCGAGAACAGCCGGTAGCTGTCGCTGTCCTTGCGCTGGCTGGCGCCGGGCAGGGCGAACGGGTTCTCGATGCGCGCATCGATCCAGCTGCGGCTGGCGCCGATGTTCAGGCCGACGCGCTGGTTGAAACTCAGGTTGTGCTGGCTGAACAGGGTCTTGGTGGTCCAGACGCTTTCGGCGGTGTAGGGCGCCACCGACTCGGCATATAAACCATGGCCGGCCGGGTACATGGCCGGCAGGTTGAGGTAGCCGTAATAGTTGGAGAACTGCGCCACGCCCGGTTGGCCGATCCATGCGCCCTCGCCACCGGCCGGGTTGCTGCCGGTCAGGCCCAGCAGGTCGCCGGGGTTTTTGCCTGCCGGGTCCTGGGTCAGGTCGTAGGCGTAGATATTGCCGCCAAAGCTGTTGTTGGCGGCAATCGACTGGTTGAACTCGCGGCGGTAGATCAGCCCGCTGTTGCTGTCGTCGACCACCTTGATGCCGAACAGCTCACCCTCGTTGCGCCAGCGCAGCTCGAAGCGGTTATCGAAGAGGTTGTCTTTCGATTGCACGTTGAACGAGCCCACGGCATCGGTGATGTCGTTGGAGCGCTCGTAGAACGTGCTGTTGGCCAGGGTGATGTCCGGGCTCAGGTCCCACTCGGCGCGCAACTGGGTAATGAAGCGCCGTGAGCTGCTTTGATCCTCGGCGCGCTGGCTGGTTTGCGACGACAGCGAAGTCAGACCGTTACCGGCCAGATTCGGGTCATAGACCCAGCCGCGTACCGTACCGGGGCTGGCCTGGGTGTTGGGCGAGGCCGTCTGGAAGCTGTTATTGACCACAGTGTACTGGCCCTGGGCATTGCGCTGGCGCTGGACCCAGCCGGTCACCGGGGCGTTGGCTGCGCCCGATTGCAGCACCGGCGACCACAGGCTGTTGCCGTTCTGGATAATCGGCGTGGCGCGCCCGGCGTAGTACTTGCCATGGTCAACCAGCTCTTGGGTGGCGCGGTTCCAGCCGTGGGTGATGTTGTAGTCGTAGTAGTTGTCGTAGCTGGCGTTCCAGTTGACCCGCACGCCATCGCTGCGCCAGGCGAAGGCGCCGTAGAAGGCGTTGAAGTTGTTGTCGACGTTATCGTAGTAATCCTGGTTGCGCTGCTGGGTGACGCTGAAGCGATAGGCCAGGCTGTCGGTCAGGGGGCCGGTGGTATCGACCGTGTATTTGCCCGAGCCACGCGAGGTGGCACCGGGGTTCCAGCCGCCGAGTTCGGCGCTGATTCGGGTGCGTTGTTCGTCGAAGTCAGGCTTCTTGCTCAGGTAGTTGACGTAGCCACCGCTGCCCGACACCGAGCCGTAGGTCACTGACGAAGGCCCGGCGACAATGTCGGCGCCTTCGATGCCATTGAAGTTGGCCGGGTGACGCACCGCGTAGCCGCGCTGGCCGTCATGGAACACTTCCGAACCCTGGCCACGAAACTGCGGCGCCAGGCCGGCGTTCTGACCGCCGCCACGGGTGATGCCCGGTGCGTATTTGACCAGGTCGTCACTGCTGCGGATCGGGTCGCGGGCCAGTTGCTCGGCGTTGACCTGAGTGACCGAACGCGGGGTGTCGAGCACGCTGGCCTGCAGCCCGCCATACACCGACGTCGGTGGCCGGGTCGGGACGATGGCGGTGTCAGGGTCGGCTGTCTTTTCAGCTTCCACAGTCACTACGCCCAGGGTCGGGTCCTGGGCGTCTTGTGCCCACACCGACGAGGGCAACAGCGCAAGCAGTGCCACCGACAGCAGCGTGGGTTGAAAACCGGCACGGGCCGGGGATGTAGCGATTACAGGCATGAGCGTCTCCCTGCACGGTGGCCTGTCAGCCAGCGTGCTGATTGCTAAAGAGGTGTGCTTTCCTGCCTGTGCGTTCGCTCGGAAAGTCGGCCGGTGTGCGCGCGGCTTCAGCCGCACAGCAAGCGGTTTGGCATCAGGCTTTTCCCGTCAGCCACAGGTTCTCGAAGCGCCAGGTGCTGAACTGGGTGCGTTCCGCGCCAGCGCCGCCAACGTGGCTGGCAAAGCCATCGAGCTGGTCGGTGTAGCCCCAGATCAGCATGCCGCCGCGGTCGTACTGAATGCGCTGCAACTGATGAACCAGCGCGGTGCGTTGGGCCAGGTCCGGTTGGGCCATGGCCTGGTGAAACAGGCGGGTGAATTCCGGGTCCTGGAAGTTGGTCTTGTTGGCCACTGCAAAGGGTGCGTCGGTATGAATCGCGCTGGCCAGAAACGGCGCGCCGATGCTGCCGCCGGTGCTCAGTGGCCATTCGGTTTTCTGCGGACCCTGGAAGGTCGGCAGGTCGACCTGGCGGACCTTGAGCGTGACCCCGGCCGCGCGGGCCTGCTCGGCCAGCACCAGAGCGGCCGAAGCGCCGGGGCCGGCAGTGGTCACCAGCTCCAGTTGCAGGTTTTCCTGGCCGGCATCTTTGAGCAGTTGCCGCGCTGCCGCGACATCGTAGGGGCGTGGCGGCAGGCTGTGATCGAAGGTCGGATCGCTGGGCGAGTACAGGTCATTGGCCACCCGGCCCTGACCGTTGAGCGCACGGCGCACCAGATCCTCGCGGTTGGCCAGCAGACGAAACGCCTGGCGCACGCGCGGGTCATCGAACGGTGGCTTGGCGGTGTTCATGTCAAACGACAGCCAGTTACCGGTCACGGAGCTGACCAGTTTGATGCGCGGGTCGCGGCGCAGCACATCCAGTTGCTCGCTGGGCATGCCGTTGGCCATGTCGATCTGCCCGGCGCGCAGCGCGGCCAGGCGTGAAATCTGGTCCTTGAAATCGATGATTTCCAGCTCGTCGGCGTAGGGCTTGCCGTTCTTGAAGTAGTTCTCGAAGCGGCTGAACACCGAACGCTGGCCGGGGGTAAAGCTCTTGAGCTTGTAGGGGCCGGCACCGACCGGGTTGGTGACCGGGTGATAGTCCACCGGCACGATACCGCCGAAGTTGACCCAGGTTTCTGCCAGCGGAAAGTAACTGCGCCCGTCGCGCAAACTCAGGCGGACGGTGCGTTTATCGAGCTTGACCAGATTGTCGCGGTCGACCCAGTGCAGCAGCGCCGCATAGGGCGAGGCCAGTTGCGGGTCGGTGAGGCGGCGGATCGAGAAAATCAGGTCATCGGCATCGATGGTCTTGCCGTGATGAAACTCCAGGTCCTGGCGCAGGCGCAGAGTCCAGGTCTTCGCGTCCGGGCTGACCTCGGCTGCTTCGGCCAAGGCCAGACGCGGCTGCATGTTTTCGTCCCACTCCCAGAGTTTGCTGTACAGCGCAAAGCCACGCACGATGCCGCTGCCCACCGGCTTGTGGGCATCGAGGTTGCCGCTCTGGTTACCATCGATGATGCCCAGCCGCAGCCGCCCGCCATACTGCGGCTGGCCAGTGCCTTGGCCGCTGGCCTGGCTGGCCGGGGCCGCGCCGTCGCAGCCACTGAGCAGGCCGCTGCCGCCCAGCACCAGGCCGGCCCCCAGCAATGCGGTGTTGTTGAGCAGATGCCTGCGGCTGATCATGCGTGGCGCTCCTTGAGTTCAGGTTTCAGTGGGCGTTGGCGACGGCCGCCAGTGGCGCCACGCTGGCCGAGCTTTTCACCAGTTCGCCACGTTCGCTGCGAAAGTGCGGCAGGATGTGCTGGCCCAGGCGATAGGCTTCTTCCAGGTGCGGGTAACCGGCCAGGAAAAACAGCTCCAGGCCCAGCGCGTTGTACTCGCGAATGCGCGCCACCACGTTTGCGTAACTGCCTACCAGCGCGCAGCCCGGCGGTACACCGATATAGCCGAAGCCGGCCCAGACATTGGGGTAGATGAAGAAGTCGTCGTACTGTTTGACGTCTTCGCGCTGGCCGAACTGTTCTTCGTAACTGAGCTTGCGCGCCGTGCGCAGGCCCGAATGGGCCGCCACGGCCTTGGCCGCGCCACGGGCGATGCCATCATCGAAAAAGCGCTTGGCCTCGGCGTGGGCTGCCTCCTCGGTTTGGCGGGTGATTACATCGATCGACAAACCGAGGCGGATATCCTGACGGCCGTGCTTGAGGGCGCGTTCACGCACATCGGCAATCAGCGCGGCGATCTGCTCGGGGTGCTCGGCGCGCATCAGGTAGTAATCGGCATGCTTGGCGGCAAATTCCCTTGCGGCAATCGATGAACCGGCGGTGCAGATCACCGGCAGTTCGGCCTTGTTCAGCGGATGCCGCAGGCCGCCGCCTTCGGCGCTATAGAACTTGCCCTGGTAGTGGAAGTTTTCGTTGTGCCAGAAGCCCTTGACCACATCGAGAAATTCCGTGGCGCGTTCATAGCGCTCATCGTGGTCGCTGAAGTCACCGACCTGTCGCTGGATCGCGTCAGAACCGCCGTTGATGATGTTCCACACCAGGCGGTTGCCTGTCGCTCGCTGGTAGGTCGCCGCCTGCTGCACGGCCACCCAGGGTGTGTAGTGGTAAGGCTGAAAGGCAGTGACGAACTTCAGGGTGCGGGTTTCCCGGGCCAGCAACGAGCAAACTGTCCACGGTTCTTCACCGCTGGGCGCGTTGACCATCAGCACCCCGCCAAAGCGGTTGATCTCGTTGGCGCGGGCGATCTGGCCCAGGTAATCGATGTAGGTGAACGGGTCACCGACCTTGAAGTCCGACACCGCGCCGGTGCCGTCACTGGGCCCCCAGTCACCACGGTTACGCGGGTCGCCCGGCAGGTATTGGGTTTCGCCGTGCAGCGGCAGGCGGCTGAAGAATTCGATGCTCATGAGGGTGGTCTCGACAATCAATGGAGGGCCAACGGGAAACTGCCCTGGCAGCTTCCCGGCGGGTGCACACAAGGCCCTTTTTCAATCAGCCTGCGGTGGGTTCGCAGATCGGAGTAATGGTCTGGCCGGCGATGACTTTCTTGGCGAACGGGATCGAGTCCTTCAGCGAGGCATTGACCGTTTCACTATGGCCCAGCCCCTTGTACAGATGACCCTCGACGACGGAGCCGGCCTTGCAGGCGTCCTTCATCAGTTGCAGTTGCGTTTGGGCCGCAGGCGTTTTGTCTTCGGCGCCGGTGCCGATGAAGATCGGCTGGGCCAGCTTGAGGGTCGGGTAGCTGACTTGGGCAGACCACGGCTTGAGCTTGGCGCCGTCGTTGTCCTTGCGTGCCTGAGCCGGGGTCAGGCCCAGCGCCAGCACGTCGCTGGTCAGCGAGGCCAGGCAACTGGTGCGTGCCTGCTCGAACAGCGGCAGGGCCTTGTCGGTGTAGTGGTCTTTCGGGTCGATGCTCGGGTCGTACTGCTGCGCCGCAAGCAAGGTGTAGAAGCCGTAAGTCAGCGCGGCATCGACCTTGGTCTTGTCCTGATTGCCCACGCTCTTGGCGCCTACGGTGTAAATCACCCCGGTGCCGATGCTGCCCTTGACGCCGAGGTCCGGTGCATAAGTGGCGGCATAGGCGCCTGCGGCAAAGGCGCCGGCACCGCCTTGCGACTGGCCGACGATCAACACTTTGTTGGCCAGCCCCGGCACTGACTTCACGACGGCGCGGGCGGCATCGAGGATGCCGTAGGCCGCGGCGCGGTTGTTCAGCAGCGGGTGGCCGCCGGGCACACCAAGCCCCTGATAGTCAGTGGCGACAATGGCGAAGCCCTCGCTCAGCCAGCGGTCGAGAAACTGTACGTCACGGTACGAGCGGCCGGCCCAGGACGGCGCACAGATATCGGCGACGCCGACCGTGCCGTGACCCCAGCTCAGCACCGGCCAGCCGCCTTCAGGCGCGGTGCCCTTGGGAATGAACAGCGCGCCGGAAACGGCGATCGGGGTGCTGCCGTCGATGCCACTGAGTGAGGAGTAGAGGATGCGTTGCTGCGAGGCGGCGCTGGGCAGGCTCAGGGTGGCATCCAGCGGTTCGCTGCGCAGCAACTTGCCGGGGGTGTCAGGAATCACGTCCTCCCAGGTGTAGAACGCCGAGACCCGGCCATCGCCTTGCAGCGGGTCGGGTTTGGGGGCGTGTACGCCGGCGGCCAGGGCGTTGATTGAGAACAGGACGGCCAGTGCGGCAACCGAATGCTTGAACGGGCGAATCAATTTCATGGCAGTTCCTTAAGCGCAAAGGTAGCGAGCGGATGCCGGCGGTGACCGGCTTGCCAGCAGCAGAGCAGGTTGCATGCCATGCCCGGAAAAACCGCCTGCAGGCCTTGCCCGGCGTGGCTTTGCCAGAAATTGAGCGGGTGCTGGGTGTTGCCTGGGACGCAGCCCGATGCGCGCTGCAAGGCAACCACTGCTGACCGATTGCTGCTGGAGCAGCAGGGCGAGAGACGTTTTTCGATATATCCCTTTTGGGAATAAACAAATGAAAATTAATAATTAAAGGAGCTATGAACTTTCGTGCAAAGATGGCCGGGCGCTTTCACTGCCAGGTACGCAACATGTCGCTGCTCACTCATCCTCATGCCCGTGAACTGACCAAATCGGTGCGGGCCACCGTGCTGGTGTTCAAGGATCCACGTTCGCAAGAGCTGCTCAGCCGCATCGAGCGCCTGGCGCCCAGTGAAGCCAATACCCTGATCATCGGTGAGACCGGCACCGGCAAAGAGCTGGTGGCGCGGCATATCCACCATCTGAGCCGGCGAGGCCGTGAGCCGTTCGTGGCGGTCAACTGCGGCGCTTTCGCAGAATCACTGGTGGAGAGCGAACTGTTCGGCCATGAAAAGGGCGCCTTTACCGGTGCCACCAACAGCAAGGCCGGCTGGTTCGAGGCCGCTGACGGCGGCACGCTGTTTCTCGATGAAATCGGTGACCTGCCGTTGAACATGCAGGTCAAGCTGCTGCGCGTTTTACAAGAACGCGAGGTGGTGCGGCTGGGCTCACGCACGCCGATTCCGATCAATGTGCGGCTGGTGGCGGCGACCAACGTCAACCTGGCCGACGCCGTGGTGGCCGGGCACTTCCGGGAAGACCTGTTCTATCGCTTGCACGTCGCGACCATTCGCCTGCCGCCGCTGCGCGAGCGGCCGGGCGACATCCTGCCGCTGGCCGATTTCTTCATCGGCGAACATTGCCAGCGGCTCGGTTATAACCGCGCCTCGCTGAGTGAAGAGAGCGAGCGCAAGCTGCTGATGCACAGCTGGCCGGGCAATATTCGTGAGCTGGAAAACGCCATTCATCACGCCTTGCTGGTGTGCCGCAATGAAGTGGTGCAACCCGCCGACCTGCACCTGGTGGACATGCGTTCATCCGGCATCCGCCAGGAAGAAGCGGTGCAGGCTGCGGCGGCACCGCGCCCGCTGGCGCCGCCGGCCAATCTGGAAAGTGCCCTGATTGCGCTGTTCGAACAGAACATCCCGGACCTGTACGAACACATCGAAGAAACCCTGTTCCGCACCGCCTACCGTTTCTGCCATGGCAACCAGTTGCAGACCGGCCGGTTGCTGGGCATCAGCCGCAATATCGTGCGCGCACGGCTGGAGAAGATCGGCGAGTTGGCCAAGAGCGCAGACTGATTGGCCTCAGTGCTTGCTTTCGGCTTGCTGCGCAGCTGCACGGCTGGCGTCGTTCAGGCTGTTGTGATGCGCGAGGGTGTCGTCGCCCTTGGCATCGCTCACTGAGTTGCGAAAGCCCTTGATCGTCTCGCCAAGGTCGGTACCGAGGGTTTTCAGGCGGCGGGTGCCAAACAGCAAGACCACCAACAGCAGCACGATCAACAGTTGCCAGATTCCGATACCGCCCATTACGCAACGCTCCAGGTAATTGATTTGCCAAATGAACACGCATCTTGCCGGGCCTGTATGACGGGCGCGTGACGTTTTTGCGCGGTTTACATGAGGTTGCAACATTGCCTGTGTTGACTAGGGGCTGTTGCCGTTTCATCACAACCGCGCCGAGGTCTGTTTTGTCGGTTTGCATAGGCTTCAGTCTGTTGGAGGGCGTGCGACGAAACAGCCACGGCCCTGCGGGTTGCGCTGAAACGGCAACAGCCCCTAACGTTCCAACGCGGCAGACAGGTGTGATGATGGACCGGAATCGACAACAAGGCGCGGCGCTGCTGATGGTGCTGGTGGTCTTGGCCATGCTCGCCGGTGGCTTGACCTGGCTGGTGCAACAGGGCCGTCAGGAGGTCGACGGCGTGCGTCTGATTCAGCAGCGCGTGCAGGCCCGCGCCATCGAGAAGGCCGCCCTGGCGTTTGCCGAACAGGCGCTCAAGGACTCGCTGTGGCGTGCCAGCCCGATGTTCTGGCAGGCGCTGCGCGGCCAGCCGCTGAGCTATGACTTCAAGGGTGGCAGTTCCAGCATCCGCATTATCGACCTGCACACCTGCTTCAACGTCAACAGCCTGATCGGCCCGGAAGCGCAGCGCGCTCGCGGCCAGTTGTTGCACCTGCTGGGCGATGACCTGGCCGCCGAGCGGCTGGCCGACAGCCTGATCGACTGGCTGGACAGCAATCATCAGCCACGCCTGCATGGCGCGGAAAACCACGAATACTCACGCCAGTCACCGCCACGCCTGGCCGCCAACCAGCCGATGGCCGACATCAGCGAGCTGAACCTGCTGGCGCTGCGCATGCCCGGTGCGGCGGGTGCGTTGTGCGCCTTGCCGGACCACGAAGGCTGGCGGCTCAATGCCAATGCGCTGAACCTTGCGCACTTGCCCTTGCTGGAGGCGCTGTACCAGGGCGACCTGTCCCGCGCCCAACTGACCCGCCTGATCACCGGCCGCCCGGCGAGCGGCTATAAAGACGCCAGCGACCTGCGTCAGGTTATGGGCGCAATGGATGACGATGCCTTTGCCCGGTTGAGCGAAGGGCTGTTGCTCAATGGTGATCATTTTCTGCTGCAAATCGACACCCGCCTGGACGGGCAACTGTTCAGCAGCCAGTACCGGGTGCAAGCGCGGGGTGTGGTGAAGTGGCACGGCCGGGTGCCGGCGCAGCAGATGGTGGTGCGAGGACGGGAGGTGTTTGGCCACTGACCATCGAGGCGCGACAAGCCCCGCCGTTCAGGGCGGGGAAGGATAGCGCGGACGGCGTAGCCGTCCCTGGTTGCAATGGGGTGTCTGCTGCTGTTCGATGGACGCACCGCCACAGGATGATGCGCAGTAACATGGCGACACAGATGCCCTTATACGGCGATCTTTCGTTACAAAGACCCCATGGTCATGCAGCTTGAAAACACCGTGCCGTCCGCGCCTAATGGCGTCTTCATTGCTCATGGCTCAAGAGCAGCATGCAACGACTTCAAGCCTTCAAGTACGAACTCATGCCGGACGGCCAGCAGGAGCGGCAAATGCGCCGCTTTGCGGGCTCCTGTCGCTTCGCCTTCAACAAGGCGCTGGCGTTGCAGAAGGAGCGCCACGAGCAAGGTGAGAACAAGCTCGGCTATGCGGGCCTGTGCAAGTTGCTGACCGAGTGGCGCAATAGCCCGCAAACCGCATGGCTGGCCGATGCGCCTGTTCACCCATTGCAACAGAGCCTCAAGGATCTGGAACGGGCCTACACCAACTTCTTCGCCAAGCGAGCCGACTTCCCCCGCTTCAAGAAGAAGGGGCAGCGCGACAGTTTCCGCTATCCCGACCCGAAACAGATCAAGCTCGACCAGACCAACAGTCGCCTGTTTCTGCCAAAGCTGGGCTGGCTGCGCTACCGCAACAGCCGCGAGGTGCCTGGCACGGTGAAGAACATCACCGTGAGCCAGTCGTGTGGCAAGTGGTTCGTGAGCATCCAGACCGAACGCGAGGTCGATGAGCAGCCCACGGCACAGGGGGCGGCAGTCGGCATCGACATGGGCATTGCCCGGTTCGCCACGCTTTCGGATGGTTCGTTCTACGCACCCCTCAACAGCTTCAAACGCCATGAGACCGCGCTGTGCAAAGCGCAGCAGGCGATGAGCCGCAAGGTCAGATTCAGCCGCAACTGGAAGAAAGCGAAAGCCTGCGTCCAGCGCATTCACTCCCGAATCGGCAATGCCCGCCGCGACTACCTGCACAAGTGCTCCACCACGATCAGCCAAAACCACGCGATGGTGTGTATCGAGGACTTGCAGGTACGGAATATGTCCAGGTCGGCGGCAGGCACGGCAGAGGCACCGGGAAGAAACGTCCGGGCCAAATCTGGCCTGAACAGGGCCATTCTCGATCAGGGCTGGTTCGAGTTCCGCCGCCAACTGGACTACAAGCTGGCGTGGCGCGGCGGCTGGCTGATTGCCGTGCCGCCGCAGAATACCAGCCGCACGTGCCCTTGTTGCGGCCATGTGTCGGCGGCCAACCGCCAGACGCAAGCGCTGTTCAGGTGCGTGGGATGTGGTTTTGAAGGCAACGCCGATGTGGTTGGCGCGATGAATGTACTAAGGGCGGGACACGCCCGGTTAGCCTGTGAAGTGAGCGCAGAGGTCATGGCGCCAGCAGCAGGAACCCACCGAAGCGACTCGGGGGCGGCTCGATGCCGCGCCTGAGCGCCGTAGGAGTCTCCGGCCTTCAGGCCGGGGAGGATGTCAAGGAGGGCAATGGAATGCCTGCTCATGCTCATGCACGTAATCTTCGTATTGGTCGCCGCTCGATACAGGGGCAAATCTATCTGGTGACATGTGCCGTCCGGGAACGGGCTCCAGTATTTGCGCAGTTTCATATTGGTCGGATGCTGGTCGCACAACTGCGTTGCCTGCATGAGGCTGGGGCGGTGAATTCGTTGGCCTGGGTAGTGATGCCGGATCACTTGCACTGGTTGTTCGAGCTACGCTCAGGTTCCTTGAGCCAACTGATGCAGCAGCTTAAAGGCGCAAATGCCTATGCGATCAATCGTGCTTGCGGCAACCAGACACTACGTTGGCAGAAGGGTTATCACGATCATGCCGCGAGGCCGCCAGAGCAGGTGCTGGAGATCGCGCGCTATGTGATTGCCAACCCGGTTCGCGCAGGTTTGGTCGAAAGCGAGGGGGATTATCCGTTGTGGGATTGCGTTTGGACCTGAGTGGCGTGTCCACCCTGTCGTGCAGCAAACACGCAACCCCGTAGGAGCAGCTTCAGCTGCGAAGCCTTCACATCGCGGCCTTCGCGGCTGAAGCCGCTCCTACCGGGGGTATCGCAATCCGGGTCGATCAGACCCCCAACTCGCCCCCGTCGGCGCGCTGGATCACCACGGTCGACGCCCGTGGTCGTACCTTGCCGACTGTGACGTCAGTGGCCACCTGGGTGGACGGCCAGTTGCCCGGGTGCTGGATGTTGATGAACATGCTCTTGTTGTCCGGGGTGAAGGTCACGCCGGTCACTTCGCTGCCGTTGGGGCCGACGAAGAAGCGGCGCAGGTCGGCCTGGTTGCTGGCGTTGACCGGGACTTGCTTGCCGGCGGCGTCCACCATGTTGCTCGGAATCACCGCCAGCATCTGGTCGTTGGTGTAGCTGGTGATGGTCGATTCGCCGTTGTCGGTCTGGATCCACAGGATGCCGCGGCTGTCGAAGGTCATGCCGTCCGGGCTGGCAAACTGGTTGAGTTCGGTCAGGCCGGAGCGGTTCAGGTCGGCAGTGCCCGAGGCGTTGGCGCCGTAGACGAAGATGTCCCAGGTGAACGAGGTCTGGTTGTCGGCGTCGTGCCAGCGGATCACGTGGCCGTGACGGTTCGGCACACGCGGGTTGGCAGCGTTGGCGGTGGTGCGGCTGGAGTTGTTGGTCAGGGTCAGGTACACGTCGCCATTGACCGGGTTGACCGCGGTCCATTCCGGGCGGTCCATCGGCGTGGCACCGACCGCATCGGCTGCGCCGCGGGTGTTGAGGATGATGCCCGGCAGGTCGGTGAATTTGGCGCCCAAGGTGCTGCCGTCGGTGGTCGCGGAAGTGGTGTCGAGCAGCAGCCAGGTGCCGGTGCCGTCCGCGTTGAAGCGCGCCACGTACAGCTTGCCGCTGTCCATGTACTTGGCGCCGGTGGCCAGACGATCACTCGGGTTGGCGTCGGCCGCGCTCCACAGTGCGGTGGAGACGAACTTGTAGAGGTATTCGTTCTGCGAGTCGTCACCCATGTAGAACACCACCGGCTTGCCTTCGGTCAGCAGGCCCGGCCAGCAACCTTCGTGGCGGAAGCGGCCCAGCGCGGTGCGTTTGACCGGCACGCTGGTGTTGTTGTACGGGTCGATCTCGACGATGTAGCCGTAGGTACTGGCTTCGTTGCGGTAGTCCGCCGTGGCGCTGGCACCGGTCGGGGTGATGTTGAAGCGGCGGAACTCGTCGTTGACCTCTGAGCTGTCACCGGCGGCGGTTTCCCACTGGTAGTTGGTCTCGCTGGTGGCCACGCCGATCCGGCGTTGATCGGCCGGCACGGTGCCTTTGTTGACGAAAATGCCCGGCCAGTTTTCTTCACAGGTCAGGTAAGTGCCCCATGGCGTGTAGCCGTTGCCGCAGTTGTTGTTGGTGCCGCGGGTGCGGGTGCCGTCCGGAGAGAACTTGGTTTTGACGTGGTCGGTGCCTTTGAGCGGACCGGACAGGTTCATCACCGAGGCGGTGGTGAAGCGGCGGTTGAGCGGGTCGTTATCGACGATCTGCCAGCGACCATCAACCCGGCGCACATGCATCACACCGGCGCCGTGGGCGTTGATTTCCTTACGCACTTCTTCAACCGGACGCTTGCCGGCAACGGTGGTCGGGCCGTTCGGGTGCAGGGCGTTTTCATCAATGTACTCGTAGTTGATGGCGATGATGCCGTCAGTGGAGCTGCCATTGATCGGGAAGTAATGAATGCCGTCGTGGTGCATGCCGGCCGAGTTGGCCTGGTCGGTAGAGGTGTTGGTACCGTCGTTTTTCCAGGCATTGGCGGTGCTGTTGAACGGGGTGCCCCATGGCGCCAGAACGTGGGCCACGTAACCGGCCGCCACCACACAGGCGTCGGTGCGCGAGCCAGGAATGGAGTTGAAGCCCAGCTTCAGTTTCGGCACTTCCGGGGTCGGGGTGACCGGATTGGTCGGCGTGGTCGGCGCGTCATCACTGGAGCTGCCGCCACCGCTGTCGAAGCAGCCGGTCAGGCCAGTACCGGCAATCAGGGCAATCGCCGCCCCCAGGCCACCGCGCACGACGCTGCGACGGCTCAGGTACGTGTCGATGACTGAACCCATGGGTTCGTTGACGCTCGGGTTGCGGTTCAGGTTATCGCCGGTATCACGACTCATCCATCAGGTCCTTTTATGAGAGTTGGTTTGGAAAAGGAACCGCGGACTTTAAGAGCCAAGTGTGATGATTAATTGGCAGTTTGATTAAATTATGCCACCAGCTTTAGAGGGTTTGTTTCAATATGTAACAGGCGCGTGAGCAAACTCTAATGCAACCTGCTGTTTTTATGAGCCTGACGCAGTGGACTGATTTTTATCAGGTTTAGCGTTATTAAAACGGAGCGCCGCGAGTCCTGAGTTTGATTGTTAGTTTGTCTGACAATCATTGGTTGTCGTAAAGACGGGAAAAATCCATTGCTGTTAGTGGCGCTTTTTCTCAGCTGCTGATGGCACCGATGATGGCTCCTTAGTTGCAAAACTGCCATCAAACTGTCATTTGTCATCGCCAATATGCCGCCCCTGTACTGAAACAGTTCCAGGGTGTGTGAACGATGGTCTCTTTGCGGCGGCGCGGTGTGTTGGGGTGGATGACCATGGGCGCCATGGCTCCCTGGTTATCGGCCTGTTCGACGCTGGGTGGGGCCGCCGGCCAGGGTGGCCAGGTCGACCTGCTGTACGTCGCCGATACCCTGGACGCACGCCAGCCCGGCCTGCCGGTAGTACCTGCCACGCGCCTTGGCCCGGCGACCCGGATCGGCCAGGCCCCCTGGATCAGCGGGGCCAATGCGCGATCCGCACAGCAACGCATGCTTGACCCATTGCTCGATGCCAGCCAGGCCGGTGAGGTGCAAACGGGCGGTTACCCGGTGCTTGGCGCCGTGTTGCAGCGCCTGCGCAACGAGGCCGGGGAAGGCAATAGCCTGACTCTGGAGAACGGCCAGTGCTGGAATGGCAGTGGCCTGGCGTACCTGACCCAAGGCTTGTCCGGTGTGCAGGGCAGTGCGCTGCTGGGCAGCGAAGTACGGGTCAGCAGTGACGAGCGTCTGCTCTGGCCGCAAGCCTGTGCCGGTTTGTACCGACAGTTCAAACATCCGGTACTGGGCGCGGGGCTGGACGCTGACACCGCGCAGCGTTTCGGCACCCGGCCAGTGAGCTTCTTTAGCCGTGGCGGGCTGCGCATCGCGGTGGTGGGCGTCACCGACCCTTACGCGAAAGATCAAAAACCGTCGCTGCAACAATGGCTGGACAACCTGCGACCGGCGTTCGAGCAGGCGCGCGCCGAAGCCGATCTGGTGATTGCCCTGGCCGACACGGGCACCGGCCCCGGGCTGTGGCTGGCCGAACGGATTCCCCAACTGGATATTCTGCTCTGTGCCCGTGGCCAGGACCTGTGGCCGCAACCGGTGCAGGCACTGCAAGCGTCTGGCAAGCAGGTGCCGGTGATCTTCGGCGGCATGCGAGCCAGCGGCGCCTTTCGTATTCGCTGCCAGCAAAACAATGGTCAGTGGCAGTTCAGCGCGCATTTTTATCCGGCGCTGGAAGGCGCGCTGAGCGTGGCCGATCAGGCCGAGGCCCAGCGGATTCGCCAGCTTGCCCAGCAGCAGCGCGCGGCCCACGCCGGCTGGCTCGACCAGCCGCTGGCGCGGGCACCAGAGCCGCTCTGGCGGCGTGATGTACGCGGCGGCAGTTGGGACCGCTTGCTGCATCAGGCTCTGGTACAAAAGCCTGACAGCCTGGTGCTGCTGCCCGGCCTGCGGTATGACAGCCCGTTGCAGCGTGGGCAGATGATTACCCGCGAACACCTGCTCAGCCTGACCGGCAGCTATCCGGCGCCGGTGGTCGATGTGTCGGCCAAACAGGTGCCGCAAGTGCTGGAAAACGCCGCCGAGCAACTGTTCGGTGAGCCGCTATTGCTCGATAACAGCCAGGACCTGCCGCGCTGGTTCGGCCAGCCCTGGCAGGTCACCTACAGCGCCAGTGGCAAACGTGTCAGCGGCCTGGGCGAACCTGAAGGCCTGTGCCGCACCTTTGGTCCGGGCGTCGATGCCCAGGCCGGCCAGCCGCTGTGGCAACACCTGGAAGCCTGGCTGCGCGAACAGCCAGACGGTTGGCAACTGGCGAGCCTGGCGCTGCCGCCGGTGCGTTACGTACAGGGCCATCCTGGCTGGCACCCGCGCGAGACAAACGCTTGAGCCGCCTCACCCGTGCCAGTCATCTGCTGCTGGTTGCGTTGTGCGGCTGGCTGGCGGCGCAGTGTGTGTTGCAGATCAGCAGCAAGAGCGCCAGCGCCGCCGCGCCGGTCACGCTGGCGCCGCTGCCGCAGTTGTTGAGCGAGCACTGGCACAGCCAGGCGGTGACCTCCGGCGACTTGCCGCTGACCCGCCTGCCGATCGAATACATCGGCGGCCTCAAGAGCCGTGACCTGGCGGCCACCGTGGTGGTGCTGCGCTTCGAACAGCGCCAGCGCACCCTCAGCCGTGGTCAGCGGCTGGCCCCCGGTATCGTGCTGCAAGACATCGACGAACGCGGGCTGATCTTCGACAACCACGGCCAGCGCGAGCGGCTGCCGTGGCCGGCGCAGCGTCCTCCATTTGGCATCAAGCAACAGGGCTGAACATGATCATCAAGCACTTTCGTCATCCCCTGCGCATTATCCTGCTGTGCTGCCTGCTGGGCGTGGGCCAGGCCGGCGCTGAAGAAGAGCCGGTCTACGAGGTCAATTTCGTCGACACCGAACTGTCGGAGTTCATCGACAGCGTGTCGCGCATCACCAACACCACGTTCATCATCGACCCGCGGGTCAAGGGCAAGGTCACGGTGCGCAGCATCGAGATGCTTGGCAGTGACGAGATCTATGCGATCTTTCTTGCGCAATTGCGTGCCCAGGGCTTTGCCGCAGTGGACTTGCCCAACGGCAGTGTGAAGATCGTCCCGGATGAGTCGGCGCGCCTTGAGCCGGTGCCGGTGGAGTCCAAGCGCAGCAACGGCAAGGCCAACGACGGCATGGCCACCCGGGTATTCAATGTGCGTAACGCCGCCAGTGAACAGATGCTCAATATCCTGCGGCCGTTGATCGACCCGCGAGTCGGGGTCATCACGCCGTATCCGTCGGCCAACCTGCTGGTGATTACCGACTGGCGCAGCAACCTGGACCGCATCGACAACCTGCTGGTGCAGCTCGATCAGGTCAGCCAGGAACCGCTGGAGGTCATGGCCCTCAAGCACGCCAGTGCCAATGACACCGCACAACTGATGACGCGGCTGCTGGCTCGTGAACAGGGCGCCGACAGTGCCCAGGTGGTCGCCGACCCGCGCAGCAACGCCTTGCTGGTGCGCGGCAGCAGCGACAGCCGCCAGCGCGTGCGGGCCCTGTTGCGGCAACTGGACAAACCGCGTGATGCCTTGCAAAGCAGCAATACGGTGGTGATGTACCTGCGCCACGCCAATGCAGCCGAGGTGGTCAAGGTGCTGCGCGGCCTGGGTCAGGAAGACAGCGCAGCGCCGCCCGGTACGGCCGCCGAAGGCGAGAAGCCGCTGGTGGTCAGCAGCAACGGCGTGCGCATGGAATATGAAGAGGGCACCAACGCGGTGGTGATGGTCGGTCCCGACAGTGAACTGGCGGCCTATCGCAGTATCGTCGAGCAACTGGACATTCGCCGCGCCCAGGTGGTGGTCGAGGCGATCATTGCCGAGGTGACCGACACCCGCGTGCAAGAGCTTGGCGTGCAGTGGCTGTTCCAGCACGACAGCCTGGGCGGCGGCACGATCAATTTTCCGGGCGGCACTACGCCAAGCGTGGCCGCTGTCGGCGCGCTGGCGCAAAGTGGCGACAGCACCGGGCTGGCGCAATTGCTCTCGGGCGTGCAGGGCGCCGCTGCCGGGGTCGGGCATATCGGCGGCGGGCTGAACTTCATCGCCCTGATCAACGCGCTCAAAGGCCAGAGCGGCTTCAACCTGCTCTCGACCCCGACCCTGCTGACCCTGGATAACGCTGAGGCGTCGATCCTGGTCGGCCAGGAAGTGCCGTTCGTCACCGGTTCGGTGACCCAGAACAACGCCAACCCCTACCAGACCATCGAGCGTCGTGAAGTGGGGGTGAAGCTGCGCATCAAGCCGCAGATCAACATCGACAACACCGTGCGCATGGACATCGTTCAGGAAGTCTCCTCGATTGCCGAAAGCGCAGCGGCCAGCGATGTGATTACCAACAAGCGCGAGATCAAGACCAAGGTGATGGTCGCCGACAACGGCCTGGTGGTGCTGGGCGGGCTGATTGGTGATGAGACCACCGACAGCGACCAGCGGGTGCCGCTGCTGGGTGACATTCCCGGGGTCGGCCGGCTGTTTCGTTCCAGCGCCAGCCAGCGGGTCAAACAGAATCTGATGGTGTTTATCCGCCCGCGCATTGTTCGTGACGACCAGACCCTGGCGCAGTTGAGTAGCGAGAAGTACCAGAACCTCAAAACCACGACCAACCTGGCGTTGTCCGAGCGCAAGGCCAGCGACAACCTGTTGCAGTTGTTCCCGTCGAGCCGCGAGCGGCTGGGCCAGGTGAGCTGGTGAGTGGTCTGCTGGCTTACCGCCTGGCACGTCAAGCCGGCGTTGCCCGGGTGCCGACCGAGCAGGGCTGGCAGTTATGGCTGCGCGCCGGGGCCGATACCGACACCTTGCAGGAAGTGCTGCGCGTGCATGGTCGGCCGACGGCGGTCGAGCATCTGAGCGCCACCGATTACGAGCAGCGGCTGGGCGGCTTGTACCAGGCCGCAGAGTCGGCCACCGCAGCGCTGATCGAAGGCATCGGTGCCCAGGTTGATCTCGACAGCCTGATGAGCGAGCTGCCGAAGATCGAGGACTTGCTGGAAAACGACAACGACGCCCCAGTGATCCGCCTGATCAACGGCCTGTTTGGCGAAGCGCTGCGGCTGCAGGCTTCGGACATTCATGTCGAGACCTTTGAAGCCAGCCTGGTGATCCGTTTGCGGGTCGATGGTCATCTGCGCGAAGTGCTGCGTCCGCCGCGGGCCTTGTCGGCCATGCTGGTGTCGCGGATCAAGGTCATGGCGCGGCTGGACATCGCCGAAAAGCGCCAGCCCCAGGATGGCCGTATCACCCTGCGCGCCGCAGGCCGTGAAGTCGACATCCGGGTTTCGACCTTGCCGGGCATTCACGGCGAGCGGGTGGTGATGCGGGTACTGGACAAGCAGGCCAGCCTGCTGGACCTTGCCAACCTCGGCATGCCCGCAGCTGTCGAGCGCGGCTTGCGCGCCTGTCTGGCACGACCCAACGGTATCGTGCTCAGCACCGGGCCGACCGGCTCGGGCAAGACCACCACGCTGTACGCCAGCCTCAACAGTCTCAATGACGGCTCGTGCAATATCCTCACCGTCGAAGACCCGGTGGAATACGCGATCACCGGCATCGGCCAGACCGCGATCAACCCGCGCGCCGGGCTGACCTTCGCCAGTGGTCTGCGGGCGATTCTGCGTCAGGACCCGGACGTGATCATGCTCGGTGAAATCCGCGACCAGGAAACCGCACAGATCGCCGTGCAGGCCAGCCTGACCGGGCATCTGGTGCTCTCAACGCTGCACACCAACAGCGCGGTGGGGGCGGTGACACGCTTGCGGGACATGGGGGTCGAGCCGTTTCTGATTGCCTCCAGCCTCAAGGGCGTGATGGCCCAGCGGCTGGTACGTCGGCTGTGCCACTGTGCGACCGCGCAGCCCTTGCAGCCGGCCGAGCGCGAACTATGGCCGGAACTGGCCGAGCTGACCCACAGCTACCATCCCGTCGGCTGCGAGCAGTGCCAAGGCAGTGGCTACGACGGGCGAATTGGCCTGTATGAGTTCATCGAACTGGACGACGGCCTGATTCGTCTGTTGTACGACGGCGCCAGTGAGGTGGCGATGCACGATTACCTCAAGGGCAAGCGCCAGACCCTCGCGGCCATGGCCAGCGATTGTCTGCGCAGCGCTCAGACCAGCCTGGCCGAAGTGCTGCGCGCGGTACGGGGCTGACCGATGCCGACTTATTCCTATCAGGCGCTGGACCAGGCCGGCCGTCTGCGCAAAGCCAGCCTGCAAGCCGAGAACGAACGGCATGCCCGGCAGTTGCTGCGCGAACAGGGCCTGTTCGCCCGCAGCCTGCAGGTGCAGGCTGCCAGCACCCGGCTGCCGCGCAGCCAGCGGCTCAATCATGGCCAGCTATGTGAACTGACCCGGCAACTGGCGACCCTGTCCAGCGCCGGCATTGCGCTGGTCGATGCTCTGGGCACGCTGGAGCGACAACTGGCACAGCCAGCGATTCGCAACCTGCTGGTGGCGGTGCGTGGCTCGCTGGCTGAAGGTCACAGTCTGGCCCAGAGCCTGCGCCGTCAGGGTGGCCTGTTCGATGGCCTGTATTGCTCGCTGGTCGAGGCCGGCGAACGCTCTGGCAAGCTGGCGCCGGTGCTGGAGCGTCTGGCCGAGCATCTGGAGCAGGTCCAGCGCCAGCGCCACAAGGCGCGCACCGCGATGATTTATCCCGCCGTGCTGATGCTGGTTTCGCTGGCGGTGGTGATGGGCTTGATGACCTTCGTAGTGCCCAAGCTCACCGAACAGTTCAACCACAGCGGCCAGACCCTGCCGCTGGTGACCCGGCTGCTGATCGGCCTGAGTGACGCTTTGGTGTGGGCCGGCCCGTGGTTGCTCGGGCTGCTGGTGCTCGGTGGTGCGGGCGCTGGCTGGTTGTTGCGCAAGCCGCACTGGCGGTTGCGCCTGGACCGCTCGCTGTTGCGCTGGCCCCAGGTCGGCGAGCTGCTAGGTGTGCTGGAAAGCGCCCGGCTGGCGCGCAGCCTGGCGATTCTGGCCGGCAGCGGCGTGCCGCTGCTGGAGGCTTTACAGGTCGCCACCGCCACGGTCGGTAATCGCGAGGTGCACCGCGCGTTGCAGAGCGTCCAGGCCCAGGTCGAAGGCGGGGTCAGCCTGCACCGTGCCTTGACCGGCGCCGGGCATTTCCCGCCGCTGCTGTTGAACATGGTTGCCAGCGGCGAGGCCAGCGGCACGCTGCCCGACATGCTCGAACGGGTCGCGGATAACCAGGAGCGTGGCTTCACCCGCCAGGTCGACACACTCATGGCGTTGTTCGAACCCCTGATGATCCTGGTGATGGGCGCGGTGGTGCTGTTTATCGTCCTCGCCGTGCTGCTGCCGATCATGCAGCTCAACCAGGGCCTGTCCTTCTGATTCATGGAGACTTTTGTTATGCCTCGTTCCCGCAACCAGCGCGGTTTCACCCTGATGGAAATCATGGTGGTGATTTTCATCATCGGCCTGCTGATCGCCGTGGTCGCGCCCAGCGTGCTCGGCAACCAGGACAAGGCCATGCGCCAGAAAGTGCTGGCCGACCTGTCGACCCTGGAGCAGGCATTGGACATGTACCGCCTCGACAACCTGCGTTACCCCAGCGGCGAGCAGGGCCTGAGCGCACTGGTCAAGGCGCCGAGCGTAGAGCCACTGGCCCGTGCCTGGCGCGCCGATGGTTACATTCGTCGCCTGCCGGATGATCCGTGGGGCAACCCGTACCGCTACCGCGCACCGGGTCAGCACGGGCGCATCGACATTTACTCGCTGGGCGCCGACGGTGTCGAGGGTGGCGAAGGCACCGACAGCGATATTGGTAACTGGAGCCTGTAACGGTGACGCGCAGCCGCGGCTTCACGCTATTGGAACTGCTGGTCGTGCTGTTGATCGTCGGCCTGTTCAGTGGCCTGAGTGTGGCCTGGCTCAATGGCGGGCCGGGCGCGGCGTTACAGGCGCTGGATCAGTTGGCCGCCCAGGCGCAGCAGCAGGCGGCGGTGGCCCGGCATAGCGGGCAGTTGAGCGGACTGCGCTGGAATGGCCGCCAGCCCGAATTCGTCCGCTGGCAGCAGGGCCAGTGGCGGGCTGAACCGTGGCGGTCCTCAGCCTGGCCGGCGCAATTGCGCGCCGACTGGCCTGCGTCCGGCGAGCCGCAGGTGATCTTTACCCCGGCAGGTGTGGCCACCCCGGTGAGCCTGCGCTGGCAGTGGCCGGCCGGGCAGCAGAGTTGGCGCTGGAGCAGTGACAACCGGCTGCTGCGAGGCGACGCCTTGTGAGCACCTCGTTGAAACGGCAGCGCGGCTTCACCTTGCTGGAAGTCATGGTCGCACTGGGTATTGCCGCGGTGATGACGGTGATGGTCAGCCAGATGCTGCGTCAGCGTATCGCGGTGCATCAGGCGGTGCAGCAGCATCGGCTCGGCAGCCTGTGCGCCCGGGAGCTGGAAGCACGTTTCAGTGTCGAGCAGTACTGGCCGGCGGCCAATCAGGTGCAGGGCCAGTTGCAGCAGGGCAACCAGACCTGCCACTGGCGTCTGGAACTGGGCATGACCGGCGTGCGTGACCTGCGCCGTGGTGAACTGACTTTATTCGCCAGTCGCGACGAGCGTGAGCCGTTGGGCCAGTTCAGCCTGTTTCTGGTACGGCCACGATGAAGCATGCGCGCGGCCTGACTTTGATCGAGCTGCTGGTGGCGCTGGCGCTGACCGCAGTATTGGGCGTGGTGCTGGCGGCGCTGGTCAACGGTTGGAGCAAGGTCCGTGAGCGGCTGGGCGAGGCGAGCGAGCAGCCACAGGTGCTGGAGTTTTGTCTGGCGCTGGAGCGGCGTTTCGACAGCCTGATCGTGCGCCAGCTCTATGAACAGCGCCTGCCGTTGCCGCTTTACGCACTGGACTGGCAACCCGCTGCCAACCAGCTGGATTGGGTAGCGCTCAGCGCCTGGCCCGAAGCGGGTGCTGCGTCGCGTCAGGAGCGTCAGCGGCTGTTGTATGAACAACGCGAGAGGCGCCTGAGCGTGGCCACTTCGCAAGACTTGTACGCGGTTGCTGCGCCGCGCTGGCAACGCCGTGAGCAGCTGGAGGGCGTCGACCGGGTGCAGTGGAGTTTCTATCAGGGCAATCGCTGGCTGGCGTTCCCTTCCAGCGTCGCCGCATCACCGACGCGCGGCGTGCGGCTGGCGTTCGACTATCAGGGGTCACCTTATGTATGCACCTTTAATCTTGCGGATCTCACGCCTTGAAAACAGCCCTCATTAATCAGTTTGAGCGCCTGTCGCCCGGCCGCCGCAAGCCATGTGCCTGGCTGCTGGTACGCCCCGAAGCTGGCGGCTGGCAGTGGCGGCGTGTACCGGGTAATCAACAGGGCAGCTGGCCGCCACCGGCCGATACTTTGCAAGCGGCGCGGGTGGCGCTGCTGATTCCGGCGATGCATTGCAGCCACTTTCAGGTCGCAGCGCCGCCTGGGCTCAAGCGTCATGAATGGCCGCTGTTGCTTGAAGATCAGTTGCAGCAACCGCCGGAGCAGGTGCAGGTGCATTGCCTGGCGCGCAGCGCCGGGCACCTGCAATTGCTGGTGGTCAACAAGGCGCAGGTTCAGCAATGGCTGAGCGAGGCCGAGCAACTGGGTATCGCGCCTGAGTATCTATGGGCCGAACCGCAACTGATGCCTCTGGCAGATGCTGGTGAGGTGCGTTGCTGGGTTCGTGATGATGCGCGCTATCTGGTGCGCGCCGATGAGCAAGGACGCCAGCAGTGGCTGGTGTGGCCAGACGCGCTGGGCGAGCCGCCTGAAGGCTGGCGCAGCGACGCCTGCATGCACGGCGACTGGCCGCCGCAGTACGCGGATTTACAGCGCTTGCCGAACCTGTTGGACGTGCGCCAAGTGCGGCGCGCCAGAACCGCGCTGTTCAATCCTGTGCAACGCCGTCTGCTGGCGGTGGCGGCGGTGTTGGGCCTTGGCTGGGCAAGCCTGAGCCTGGTGCAGTGGCTCGGCCAGGTGCCGGGCTGGAAGGCCGAGGTCCAGGCGCTGACCGGTCCGGTGGCCAATACCCGTCAGGCCAGTCGTGAGCTGGCGCGCTTACAGAGCGAACAGACCGACTGGCGGGTGCGGCAAGAGCAACTGGTGATGCTTGAACAGGCCATCGGCAACTGGCTGGGCAGCCAGCAGGGCTGGGGCGTATCAGGCAGTTACTTCGATGGTCGTACCTGGCGGCTGGTGTTGAGTGGCAATGCCACGCGGCCTGCGGCCGACCATTGGCAAAGCCTGGCGAAAGCGGCTGGCGCCACCGCCAGTGCCGAGCCGAGTGAAAACGGCGCGCTGCTGAGCGTGCGTTTCGATCTGGGAGCCCAGCCATGAATGATCTGTTGCAGCGCCTGACCCAAGGCTATGCCGCGCTGCCAGCGCCGCGCCGTTATCTGTTGCTGGGCGGTTGGGTGGTGGTGTTGACGCTGGTGCTGGTATTGCTGGGCCGGCCGTTGGTCGACTATGTCCGGTCCGTGCAGCATTGGCAGGCATTGGCCGGTCAGGCGCGGCTGTTGCAGCGCGGCGACGGGTTGAGCAATGAGCGCTGGCAGGCACTGGCCAGCGCCCGTGGCGTGACCCTGACCGCCGTCGAACAGCGTGGCGAAGTCTGGCAGGTGCGCGGCGAGGTGTCGCGCGCCGAGAAGCTTGCGCAACTGATGCGCGGTGTTCAGGAGCAGGGCGCCCGGCCGCTGCGCTGGAGCCTGGAGCAAAGCGGTGCGGGGCTGGTGTTCAATCTGGATGTCAGCCGCAGCGGGGCGCAACCTTGAGTCGTGGCCTGTGGTGCGCAGGTGTGCTGGTGTTCGCCCTGACCCTGCTGGTCAAGCTGCCCGCCAGTTGGGTGTTGCGCGGGTTCGACTGGGCGCCGGGCTGGCAGCCTGAACAGGTCAGCGGCAGCCTGTGGCATGGGCGTATCGAGCGGCTGGGGCTGGTCGGGCCGTTGAGCTGGCAACTGCGCCCGTTGCAGCGCCAATTGCAGGTCGATGCCGGCCTTCAGCAGCAAGCCTGGGCCTTGCGTGTCGAGGGCTGGCCGTGGCGTTGGCAAGCCCGCTTGCAACCTGCCCCGGCGCAGGCCACTACCCGCAGCGACTACCTGCTCGATGGCCAGTGGCAGGGCGCGCTGCAATTCGAGGCGCGCGGCAGCCGTTGTATCGACAGCCAGGGTGAACTGAGCGGGCAGCAGCTCGCGATGCTGGCGCCCTGGTCGTTGACCCTGGGCAGTGCCCGGGTCTCGGCCACTTGCCAGCAAGGTCTGCAACTGCTGGCCGAGATCGAGCGCGCTGGTGAACATCACCTGCAGGCCCGTATGCAACCTGTGCAGCAACGCCTGCAGCTCAGCGGTCAGGTACAGCCTGACGCGGCCATCACTCCCTTGCTGGTGCAGGCCGGCCTGCTCAAAGCCGGTGCCGGGCAGTTTGAAAAGCGCTTCAGTCCGCGCTGAAAACGCTCCCAAACCGACATCGATGAGCGGCGTTCTTCAGCGACCTGCTGATTTTTCATTGGTTTGACAGGCTTCGGCAAGAAGCGCTGTTGTCTGGGAGCGACACCCGCGGAAAACGATGTAGACACATTGTCTTACGGGCTCTTATATTTGGTAGACAAATTGTAGACATGCTCCGCGACCAGCAGAATAATCACCATGAAAGCCTGTTCCGAAGTCGATCAATCCAGCGCCGACGCTCCCCAGGACCGTAAGGCTGTCTTGGGCGATGCACTGCGTCGCCGCATCCTCAACATGGAGCTGATCCCGGGTCAGGTCATTGATGAACTGTTGCTAGGCAACGAGTTCGGTCTGTCACGTCCGCCAGTGCGTGAGCTGCTGCGCCAGATTGCCGCCGAAGGCTACATCGAGCTGGAAACCCAGCGCGCACCGCGGGTCGCGTCAATGGGTCATGAGTCGCTGCGCGGCTTTTTTCTGGCCGCGCCACTGATCTACAGCGCCACCACGCAACTGGCGGCCAGTCATGCCAGTGCAGCGCAGATCGGGGTGCTCAAAGGTATTCAGCAACAGTTTCGCCAGGCCATCGTGGACAACGACGTCGATGCGCGGGTTATCCACAACGATGCCTTCCATCTGGAAATCGGCAAGATGGCCCACAACGATTATTTGCTGCCCAGCCTGCGCCGCTTGCTGATCGACCATGCGCGGCTCGGGCGGATTTTCTACCGCCACCCCAGTACCGATGACATGCAGCGCGACCTGCAACTGGCCTGCAAGCAGCATGACCAGATGATCGACGCCATCGAGCAGCGCGACGCCGCCAGGGCAGCGGTAGTGGTGGGCGAGCATTTCGAGCTGTCCAGACGGCGCATGGCCGAATACGCCACACCCATGGCCGCTTCGGTGGCGTTTACCTATTGAGTAGCGACACCTGGCGGCATAGCAGGCCAGACCAATCGAACAATAAAGCGCAGGTCCCAGCAATGACGAAAGTAACTCATCTGCCCGCAGACGATACGACCTGCGGTTGGTATCACCTCAGCCGCAAGCGCCAGCCAACGCCTGCACATGCCGGCAAGAGTTCTGCGCGTTGGGTGGTGGTGGGTGCCGGCTTTACCGGCCTGGCGGCTGCCCGGCAACTGGCATTGAATTTTCCTCATGACGAAATCGTGCTGGTCGAAGCCCAGGAAGTCGGCTTTGGCACCTCCGGGCGTAACGCCGGGTTCGCCATCGACCTGCCCCACGACATTGGTGCCGATGACTACATCGGTGATCTGGACACCGCCAATATCAACATGAAGCTCAACCTCTCCGGCCAGTCGTTGCTGCGTGAGGTGGTCGAGCAGCATGGTATCGATTGCCAGATGAAAGCCTGCGGCAAGTATCAGGCGGCAGTGGAGGACCGTGGTATTGCGGTGCTGGATGCCTACCGTCGTGGTCTGGACAAACTCGGCCAGCCTTACGAGGTGATCGAGCAAGCCGACATCCCTGCGCACATCGGCACGCATTTCTATCGCAAGGCGCTGTTCACTCCGGGCACGGTGCTGATCCAGCCTTCAGCGCTGGTCAAAGGCTTGGCCGACACGCTGCCGGCCAACGTCACCTTATATGAACACACGCCAATCACCGATGTGGAGTACGGCGACAAGATTGTGCTGCGCCATGCCCACGGCAGTATCACCGCCGACAAACTGGTGCTGACCAACAATGCGTTCGGCATGAGCTTTGGCTTTCTCAAAGGCCGCATGCTGCCGGTGTTCACCTACGCCAGCATCACCCGCACCCTGACCGATGAAGAACAGCAGCGGCTGGGCGGCAAACCCTATTGGGGCGTGATTCCGGCCGACACCTTCGGGACCACCGTGCGGCGCACGCCGGACAACCGTCTGCTGATCCGCAACAGTTTCAGCTTCAACCCGGACGGCCGTGCCAACCAGAAGTCTCTGCAGCGCTTCGTCAACCGCCACCGTGCGTCGTTCGCGGCGCGTTTTCCGATGCTGCCGCAGGTCGATTTCGAATACACCTGGGGCGGTGCCCTGGCGCTGTCGCGCAACCACGCCGGGCACTTCGGCGAGCTGGCGCCCAACGTTTTCGGTGCGCTGTGCTGTAACGGCCTGGGCATCACCCGCGGCACAGTGACCGGCACCTTGCTGGCCAACTGGCTGGCCGGGCAGCGCAACGACCTGACCGATTACCTGCTGGGTTCGCCGGGTCCGAACCGCAACCCGCCAGAGCCGTTTCTCTCGGCAGGGGTGAACTTCAACCTGATGTGGGGGCAGTACCGGGCAGGACGGGAAAGCTAAGCGTGCAGGCGGGGAGATCGTGTGCTCGCCTCAACGGTCGTCCAGACGGCCGGTTCCACGGATTCACAAGGCTTGACGGATTTTCAGGGCTGAACCGCTGTTCGGCTTTACGGGTGCGTTCGGCCTGAATTAACGGTTTTTGGAGACAATAATGACAATGCCCCATACCTCAATCGAGGACGTACCGCTCAACTCGTTCCACAAGCTGCTGACGGTCCGCTCCGGTGGTGGCTCGTTTGTCGATGGTTACGTTCTGAGCATCATCGGCGTGTGCATGCTGCAGATGACGGCGGCACTGGGCCTGAGTGCGTTCTGGCAAGGCATGATCGCCGCCTCGGCACTGATCGGCATTTTCTTCGGCGGCTTTTTCGGTGGTTGGCTGACCGATCGGTTCGGTCGCAAACGCATTTTCTTCGTCGGCCCGACCCTGTTCGTGCTGGCCTCGGTGGCGCAGTTGTGGGTCGAGTCGGAAGTGACCCTGTTCCTGCTGCGTTTCATGATCGGCGTGGCGGTGGGCATCGAGTACCCGGTGGCCACCTCGCTGCTGGTCGAATTCCTGCCCAAAAAATACCGCGGCCCGCGTCTGGCGACCCTGACCATCCTGTGGTTCGCCGGTGCTGCGACGGCCTATCTGTCCGGTGACGTTATCTTGCGGCACGGTGGCGAAGAAGGCTGGCGTCTGGTGCTGGCCAGCTCGGCAATCATTGGTGCGGCGCTGTTTCTGGTGCGTCTGGGGACCCCCGAGTCGCCGCGCTGGCTGCTCGGTAAAGGCCGGCCCGGCGAAGCTGAGGCAATTATCAAACAGGTCTACGGCCCGGACTTCTCGTTGCAGAACCTGCCTGAGCAACCGAAAGAGAAAAAACTCTCGGTACTCAACCTGCTGCATTCGGGCTATGGCAAGCGCATGTTGTTCGTCGCGATGTTCTGGAGCTGCTCGGTGATACCGGTGTTTGCCGTGTACGCCTTCGCGCCGACGGTGCTGGCGGCGTTGAACCTCAAGGGTGACTGGGCGGCCTTTGGTTCGATCATCATCACCTTCCTGTTCGTGATCGGCTGCGTCATCGCCACCAACCTGATCAACAGCATGGGTCGGCGCAGCATGCTGATCTATAGCTTCCTGCTCTCGGGTATCGCGCTGCTGGGCCTGGCCGCTTGTCACGACGCTTCGCAGGTCCTGATCCTTACATTATTCGGTGCGTACGCGCTATTTATCGGCGGCGCCCAGGTGCTACAACTGGTCTATCCCAATGAGCTGTTTCCGACCGAAATCCGCGCTTGCGCGGTCGGTGTCGGCACCTCGCTGTCGCGGGTCGGCGCAGCGGTCGGCACCTGGCTGGTGCCTATGGCGCTCGACAGCTACGGCATCGGTTTCACCATGTATGCCGCCGCCGCCGTGACCCTGGTCGGGCTGCTGTTCTCCCTTGCCCTTGCCCCTGAAACCCGCTCGCTGAACCTGCAGCAGGCGGCTTCGCTGTCCTGAAAAACAACCCGCCGCGCCGATGAGCGCGGCGTCTTACCCCGTGGAGGTTAACCCCATGAAATTCGAAGGCATCTACACTCCGGCCATCACCCCGCTCAAGGCTGACGGCTCGATCGACGCTTCGGCCTTTGCCGAGGTTCTGGAATACCTGATCGCTCAGAAGGTGCACGGCATCATCATTGGCGGCTCCACCGGTGAGTACTACGCGCACACCAGCCAGGAGCGCTTCGACCTGGCTGCCCAGGCCAAGGACGTGATCAACGGCCGCCTGCCACTGATCATCGGCACCGGCGCGATTCGCACCGAAGACTCGGTGGCCTATGCCGAACACGCCAAGTCGATCAAGGCTGACGCGCTGCTGGTCGGCACCCCGCCTTACGCACTGCCGACCCAGCAGGAAATCGCGATTCACGTCAAAGCCGTGGACCGCGCTGCCGGCCTGCCGATCATGCTCTACAACTACCCAGGCCGCATGAGCGTGGCCATGGACGACGAGTTCTTCGATGCGGTGGCCGATGTGCAAAACATCATCGCCATCAAGGAAAGCTCGGGCGACATGAACCGCCTGCACCGCACTGCGGTGAAGTACCCCAACATCGCGCTGTCGTGCGGCTGGGACGACCAGGCCCTGGAGTTCTTTGCCTGGGGCGCGCAGAGCTGGGTTTGCGCCGGCTCCAACTTCATCCCGCGTGAGCACGTGGCGCTGTTTGAGGCCTGTGTGATCGAGAAAGACTTCAACAAGGGCCGTCGGATCATGGCTGAACTGATGCCGCTGATGGATTTCCTGGAAAACGGCAAGTTCGTCCAGTCGATCAAGTACGGCAGCGAGCTGCAAGGCCTGAAATCCGGTGGTGTGCGTGCGCCGCTGCAAGGCCTGAGCGACGCCGAGAAACAAGCGCTGAGCGAGGTAGTCAGCACCCTCAAGCGCAACATCGCGCAAATCACCGGAGGTGCCTGAGATGGCCGAGCTGCTGAGCAAAGACCAATACAAGGCGCTGGCCGCTGAATTGAAATTCCCGACCCAGGCATTCATCAACGG